>JAFAZN010000345.1 GCA_019239775.1 Chloroflexota bacterium
GCTCCGGTCGCTGGACTGATCGCTTGAGTATCTATCAGTTCGGCGCGGCTGCTGGATTCCTGGCGAGATCTGCTAGCGCCCGCGGTATTGAGACATCGTGCGCTAGAAGTTCGGCCGACAAGCCGGTCCGCAGCACGAGTCGCAATGCCTGGATAAACCTTCTGTGACAGACTGCGCCTTAGGAACGCGGCAGGCCATTCACAACCATTCGAGCGGGTTTTCGGCCGCGTTCCTAGGGCGTCTTCCCCCACTGCAATCTCGAGTCCAGTCCTGGTAGCGGGGGCGAAATGATCAAGGCCACGAAGAGCGCCGGTTCAAACAGGTAGTCGAAGGTCCAGGTACCGGCGCCGAGTGTGAAGATGAATGTCATAAACGCGAGCAGAAAACCGCCAGTCGCGGTGAGCTTGCCCAGTATTCCGAGCACCAATCCAAGTCCGACCGCTAGTTCACCAGCGGTTAGCAGCCACTGGAAGATGACCCAGTTGGCCAGGATGATCGTGCCGAGGTCGTGTAGGAAGCCGGGCGACGAGCTGGTGTTACCCATCTGAATGTTGAACGCATCGTCACGGTTGATGAGGAACGTATGCCACAACAGAATCGTGACGTCGTGAAATCCGAACAGCTTTGCCAGACCGTTGGTCAGATACACGAGTCCCAGAAACGTTCGAATCACGAGCAGCGCCGTGACATACCCCGAGGCAGTTCCGGATTTGTCGGAAGCGTCGCGCATGGCTTACGGCCGATGCGCCTCGATTACCGACACCTGTGATTCCCGTGCACGCGTCCGGGCGTTACGCCCTCGGCTGACAACGCGCACGCCGTCCAGCCCCGACTTCTGGATGAGTGCCACATCGGGTGCGAAGTCGATGCCGATGGCGCGTCCTTCCGGGCCGACTTTTCGCGCCAGGATAACCAGGTCGAGGCCACCGCCTGACCCGAGGTCGACCACGGTCTGGCCTGTCTCCAGCTGGGCCAACAGTGCCGCGTTGGAAACAACCGTGAACGCTTCAGACAGAGAAGCCGGAAGGGCGTCCAGCAAATCGGCTGGGTAACCGAGTGCTTCGGCAAACTCACGACCGACGCGGAAGTTGTACTGCGCGCTCGGCTCGCGTCTGACCTGCGAGTATTGGGCCTTAACGGCGTGCCGAATGTCATCCGCATTAGCGAGCCCTTGCACGGCTTTGCCGCGGCGAGTGTACCATCGAGCCGGCCAGAGGCAAGCAGAATGGTCACCCCTCAGGAAGTCTCTGTGGCGACGCCTGATAACGGGCCACCTGCGCTCGAGTGGAAGCTCTGGATCTACACCAATTACGACTGCAATCTCCGCTGTCGCTACTGCGTAGCCCGCTCGAGCCCAAACGTTCCACGACGTGCGATCGGGCTGGCCAACGTTCAACGTCTGATCGGCGAAGCTGTGGACATGGGCTTCGTGCACGCGTTCTTCACTGGTGGCGAACCGTTCCTTCTCGCCGATATTTACGAGATGCTGGCGTTCTCGTCGAGCCGAATCCTGACGACCGTGTTGACAAATGCGATGCTGCTCCACGGCGCGCGCCTGGAAAAGCTGATCGCCATCGCCAACGATAACCTGATCGTGCAGGTGAGCCTCGACGGGGGTTGCCCGGAAGATCACGACGCGTATCGCGGCGCCGGCTCATGGGCGCGTGCCGTAGACGGGATCCGTGCGCTTCAGGCGAACGGGTTTCGGGTCCGTCTCGGCACAACCGAAACTCCAGCCAATTCCGCAAATCTGCAGCGCTTGTGTGAGTTCCATCGCTCGCTGGGCATTCCTGACGAAGACCATTTCGTCCGCCCCTTGGCAAAGCGCGGCTACTCAACCGAAGGTCTCGAGCTCGCCATGAATAACCTGGTGCCGGAGGTTACGGTGAACCTTGACGGCGTCTACTGGCACCCTCTTTCGACGGATGTTGACATGCAAGTTGGGAAGAGGTTGTTCCCGCTAGCGGACTCCGTCGACAGGATCAGCTTGCAGCTCGATGAGCTGGCGCGCACCGGCACCACGAAGCTGATGGAATTCAAATGAGGTTAAGCGATCGGCTCCCGTGAGGAGTCCAGACAGAAGGATTTGAGGCAATGGTTTCTGCGTACGTATTGATCTCAGCGGAACCGAGCCGCGTGCAGGAGCTGGTAACTGAGTTGCGCGGGATGCGGCTGGCCGACTCCGTGATTACGAATGTTCATGCGGTTACCGGCCGCTTCGATCTGATCGCTCTGGTAGAGAGCCCGGACCTGCAATCGTTGGGGAATTGAATTACATCGGGCATCGCGGGCGCAGTTGGCGTCCGCCAGACGGAAACCTGTCTGGTCGTGTGGTAACGAGTCCGAGATTCTGTTCGACATGCGGGTCGCCCATGGCACAACGCCAGGTGCATGACTATGTCCGTGACGTGTGTACTGCCTGTGGAGCAATCGCGTACCGTAACCCTGCTCCGGCGAGCGGTTGCATTGTCGAGCATCGATCTCAAGTATTGTTGGCGCGCCGCAAATTCGCGCCGTGGCAGGGGTTCTGGTACGTTCCCAGCGGCTTTGTCGAATACGGCGAGGACGTAGAGGATACTGCGCGGCGGGAGATACTCGAGGAAACGGGTTTGGTCGTCGAGATCGAACGGCTCTTTGGTGTCTATAGCTACTTCGATGATCCGCGCCAACACGGGATTATCATCCTCTATAAGGCGCGCGTGATTGGTGGTACGTTGCAGGCGGGTGATGACGCCTCCGATGTGGCATTCTTTGACGCCGATGCATTGCCAGCGCCAGATCAGATTGGATTTGCTTCACATCGGCGGGCTTTGCAGCAGTGGCGCGAATCGATTTCGACCCGCGCCAGTCCGCTGACGGAGCCGAATCAAATGGTCACGTCGGCCGCATCTGGACCGAGCGCTAGCAACGCGTAAATCTGCAGCATCGCCGCCTGATCGAGCAGTCGATGCGGTTCGACCGATCGGCTGCGGCCATTCGCAAAGTTGAACAGGCCAGTTGCGGGGTCGTGCAGCGTGTCCCACACCGTGTCTGCATAGGCTTGCATCGCCGCGCGGTAGTGACCATCGCGGGTATCGGCTTCGAGCAAGAGCAGATTCCGGAAGAACACCGCGTTGTACGCCGGCTGCTGGTTGTAATCCGGGCCGAACACATCAAGTGACGTTTCAGCGGTCGCTCGGGCACGCGCGAGGTACTCACCGTTGCCAGAGCTTCGATACAGCAACACGGCGGCGCCGATCATGGTTCCCTGGTTGTAGGTAAGCTGGCCCGGATCAACCTGCCCAGCCAGGTCCACGTGGTCCCCGTACAGTCCATTCGAGCCGCGCAGATAGCTGTCGACCCAGGTGTACATGCGGGTCGCCCAGTCCAGGTAATGTGTATCGATGCGCCCGGTCGCCTCGTACAGCCGCAGTGCCAATTCGGCGCTGGATGCCGTCGAGATGGTGTTTCGGTGCGCGAAGCGCGGATTCGGATTCTGCTGCGCCCACCACACGCCACCCGGGTCAGGATCGGTTGGCGCGTCGTCCCAGCCCGACACCGTGAAATTGAATATCTGAACCGCACGAGTTAGCGCGGCAGAATCGCCATTCGAGCGATAGGTCTCCACCAGGTCCAACCCCGTCCATGCGTTGTCATCGAAAAATTTTCGACCGCTGCCGCTTGACTCAAACATCGCAGCCAGGTAACCCGGTGGTGAGGTGGTGGTGTCCCAGTACGGCTCGAAGTAGTCAGGTGCGTCAGTCGGTAGCGGCCGATCGCGCAGCTGTGAAACAAACAGCATGCCCAGGATAGTCTGGGTGAGTGGCCAGAGTGTGCTGTACGCGTCACCGGTCGACGGGAAGACCTCGTGGAAGCGACCGTCGCGAGTCGAAAAATGTTGCTCGATGCTCGCCAGGGTCGCCTCAGCGCGTTCGGCGTTCCGATCGACCGGAGCTGCCGTCCGTCCGCTTGTCGTCGGCGGTGCAGGTGCTTGTGCGGGGCCGGCTGCAGCAGTCGCCACCAGCACGATCGCCAGCGCCGCCACACTGCTGACGACTACCCGCGAGCTCACCGCGGCGCTCGATGGTCCGCATAGACGGCCACGGCCGCCAGTGTAACCAGCAGCACCACGCTCGCGACGGAAATGAGCGATCCAATGAGCAGCGCCAGCGACTCGAAGCGGAACTGGACGAGATGGTTGCCAGGCGGTAGCGCGATCGCCCGCAGCGCGCCGTCGGCGACAAATACATGCGTCGGTTGGTCGTCGACGTACGCGCGCCACGCCGGGTAGTACACCTCACTGAGCATGAGCAATCCCGATGCGGTGGTTGAAGTCGCGATCACCATCCGGTCCGGCGCGTCAAGCGTCACTTCAGCTTGATCGGACGTTGCGTCGAATGGCGGAGCCAGAGTCGGCGGATCCTCCTCGAGCAACGCGGTGGAACGCGCTGCGACGCGCCCGCTGTCGATTGCGACCAACGCCTGGGCGGGCCGCATCTGTGTCGCGGAGTGAACAATCCAGGCGCGCGGCAGGGCCGTTGGGTTTTCGAGGATGCGAACCTGCTTGTCTGAGTAGACGGTCGTGGAAAAGCGCCGCAGTGCAAGTGTGTCGGAGATGTCGAGCTGATCTACGGGCGGAACAACTACGTAGCGAACATTGAGCAGATCCAGCAACGGTGACTGGAGTCCGGCCCAGAACACCTCGGCATCATGGTAGTTCTGCGTCTGACCATTCAATACCGCGAAATACATGTCGTAGCGCTGCAAGTGACTGGCGTCGTAACCCTGTGCGTCTTGCAGTCCGAGTGACAGCGCGCGGTTATTAACCTCCAGCATCGCCGTCAACGGATCCATGAAGCGCGTGGTGTACGGCCACCACAGGCCGTGGTGCGTATATGGCGCATACCCAATGTAGCGGCTCGGCGTGCCGCTCCACTGGAGCTGCCCTTGCAAAAAGCGCGCAGCCGCGTCGGGCTCGAAGTACGCCATCAAGTCCACAGATGTCAGTTTGTCTGCGCCATTCTGAGAGTCAGTGAGCGCGACGTCGGCGCGGGCTTTTGCGCCCCCGATCGCGAGGTCCATGACGACGAGCAAGACCATCAGGCCGGGCGCCACGCCCCGTGCACGCGCGCCCAATTTCATTCTTCCGAGCGACCACTCGCGTTGTTCCAACGCCGCGAGACCGGCGCCAGCCAACAATGCCGGGCCAAGATACGCCACGGTCATAATGCGCTCCGGCGCGTGGGGATGGATGCCAGCGAAGCCAGGTAATGTGTGATACAGCAGCCAGTGCAGCGGGGTTTCGTAGCGTCCGCTTATCAGCAGCGCGCCGACCGATGTCAGCCCGAAGTACCCAATAGTCGGGTGCAATGCGGGAGGTCTTAGGAAGACCGCGACGGTTGCGAGCGCGAGCACTATGAGTCCGGCATACCAGTAACCCGGGACACTCACCAGCAGCCACTCGCGAGGGTTCAATCCTCCGACGCTCGCCTCCGCACCGGTGTAGCCACCTGCCAGATTGGACAGACTGTTGAACTCCAGTCGGGGCAGGATTGCCGCGGCATCGAGCGCGAGCGCCAGCACGAAAACGGCGGCGCTGTGCACCGCGAATGTCGCGAGCTGTGAACCTGTAGCTCTCCAGCTAGCTCGCGGCCACGCCACAAGGAGTGGGCAAAGAAACGTACGGAACGCGATGTAACCACCCACTAGCATTGCGGAGTAATAGGCGCCCTGGCCTGGCCAGACGGCAATGATCTGACTCATGGCAAAGGCAGCAAGCCCCCAGCAGGCAACGCGCGCATGCCAGCGATTGGCGCGTAAAGCCAACTCCACACCGATCAGGGCTACTGGCAACCACGCGTACACACTTGCAAACGGATTCGACCGCACGTTTTGCACGTCGAAAAAGCCAGAGTTGGCATATGCCACGCTGGTGAGCAGCGCACCCGCCCGACTGAGTCCCAGCACACGTGCGAGCGCGTACCCGCCGACCGCGGCGAGAAACGCATGAAACAACAGGTAGACGTGCACGGCGGGCGCGAGCGGAAGCAAGGCGAAGACCAGCATCGCCGGCACGTAGGTCCAGCCCGAAAGGGGATTCGCTGCGAAAGGTGTACCCGAGAGCGTAGCCGGGTTCCACCCGGGCATGTGTCCGCCGCGGAGGCTGTCGCCCAAATACGCATACCACGGATAGTATTGAGTGGCGGTATCGAGGCTGATCAGTGTGTCAGCTGCCAGGAGATGCGGTTGAGCAACCGCGGTAAGCGCAATGCATACCAGCAACACCACCGGATCGGCCCATCGCGTTGTTGCCAAATGCGGCAGGATTGCCTGCAGCGGGATCCGAAATGCGGAGGGCCTCGGAGCGGCCAGGCGTTGCAAATCCGCCACCGTTCATAAGCTCCACGCGAGACCACAATTGCGACAGCACGCGGGTGGCTCCGACGAGTAGAGCGCCTCGCGGAACTTTGTATACGCACCGCCATTCCAGACCGTGGCTACCCCGTCCCGGAGGTAATTTCCCAGCGTGATGCTCGCGTACGGCGCATCCGTAAACGGCGCGATGCAGCATGGCAGTGCAGTGCCCTGCGCGGTGACGTACGCGAGGCGCAAAGGACGGCTGCATGCGCGCCATGGCTCCGCGCCCGGTGCCCGGTCGGTGATGGCCTCGAGCGGACTCAGGGTATCGCTTCCGCGGAAGACAACGCCGCGAGCGCCTGCTCGCCTGTCAGCTTCGGCAATGATCGCCTGCGCCTCGTCGCGATACTCCTTGAAAATGGTCTGCTCCTGACGCGCGAGCGCGTTCGCATCGAAACCGAATACCATTCGCTGCAAATAGACTTCGTCGACGCCGATTCGGGCTGCCAAGTCCACGACGTCTGGAAGCTCCTCCAGGTTCTCGCGCATGCCCGTCACCCAGAACGATAGACGCGGGTCTTCGGCATTCAGCTGTTTTTTGGTGCGCACCATCTCCGCCACGTTTGCGACCACTCGATCGAAACCCGGAATACCGCGCACCTTCAGGTACGTTTCGGGCGTGCTGCCGTCAATTGAGACTCGCAACTCGTTCAAGCCGCTCTCGATGAGTTCGACCTGCCGCCGGCGCGTCAGCAGCGTGGCGTTGGTGTTAAAGACGACGTACACGCCGCGCGACCTCAAGTGGCGGATCATCGGCGCGAGATCGCGGTTCAGCAGCGGCTCGCCGATCCCCTGCATAACCGCGCGACGGAGATTGGGGAACTGCGCGACGAGATGCTTGAACTCATCAAGCGACAGTTGCTTCGCGGCTTCGTGCGGGGAGAATGTAATGGGGCAGGTTGCGCACAGACTGTTGCAGCGGTTGGCGACCTCGAAATACGCCTCGATCGGTGACGGCAACGGCGTCTGAGTCGCCGCCAGATCGAGGATGCTCTCCCGGCTTGGACTCTGCTGTTCGGTCGGTGGCTTCAGCCTTCGACCCGTGGGCGAGGGACTGCCTGCTGGGTGCATCGGCCGAGCTATCTTATGTGCGCCTGGCGCGAGCCGCGCGGAAACTATTGCGCGGCGCCCGATCGCCGCGGCGACATGACCAGCATCTGGGACTGGCGTATACTTGACCGGCCAGTCAACTATGCCACGAACGACCACGGCGCGCGCTCAGCTCATTGCCAGCGCAACACGGCTGATCCACTCAAGCAGTTATCTGGCCGTAAGCGTGGACGAGCTGTGCGCCGATGCGGGCGTTCGCAAAGGAAGCTTCTATTACTTCTTCCCGTCAAAGCGCGAGCTCGCTCTGGCGGCGATCGACGAGCAGTGGACCTGGACCAGGGCGAACATTCTGGAGCCTGCGTTCGCGCCCGATGTCAAACCGCTGGAACGCTTCGAGCGCTTCTTCGGACTGGTCGCACAACACCAGCAAGCGGATGTGGTGCGCGGCTGCCCCTTCGGCAACCTGGCGGCTGAGCTAGGCACCCAGGATGTGGTGATCCGCGACCGCATTCGGCAGGTGTTCGACGGCTACAGTGTTTACTTTGAGCGAGCGCTGCGCGACGCGTCGGACGCTGGTCTCCTGTCGGAGGACGTCGTCTCGCGTACCGCAGACGCGCTGGTTGCGTATTTCCAGGGTGCTCTGCTGCTGGCGAAAACACGTAATGACGCCACGCTCATCGAAGACCTCGCCGTCCAGGCGCTCCATCTGGTGACTGGTGACAAGCCGTGAATTGGGAGATCGCATGACCCTGAGCCCGCAATTGCCAAGTGTCGACTTCAGCCGCATCGGTCCAGCCGTCGGAGCACGCTTCCCGGACGTCCGCCTGCCCGACCAGACCGGGCGCCTCGTAGACCTGCACACTGAACGCGGAGCACGTCGAGCACTCGTCGTGGTGTACCGCAGCGCGCGCTGGTGACCCTACTGCAAAGTACAGCTCGTGGAGCTGCAGGATGCATGGCAGGCGCTTGAAAAGCGCAGTGTGGCGGTTTTCGCGCTCAGCTACGACAGCGTAGAGGTCCTGGCAGCGTTTGCTGAAAAGCGCGGCATCACCTATCCGCTCCTATCCGACGAGGGTAGCCATACAATCCGCGCCGCAGGGTTGCTGAACGAGGAGCACCTCGTCGAGCAGCATGCCTTTTACGGCATTCAGACGCGTGACGAACAGCGGGGCGTCGCCTATCCGGGAACATTCGTGCTCGACGAAGCGGGTGTTGTCACCGCCAAATACTTCGAGCAGAGCTATCGAGTGCGACCAACTGCTCGCATATTCGAGGAATTCGCGACAGGCGTAGCTCGCCCAGATCCCTCACCCGATGTAGCACAGGCCAGCCGGCAAGGTCTCGAGGTCCGAGCTTGGACGGACGCGCCAACCTACCGTCCATATCAGCAAGTCCGCCTGCACGTGGAGATGCGACTGGCGCCGGAGACGCACGTCTTCGCGTCACCTGTGCCGGATGGCTACACCGCTCTGTCGTTCGAGGTGGACCCGCTCGATGGACTCACGATTGGGACGCCTGAGCTTCCGACGCCCCAACCATTCAGCATCGCGGGACTACAGGATCGGTTCATGGTATATGAGGACACTGTTCGCACGACGATTCCACTGCTGTTCACCAGCAATCTCGGATCGACAGGTATTACGCTCCGCGTCCACGCACAAATCTGCACTCCACTGGTTTGTTTTCCGCCCAACGCCACGCGCGTCGACGTGACACTGAATGGACTGGACCTGATTCGTGACTGAGTCTTTCGAGTACGTTTCTCACGCGCGCCTGGAGTATCACCACGGATACCGACACGCTTATCTCGGCGAGGTACCTCAACCAGTTGTATACGGCGTCCAGGGTGCACTGCGCAGCTATTACGGTGCGGCAGAAGGCCCGCCGGTGGCATCAACGCTGGACCATATCGTCGCGGCCGTCGCCGGTTGAATGTTCGGCACGCTTGCCGGCGCCCTGTCAGGGCGCAAAGTCCCGTTCGATCGCAGTCAGTTCAGCGCGACTGTCGATGGCCGGATAGTTGGAGTGGGCAAAACCATCCGCATTGAGTCGATTACGCTCCATTATGAGCTCACCGCTCCGCCGGAGCATCGCGAAGCCGTTGAGCGCGCACTCAGGGTCCATCCGGAGGGATGCCCAGCCCACCAGAGCGTCAAGGGCGCAATCGCTGTCCACTGGGACGCACGGCTGCGACAGGGCGATACCGTTGTCGAAATCCGCGAGGTGGTTCAGACCTGACTGATCGGGGATTTCACCCAGGTTCCAGCCTCAAGCCTTGCACCATCCGGGACGCCGCGACCGAGACCGCCCTGGACCTCCAGCCGATGGACGGCCACGAAAACATTGATCGGATGTCGCCACGGGAGCAAGGACATGCCCGAGTTCCAAACATTTGCAGATAACGTCTGGATCGTCGATGGTCCCATCGCGTACGATTTCGGCTTTGCTTTTACGACGCGAATGACTGTCGTGCGACTTGCCGACCGCTCGCTGTGGGTCGATTCTCCCGTGCAGGTGCCATTCGAAACCCTCAAAACAATCGTTGAAACCGGCACTGTTAGATACCTGCTTGCCGCGACACCGAGGCACTTCTGGCGCCTTCAAGCGTGGCACACGCTCTTTCCCGCAGCAGAGGTATGGTCGTCGAGAAATACGCCGCTCCGGTTGGCGGCAGGCCACCTGCCGATGACTGGCATTCTTACCGATACGCCGAATCCAGGCTGGGCTGATGAGATCGACCAGCTTGTTTTCAAAGGCAACCCTCTTCTAGACGAGGTCATCTTCCTTCACAAGCCCTCTCACACCGTCATCCTGGGCGATCTCATTCAGGCCAATCCGATGCTGAACGGCAAGCATCTACGGAATGCGTTGCTGAGACTATCGGGCTGTGCACATCCGAATGGCGGCGTCGGATTCGACATCCGACTAACGTTTACAAATCGAAAGCTCGCGCGACAATCCCTCGAGCGCCTTCTGTCCTGGGACTTCGATAAGTTGATCATCGCTCACGGTAACTGCATTAGAAATGATGCGAAGTCATATGTCGAGCGGGCTTTCCAATGGCTTGTTCATTGACCGGTGCTGCGCAAGTGGCGACGTCGTTGCGCATCGTGTGGAACAAAATCGCCGTCGTCCTGTGCCGCAACAGAAACGGGCCGAGTGAATGGCGCGTACGTCACATCCACACGCCTCGCCAGCAACGACGGCCGCTTCTGTAACACCGCGTTCTTCCGCGGAACGCGGACGCGAAGTTCGGCAAAAACTGCTGCGCGCGGCTGTCGAACTCATCCCGGAGCTCGGCTGGAACTGCGTCAGTACCCGCATTCTTGCGCAGCGTGCGGACCTCGCAGCCGGGCTCGTGCACTACCACTTCCAATCAGTCGAGGCTCTGCTCCAGGAAGCGACCCTCGGAATGATGCGTAAGTCGCTCGAGGGCGCAATGTCGGCGTTGGAGCAGGCAGCCACGCTGGAGTCCGGCCTCGATGCGCTGCTCAGTGCCCTGGACGCAATCACTGGTACAGACGCTGCGTCGCTCCTGTTCATCGAAGCCTACCTCGCGTCGCTCCGCAATGAGCGCCTCCGGAGCGAGTTGGCGGCGCTGCTCGGCGAATTTCGCACCAGCTTCGCCAGGTGGTTAGCAGCGTACAACCAGGAAGCACCGGAGGTTACGGCGGCCGTGCTGGCCGCGGCCATTGACGGCGTCTTGCTCCACCGCGCTCTCAATCCGGAACTCACAGCAAGGAACGTCGCGCCAGTCCTGCGCAGATTGCTGTCTCCTCCGCGCGCCACTGCAAAAACTCGCGGAAAATCCGAAGGGAACCTGAAGTGATGAAAGAGTACGCGCGTACAAGCGATGATCAAACGGGAATTTGATGCGCCTCCACGTGACCCGCCGCGACCACAGTCTGCATGGTCCAGCGCCATTCAAGTGACGTTTGGAGCTCGGCGCCGAACTGGAGTCGGGCGGAACAGACCGTCGGGCGCGGTGGCGTGGCTCCTGCGGCAGCCTGCAGGCTTGTATGCGCGCAATCTCGGTTGGCTTCTTGGTGACCGGTTCGCGGAGCTAACCCATGAAGGCCGCAAGTCACGGCGGATCTACCACTCGGTCGTCGAAGTCGCCCGCTTTGACCGCGCGACCCATGAGGTGATTGTTGTGTCCGCCTGGGAGGGTCGGACCGATTGGTATTGCAATATCCAGATGCGAGCTGCGCTGGAGGTGCGAACGGGCCGGCTCCGCTTCGTGCCGCACCAGCGATTTCTTACGCCGGAGGAAACGCTCCAGGAGATGCAGCTTTATTTGGCTCGCAATCAGGTTGCCGTACGGCTCATGCCGTGGTTGTTCGGAATCGAGGTCCGCGGCCCCGAATCGCTATGGCGATCAGACGTAATGGATTTCTTCAAGGGTCTTAGCTTCCGGCCGATCGAATCTTGACGTCATGCATGTTCGACGTTCAGTTTCGCGACGCCGTGGCGCCTTTGAACGCGCGCAGATCGACGATGACTACTATTGCGGCCGGCGATGAAGTTCCGGAAATCAATCAACCATCGCGTTTTGCCCTCCGATCGCACGCACAACCATGCCGACCGAGTTGTGTAATAGCGTGGTTGAACTGATGAAGACTTGCTGGTGGCGTAAGTCTAGTGGATCGAAGTAGCTGCGGAACCACTGCCTGATCGCCGCGTCCACGGCACAGACGTTCACTCGGGACGTCTCGCGGCCGTCATGCTGCGCGGCTCTACGATCGACTGGAAGCGAATGCGACGAAATGGTCCGCGGCAATAGGTTTGGCCTCGGCTTGATTGCACGGGCGGAAGACCACATCGCGCCGGCGAGACACTCACACGGGGTAACGATGAGCTGGCTCGATGGCGCGCGCGAGACCGGCGGTGGCGCGTCGGTGACGTGGAGGACCTTCGCTTTCAAAGAAGTCAACTGCCCTGCTGAGTCCGCGTCGTTCCGCGCAAGTGACTCATCGCGAAGCAAGCGCCGCGCGCCACCGCCGGTGAAGGTCTACTGCCGCGCTGCTTCCGCCTGGCCGCGTCGACGCAGCTGGCGCAGCGACAGAAGGTGCAGCAGGGTGGAACTTGGCACCACGAATGCCGGCGTCAGCACATCCGGATAAACGCCTGCACCGATGCTAGATACAGACGCGAAGATTATCCCCAAGGTGATCGCATCGGCGAAGTCGATGAGGCCGAAAACATTCCAGAGGATTGCCGCCCTTCGGCCCTGAGCTGTACCGGTCGCCACGGCCATCGCCGCCGGCATGGCGAACAGCCCCGTCAGCAAATCGCCAATTCCCGCCGGGAACCCCTGAAGCTCGGGCAGCGCGCCACGAAGTCCGGCCATCACAGCCCAGATGCCGAATACGCGATACAGCTGAAGCGCGATGAGCCAGCTTGCCGGCATCGCATCGAGCACCTGCCCCACGCGCTTTGACAACAACAGCACTGGCGCGCCGATGATGATCGGCACGAAGATCGCGAACGGTAGCAGCGGTACGGCTGCGACGTCCGGGTGGAAGGTACCACTGATCGCGGCGCTCCAGGCCAGGGCAAACCAGAGGGTGTCCGGGATCATGACCGCTAGCCACGTCGCGCGGCGTTGGCCTGGGGTCAGGTCGGTGCGTTCGAGGCCGAGCCACAACCCGAGTGCGAGAAGCCCGTGGGCGGTCAACTGGTGGGCGGTGGTCGGAAAGCCACTGCCGGTGATGATGGGCTGCCAATAAATCAGCAGGATCCACACTGCGGTGAGCGGGCCGATCCACAGCAGGCTGCGCCAGGCGGAACGTTGCGGGACGAGACCAATCGGAATAGCGGCGGCGGTCATGAGCGGTTCTCCAAGTACGTGATTAGTGTTGCGGCAGCTTGCAGGCGGCGGATCCAGCGGTCCGCGACGATCCTCCAGCCGATAAAGCCGAATGCGACGCTTACGAAAAAGACAAGTTGGGGTAGTAGCACGTGCATCTCCTTTCTAAATTCCGCGGATCAGGACCGCGGACAGGACGCCGCCGCGGCTCTCGCAGAAAGTGTGGTACCGAGTGGTACCAATTCTCAACGACTACGGTACTATGAGGTACCAGCGACGTCAAGCAAAATGACCGCCGCGTCCATCCCCACGGCGCGCCACGACTCCGCCACACTGACCACTTCGCGCGCGCGCATTTTCAAAGCGCGAGCTGTACACACTGGTTGGAAACAAGCAGAAGATGCTCGCCGCCTGTATCACGGAGCGCGCCAGGCGACTGCCGCTGCTCACCGACCTGCCGGTGCCGCGTGACTACGACACCCTCGATCAGGTGCTGGCTTCCTTTGGGACTCAGCTCCTCCGCGCGATAATCGATCCGACGGGCATCGGGGTTTACAGGCTGGCCATCGCAGAGGCGGTCCACGCGCCCGACGTGCCATGTTCCTGTCGCTTCCCGAGCGCCCTGATCTCAAGCAGCTGCGCCGTCAGGCCAAAGAGCTGCGTGACGCTGTCCAGCGCGGTGATCCCGCTGCATTGGAACGCTTCGTTCGTCAATACCTGCCGACGCCACAGGGCGCGGCCAGTCTGGCGGCGGCGCAACTGGTGGTCGCCCGCGAGCCTGGCTTTTCGAGCTGGCCGAAGCTCAAAGTGGCCGTCGACGACGCCGTTGTCAAGGCCGCGACCAGCGACGAGTGTGTCGCTGCCTCGGTCGATCGCCGTCTCCGAGCAGCTCGAGCCATCTTGGTGGCCAAGCCTGCGATCGCACGGCAAAGCATGCTCGCGGCCACCGTCCTCGGCGACGTGCGGGCTGTACATGAGCAGCTGGCAGTCGACCGAGCGGCTGCGGTGACCATTGACGATCGTCGTGGCTGGCCGCCCCTGCTGTAACGCCTGCTAGTCGCGCGGGCACCAGATCGATCCTGGTCGGGGGGCAGGCCTCGCCGAAGTGGTCCGGCTGCCGCTCGAGGCACTTACCCGTACCGGGGCTGCCGTACCGATGCTTCAGGCGATCGGTTCGACTCGGCCTGGCGGGTCGGTGGGCTACGTCGGCGTTCCCCATGGCGTCCAACTCGACGGAGAGGCCCTGTTCTACGCGCACGTGCGGCTGCACGGCGGCCCAGCCCCGGTGCGTCGCTTTCTGCCTGAGCTGATTGACCTGGTCTGGACGCGCCACATCGATCCGGGCAAGGTGTTCGACCTGACGCTGCCGCTCGAGGGGGTAGCTGAGGGATACCGCGCCATGGATGAGCGCCGCGCGATCAAGACACTGCTGTGCCCGTAGATCAGCGAAGCCGCGCCGTGTTGGATAGGCCGTCCGCCGATCTCGTCGGCCAGACGGCCGCAGCGGTGCCCGAGTCGGACCGGACCGGTGGCGGTGCGGTTGCGGCGTTCAGCACCCGCAGCGGTCTTTCGCTAACGATAGCTCTGCTCGGCTTCTTCGTGATCACGCTCGATGCGGTCGTCGTCAACGTCGCCTTGCCCTCGATTCGTGACGACCTCGGCGCTGGGATGACCGGACTGCAGTGGGTGGTCGACGCGTACACACTCCTGTTTGCCGCCCTGCTGCTCTCCGCCGGTGCGCTGTCCGACCGTTTCGGCGCCCGCCAGGCGTTCGGGGCTGGGCTGGCGCTGTTCACCATCGCCTCGGCGGGCTGCGGACTGGCGGCGAGCGTGCAGTGGCTGATCATCGCGCGTCTGTTCCAGGGCGCGGCGGCGGCGGTGATGATGCCATCCTCCATGGCGCTGATCGGTCAGGCCTATCCGGATCCGGTTCAGCGGGCGCGGGCCGTCGCTCTGTGGGCGATGGGCGGCGCGGCAGCGTCCTCCTCCGGTCCGGTGCTCGGCGGTGTTCTCACGCTGATCAGCTGGCGGACGATTTTCTTCGTCAACGTGCCTGTTGGGATCATCGCGCTGGTGCTGCTCACGCGGGCGGCACGATCTCCGCAACGCGACGTGCCCCTCGACTGGCAGGTGACTGCGATTCTGGCAATGGGTGGGCTGACCTACGGCGCTATTACAGCGGGCGCCGACGGCTTCTCTGCGCCGCAGGTGATCGGTGCCTTTGTCGTCGCGATTGCGGCGTTCGCCGCATTTGTGCTCGCACAAGCGCGGGGGGACCATCCGATGGTGCCGCTCGCTCTGTTCAGGTCGCGGACGGTGTCCGTCGCCAGCGGCGTCGGCTTCGCGTTCATCGTGGGCTACTACGGGCTGCCGTTCGTCATGAGCCTGTTCCTGCAGCAAGTACGCGGTCTCTCGTCGCTAGCCACTGGCGTGGCGTTTCTGCCGATGATGCTCATTGGCGCAGTCCTGACGCCGTTCAGTGCGCGCATCGCTGAACGCCGGGGTACACGCACGCTGATCAGCGTCGGACTGGTGCTGATGGCGGCAGGGCTGGTGGTCCTCGGGGTGCTACCAGCAACCGCACCGGTGTGGGTGTTCTCTGCGTTGATGCTGGTGGTCGGAGTGGCGGGTCCACTGACCATGCCGCCGATGATGGGAGCGCTTCTCAACAGCGTTCCTGCCTCCCGCGCGGGAACGGCCAGTGGCGTATTCAACACCAGCCGGCAAATCGGAGGCGCGCTCGCAATCGCCGTGTTCGGCGCGTTGCTCGCCGATGAGGGGACGTTTTTGCAGGGGTTACGCAGCAGTTTGCTGATCGCAGCAGTTGTCACCATCGTCGCCGCGGCGGCCAGTCGCCTGCTGCCAGACGTCACTCCGGCGGCGTGTGCTTGAGCGGGCACGTACCAACAGATTTGGAGAGCTCGCAATTGACCCAGATCCTGCGCCGGTTATCAGTCGAGTACAACGAAGCGTGCACCCGCACTCGAGTGACGCGTCGCAGCGGGCAGTTACGGAGCGTGTGCTCGTGATCCCCGGCCTGGACGGCGATGCCAGCATGGTGCGCGCGGTGGCGCCGCGGTTGTTCGGCGGCATGCGCGTTCTCACGTTCGACCACCGCTTCGACACCATGGACGGCGGCGTCGAGGGTCTGGCGGAGCGCGCGCTGGCTGTTCTGGACTCTGATCCTGACGCAGACGCACCTGCACTCGTGTGCGGCGAGTCATTTGGTGGAACGGCTGCCCTCACGCTTGCGCACCGCCATCCCACCCGGGTGCGAGGGCTGATTCTGTTGTCAGCTTTTGGCTGGTACCCCAAAGCCTTTGCATACTTGCCGCGCCTACCACTCGGCATCTGGCGACTTGTGGGAGATAGATGGGCTCGGCGCCTGCTCCGCGTCTGGCGGCCAGTGACTCTGCCTGCTGCGCTCGGGTGGGGTTGCTCGTCCGAGCTCGTCCGCGCGTATCTACGCCGTCCAGCCATACACGTGGCGAGCTATCACGCGAAGTGCGAGATGGCGCTTCGCTTCGATGCGCGGCCATGGCTGGCGGCCATCCACAGCCCCACATTGATTCTCATTGGGACCTGGGACCCATTCGTCCCAACCCGCGCTGGTCAGGAGCTTGCCCGGCGCCTTCCGAACGCACGCCTCCACAAACTCGCGGGTGGTCATCTTACGCACATCGCGCATCCGACCGCGGCCGGTGAGTTGATCACTCACTGGGTGCGGAGCATCCCGTCCCGCGCTGGTCCGAGCCTGGGCGCAGCGGGATCTCTCTAGCTGGTCAGGAGCGCCTGAATGTGGTGCAGAATCTTTTCGGAAACCGCGCGACTTCGGAGTGCGCCGGCGCCGCAACGTGAAAACTCCAATGGAGCCCCGAATCGAACGCGCACATCTACTCGGCGCGTGAGTAGTGAAGTGAGGTGGATTTCGTCGGTTCCTCGAATGGCGATCGGCACCACCGGTGCCCCGGAGTACAGTGCAAGCACTCCCGCGACGCCGCAACGGGTCACAAGGTCTCTAGAGATTGTGCCCTGTGGGAAAACGCCGACGGCTGCGTCCTCAGCCAACAGCTTCAGTCCGTAGCGGATACCCCAGGCATCCGCCGGAAAGGCACCCAACCGGCGCCATAGCGCGCACAAAGTACCGGTGCCAAATCCATCCGGTCGCGCCGCGAAGTGGACCTGACGCGGTACGAGATGCAGCAGGAGATAGGCGTCGAGGTTGTCAAAGTGATTCGCCGCCAGGATGATTGGGCCGGTGGAGGGTACATGCTCCAGGCCCGTCACGGTGATCCGCGCGAAGGCTCGCAACCCGGTGGGCACGATGCACTGGGCAGTGACGCCATAAGTGGTCGTCATCTCCCGATACCAGCGCAGGCGTGAATAGTTAAGGACGGGGCGCTTACGGTAGCGCATGCCATGGATCCATCGCACGGCTCGCATGCCCGTTGAGTCGGCTGAGCTTACGCCAAGCACGCGCTTTTAGGTGTCCAAGGTTAGCGGAAGGTGCTTCGCCGCTAGCGTGCCGCTCATTAGATGTTGGGGTTATTCTAGCAAAATGTTAGGATCAGGCGGAGTCCTCTGCACATGTTTGGCTCAACACCGGCGAATGACGAGCAGCTCATAGGTGTCGGAATCGTGTTCGGCACCACGTTGGATCTACGACATAAACCGCGACTACTAGATGAGCGCCTGGAAGCTAAAGAGTACGGAATCATCGACCTGATTCACGGACAGACCGACGCGACCGAATCAGCCGATCTGGCCGCAACGGTGATCAAAGCCGCCTAGACCCAGAGCAGATTGCATCCATCTGGGACACGCGGCATGAGCCATTGATCTATGTCGCGCAGGAGATGAAAGAGCCAACTTACGGTTGGCCCGCCATTCAACACTGTATGGCGGCCCTTCCCGAACATCTGGAGAAGGTGTTGACGAAGGAGGTCAATGATCTGAAAATCGACGTCCTTGGCGACACGGCGATCGCGTTCTTCATTTCCCGCTCCAGCGTCAAGCTCAAAGCCCGCGCCGAACTGCATGAGCCGACCTTCCGCGTGAGTATGATCTTCAAGCGCACTCCAGCCGGCTGGCGCGCCATCCATTTTCACGAATCCGCTCTCTCCGCCCAGGCCGCGCAGGCGATGTCGTCGGCACATTGATGCCAGAATTTGTTTGCAGCCGACGCCTGGAATGACCTCGCTACGGAACGTGCCACCTTTCCTAGACCAGTGATGAGGGCGCCGTCTCCGGGATGCCTTGCAGCCGGCGCCGCAGGCGCGTATCTTCAGCCGCCAGCGCGGGTCCGTCGATGCGTGTGTAGCTGTCCGCACGCAAACGGTCGACGGTCAGCACCTCAGGGTGGACCTCCGCGAGAAGCCTCAGGAGGGTGTCCAACGCGCGTTCGTCTTGCGCCTGCTCCGCCTTCTTTTTGAAGCGAGGCAGACCTCTGGCGGGATCGGTCGTGCTGCGCAGGACTCGCCGATGAACGTCGTCGACGTGGCGCTCGATAACCTCGACCACTTCGGCGTACGTCTTTGGACGGGACATCGTCAGTACTGTACAGACCCGAGCCAGGTAGTTCGTGCCCACGGCCAAGCATGCGAGATTACACGCGCTGCGCCGCGCACAGAACATTCATCTCAGCAGCGTGCGACAGCGGCGATTCACTCAGCCTCCACCTCGCGCACGAGTGCCACCAATGAAGCGAGCGCCTCCAACCGATGCTCCAGCGTCGCACCGACAGGCGACACATGCAGGGTCGTGATTCCGGCGTCGCGGTAGGTCCGCACCCGTTGCCTCACCATCTGGGCTGTCCCGAGCAGGTTCGCCTGGAGCACGAACTCGTCGGGGATCAGTGCGGCGGCCTCGTCGCGGCGACCCTTCAGCCACAGCGCCTGAACCCGCTCCGCAAGACTCGCATAGCCCTGCCGCGCGTACGCCTGCTTGTAGAAGTTCTGGCGCGCCGAACCCATGGCGCCGATCTCAAACGCGAAGCCCGGTTTACGTGGCGCAATCAGCGTATCCAGGTCGTCGCCGAAAGCAACCACTCCACCAGCGACTCGATCGATGGCATCGAATGAACGCCCGGCCCGCTCGGCGCCACGCCGCATCGGCTCGAAGAACGCCTCGGCATGGTCGGGCATGAAGGAAGACGCGATCCATCCGTCGGCGACCATGCCCGCGAGCTCGAGGCTACGCGGGCCTAGCGTGGCCAGATAGATCGGCACCGGTACCATGCGCGGCTCGGCTGCCAATCTCAGTGCACGTCCCTCGCTCGCGGGCAGCGGTAGCTGATAGACCTTGCCCGCGTACTGCACCCGTTCGCCGCTGAGCGCCAGACGCACGATGTCGACGGTCTCTCGCAAACGCGTCAGCGGCGGATCGAAGCGGACCCCGTGCCAGCCTTCCATCACCTGTGGTCCACTGGTGCCCAGACCGAGGATGAACCGGTTGTCAGACAGCCCGGCCAGACTCGCTGCCGTCATTGCGATCAGGGCCGGCGAGCGGGAGCCGACCTGCATGATGGATGTGCCGAGCTTGATCCGATCTGTTCGGGCGGCGAGATACGCCAGCGGCGTAATGGCATCAGTACCCCATGCCTCACTCGTCCAGACGGAGTCAACGCCGAGCCGCTCCGCTTCGACCACGTAGCGCACAGCCGCGTCTCGATCGCGGGCCAGGCCGGTGCTGATAGCTACGCGCACCTGGTCAGGTGGAGGAGAAGTGCGCGGTGATGGATTGCAGCTGGCGCATATGGTCAAGATCGTGCACGCGCATGAAGAGCAGCCACTCGCGCCAATTCAGAGCGCCAAACTGGTTGTGCACGATCTGGATTTCCAGGTGCTCATGTCCGCTCGCGAGCAATACGCGTTGTAAGAGCGCTTCGCGTCGCACGATATAGGTCTGCCAGTACTGCTCCGCGTCGGCAAGTGCGGCGCGTGTCTGGCCCGAGATCGTGTCCGTGATTGGCCGCGGCAGTGCTCCTTCATCAAGGATCCGCTCTATGGCGCTCGCACCGCGTTCATTCATATCCAGGATGTGCGAATAGACCTCGGCCGCCGACCATTCATTGGGACTCGGCCTTTCTGCAAAATGGGCTGCAGGTACGGCCGCGCCAATAGCGCGCAGCGGCGCTGTGTCCGCCCGCAGCTTGGTAGCAAGCTCCGCCGGTGTGAGCTTGTTCGCCTGCGCGATGAGATATGCGCGGATGCGCTCGGTTTCGTCGGTTGAGGTCGTCACGCGACAGCTTTTCTCAAGAGCATGCTACTCCCGGCGTCGGATGACGCAAGCAACGTCTTCGCCAGGCAAGCACTCGGCGAACAGACCGACGATGTCGCGTTGACCGTCCCGATGGCGCCGAGGTTGACGCCGGCGCGCCCGAGTCCAGCGCGATCGCACGGCCGGTGCCGTGGCCGATTGCGGCGATACGGTCGGTGTCGGTGCGTGGGTCGGCGCGCAGCACGTCGAGCGCCTTCATTTCGGCAGGCGCCCGTGGCGCGCACCTAGCGCCGCCAGTACGTAGTCGACCAGAGTGGCGGCGTAGCTCGCTCCCATGTGCTGATGCGCGATGAAGCGGCGATAGAACAGTGGCGCAGTGAGCATATCGATCGCCACTTCCAGGTCGGCTGTTGATGAGATCTCGCGGCGCAAGCGGGCCTGGTCGAGTATCTGGCGGACCGGCTGGCGTCGATTTTCGGTGATCGCGGCGTGTAGCTGCTGCAATGCGGGCTCGCGTTCGGCGGCATCGATAAAGGCGGCCATCAACCGGGGGAATCGCGGCTCCTGAAGCAATGCTTCGCCGCCACGGACCAGCTCGATCAGGTCAGAACGGAGATCGCCAGTTGATGGCACCGGCAAAGGGCGAGAGGCAAACTCATCCATCGCCTCGATGAGTAGCTCCGATCGCGAGGTCCAGCGACGATACAGCGTTGCCTTACTGGCACCAGCGCGCTCGGCAACAGCTTCGACGGTGAAACCTGGCATGCCGTGGTCGGCGAGAACTTCGATCGCCGCGCGCAAGACGCGCTGTCGCGCGTACTCACCACGCAGCACTGGCGATTGTGCAGGCAACTGAGATACGCTACCATATCTGTATCGATACGAAGTCGAGTCGATAATCTGCATTCGCCAGCAGACAGTTAGTGCCAGGCACCGATGCTGGCGGGTGCACCAGTTCAAACGGTGTTCGCACGGCGTGGCTTGGAGGCCAGCGTACCAAGGGCAAGCGACGCGCCGATCACATTGTGCTAAGGCTGCCCACCACCAGAGTGCCAGATCGAGGGAAGGCGATATTGAGAAAGGAGTGGTCGTGATGAAGCTACGCTCAATAGCCTACTGGACCGTCACCGCGGTAATTGCTGGGGAGACGCTGGCGGGCGGCGTCACCGACCTCATCCATGCACGCGAAAGTCTTGTTGCAGGAAGGCCCGTCGTCGAAGTGGTGACGCAGCTCGGCTACCCCGTCTACGTGCTCCAGATCCTCGGAGTGTTGAAACTTGCCGGAGCGGTGGTTCTGTTCGCACCTGGGCTTCCACGGTTGAAGGAATGGGCGTACGCCGGAGTCACCTTCGAGCTGATAGGTGCTGCCGCATCGCATGCGCTTGGAGGCGGTAGTGTGGGAGACATCTTCGGATGCCTGATTCTGGCGGCATTCGCCCTGCTTTCGTGGGCACTCCGCCCGAGCAGCCGAACGCTTGCGGACATTGACGGAGAGAAGGTGCGGCCGATGGTTCTCCACTCGGCAAAGACGTGACATGTACCGTTCGTGCCCATCGAGTCCGAAATGTCGGATGCGCCGACGCCTCGTTCAGCGGTGACGACACGGCAGATCGGCTACCTGCCGAACCGGGCGGATTGCGCTTCTGGTTTGCGCAGCGACGCGCGCACGGAGTTCGAGGAACCAGTCCTTCTCGACGGGAACATCGCATGGTCGCGCCCGACAGCGCCGGCGTGCCACCATCAGCGCCTGTTGCGGCATGGCTCTTGCGGGCGACTCTTGCAATGACCTTTAGCGCAAGCGTGTCCGCAGGCGCTCTGCAAGGCTCCTTCTGCGGTCGTTGTCGATGCGCGGCGAAACACACGACAGTCGGAGGAGGTAACCGATGAGCGAAGTGCGTACCGCGCGCCCCCCGGCCGATCCTCGGGAGCGCCTCGCCAGGCAGTTCTTCCACATGGTCAATCCCCTCGCGCGCTGGATGATGTCCGTTGGAATTCCGACGGGCAGCCGCAACGTGCTCCTGACGGTGCGGGGGCGGCGGTCAGGCATGCCTCGAACGACACCCGTGAGCATGCTGGAGCTCGAGGGCCGCCGGTTTGTTCAGGCCTCCTACAGCGAGGACGGCTGGGTTCGAAACCTGCGGGCAGCCGGCCAGGCGACCGTAACCGATCACGGCCGACGCATCGCCGTACAGACCCTTGAGCTCCCTCCCGACGCGGCGGCAGCCATCATTCGGCGCGCACTCGCGCCGTACCACCGCTCGCGGCTGCTTCGCGCGTTGTTAGGGCCGCGGGTGAGGCCACCGGTCGCGGTCCTCCGGTGGATCCGACTCCGAGTCGATGACACGCCCGAGGAGTACGTTGCCGAGGCTCAGCGCCACCCGCTCTTCGAGCTGCAACCGATACGCGAGGCCGCCACCTAACGTCCTGCGTTCGGTGTTTGCCGGTTGGCGTCAACATTGCCATGCCCAAAACGTCGTGGATGACGCGACCCAAGGGCGATCCCGCTCAGCTGGCTTAGCTGTTCGGATATCGGCTTGTTGCCTGCATGCACGAGCCCGCCGATCTCCTCGAGCGACAGTCCGGCCCGCTGCGCGACGGCGATCACGGCGAGCCGGCGCAGCACCATTTCGTCGTAGCAACGCTGGCCGCTGACCCGTTCGGGCGGCGGCAGGAGTCCGATGCGCTCGTAGTAGCGGACCAACGACGCGCGCATGCCGGCTCGGCGTGCCACCTCACCGATGCGCAGCACTCCGTCGCTGGTTGGCTGCCCTTGACTTGAAGTCGACTTCAATTTCTACAGTCTCGTGGTGAGTATGCCAACCCCAGACCAGAGCCTGCAGCAGCCGATCGCCTGTTCGTTGAGTGCTTCTGAGTATGCGGCCCGGATGCAAGAGATAGCCGCGCTGGTAAGTCGTGCGCTCCTCTCGCGCGTGCAGATCCGCGATGGCGTGCGTTTGACATTCGAGCCGGGCATGGACATCGAAGGTCAGCTGCGTGAGATCATCGCCGCTGAGGCGCGATGCTGCCCATTCTTGCGGTTCGAAATCCGCCCGGGCGCAGACGTCCTGCTGCTTGACATCACCGGTCCGGAGGAGGCCGCGCCGATCATCCACGAGGCGTTTGCGTCAGCCATGTCAGAGGCGCCGTCCAAGTGATGTTGCGGACTGCCGTTGCCAGCGGGGCGGATGCCGCTCGTCGCGGTCTGGCTCCGACGTCAACCAGAGGCCCACGAACCTCTTGCGGGCGCCCCGACAAAGCTGCTGCAGCTCTCCGATGCCGAGACAACTGCTGCTTCGCAGTCGCGCGTTTGCTGATCAGCACCGATTCCTTTGCGTGCCTGAGCTGGTCTACACAGACATGAAGCTCAGTAAAGCCGCGAAGGACATTCTTGACGGACCGCACAGTGCGGTGTTGGCGACCACAAACGTCGACGGGCGGCCGCAATCCTCAGTCATCTTCGTCAAACGGGACGAGGACACGGTTGTCTTCAGCACGATCAAAGGTCGCTTGAAAACACGGAATATGACGCGCGATCCGCGCGTCAGTCTGCTCGTGCTGGCGAATGTCGGCCGCTACGTGGAACTTCGGGGAACGGTTGAGATCGCGGATGATCCAGACAAAGTCTTGCTGCACGAGATGTACGAGCGCTACATGGGCGGCAAAACACCACCACCCGAGCCGGACGCTGAGCGATTGATCGTCACGGTCAAGCCTGAGAAGATCTACGTGTGGCCGCCTGCCTAGCGCACGCGCGCAGCCGAAAGCGTGAGTTACAGGTCAGCGGTACTGATCAGCGCACGATGGTGGACCTGCTCACCAGGGCGTTTCTGCAGGAGGCCCCGCGCGCCCAGCTGCGTTTCCTACGATGCATGTCGTGGTGCGCGGTTTCGGCGCCACCGACCGAACGGCTTCGAGTGCGTGTTGCTTACGCTGGGCATTCCGGAGTGCGCAAGGCGGGGCGGCATTCGACTAATGGCAACGAAGGAACTCGCGGGCACCGCCTGGAAGTGACTCAGCATGGAGGTGGATGACGTGGCAGCCGCGGTCCCGTGGGTGAAGCGGCGGCGCCTCAGGCTGGGCCGTTGAACGCGATGGAAGGACGGCCTTCGTCGAACCCAGACAGTGCTGCGTTCGCCGAACGCACGGATCCATATCGCCGCGAACTCATCGCGCATTGTTACCGCATGCTGGGATCGCTCGACGACGCAGAGGACCTGGTGCAGGAAACGTATGTCCGCGCGTGGCGGGCCTATAGCAGCTTTGAAGGTCGGTCCTCCGTACGCACCTGGCTGTACCGCATTGCGACCAACGTGTGTTTGACAGCGCTCCAACAGAAGAACCACCGGTGGCTGCCCTCGGGCCTGACGGCGCCCAGCGCGTATCCAGTTGAGCAAACGGAGGCACCCCCAGCCACGACGGACTGGTTGCAGCCCATTCCGGACAGCCTCATTGCAGCGGAGTCCGACGACCCCGCGGTCGTGGCGGAATTGCGGGCCAGTCTCCGGCTGGCGCTCATCGCAGCATTGCAGTATTTGCTGCCGCGCCAGCGCGCGACGCTGATTCTCTGCGAAGTGCTGGATTGGGCCGCGGCTGAAGCCGCCGATGTGCTGGGCACCACCACGGCTGCCGTCAAGAGCACACTCCAGCGCGCCCGAGCTCGATTACGGGAGGTGGCGCCAGCGATGGAGGACGTGCTCGAGCCGGCGGCGCCCGACCTCCAATTGCTTCTCGAAACGTATATGGCCGCGTTTGAGAATTCCGATGTCCAGCTGCTCGCGAAGGTCCTTCAGTCTGACGCCACCATCGAAGTGGTCCCGTCGCCTACCTGGTTCGCCGGGGTCGCGACCTGCTTGCGCTACCTGGAGTCCGAGGCACTGTTTTCACCGGGTGATTGGCGAATGTTGCCCACTGTCGCCAACGGCCAGGCGGCGGCAGCTGCGTATCTGCGCGCACCCGGTGACTCGACGCACCGACCCTGGGGCATCGGCGTACTTACGTGCGCTGCAGGCGGCATCGCCCGCATTACCGTCTTCGATGACCCGCACCTCGTCGGCAGGTTCGGTCTACCGACGGTGCTCTCAGCCTGACGCGTGCGGGCGCCCGTGCGGCTGACATCAGCACCGGTTTGCGCTAGGGCCCCCAGCCGGGAGTGGCAGCATGTCCTTTTGCGAGACGACTGTGTTGCATCGCAGCAGGCGGAGCGTGTCGAGGCGCGGGATCCTGCGTGACGAGCCACGCAGGACTGGCCGGACCTGCTGAGCGCACAAATGCCGTGATGTGTTGTTGCATTGCTTCGCAGCAGTGAGAGGTATCGCGGATAGTCCAGCAATACGCTGCCGGCTGCGGCGTGGTGGACCTCGCCATGTTCCAGGATGAGATCCCTGGCGTGGCCCATGATCAATGTCCGGAGCAAGGAGGTCGAACGCATTCTCCAGTACGCTGTCTTGACAGCAGAGATTGTCTGGACCGAACAGATTCGCCGGATCGAGGATGATCTTCAGGCGAGCGGAACGCAGGTCACCGAGCAGATACTGTGCCTTCTGGGCCGAGTCCACAACGTTGGCCGTCTCCGGGTCCGCGAGCATGTGGCCGAAGTCGTGATAAACGACCCCAGGCTGATAGATCGCCGCCCTATCGGACTAGTGGGCCTGCAGCGCGGCCATGGACTCCTGGACTGCCGGGTCGTCCCAGGTGCCCAGCATCTGCCAACTCTCGCCGGGCTCCAGGATCTTCTCGACCGCTCGGATGTTGCGGAAGTCGTGACCTTCCACTCCAGCGAGAGCCGGCGGCTGCTGGCCCTGAGCGAGTCCCTTGGCCGCGTCGATGAGGATGCGCCGCATCCGGATGATTGGCACATCCGTGGTGCCGAGGCGCTCGTTGCTCCGATCGAAGATGGCACCCATCGACTCCGTGACCATCAGATCCTGACTCACGAAATCGTCGATGCCGCTGTAACTCACCTTTCGCTGCTTCTCGCGGTCGATCAGGTAGTCGTTTTCGGCCGTGAGGGTGCGAGCAATCGTGCCGCGCCCGGCGCCACCGAACACTCCGTACGGCCAATTGGGATCGGAAGCGTAGCCCTGCCCGCCAAGGCCGCGTGGATTGACCACCGGTTGCATGGCGATGAAGTAGCGGAAGCAGTTTTCATCGTCGATTGGCACGAAAAGGCCCTGACCACCGCCAAAGGGGATCGACGCGACAGCGGTCCCCCACGGGACGATGTAGGCGTTTACCCGGATGTGCTTGTGCCCGTTGGGTGTGGTGCGAACGGCGGCGTAGCGGTAGCCGTACCACTCGTCGACCATCTCAAAGCGAGGCGCCCGGTCGTGCCGCCAGAACTTCATTGACATCAAGTTCGAGGGGTAGCCCGGTCGGTCGGTCCCATCATCCGGGATGTCCTTGATGGCGAAGTACTGGTGCAGATAAGAGATGTGGGCGGAATCCAGATTGCCCTCCATCCCCTGCACCCAGTTGCACGTGGACAACTGCTTGCCAACTCGCCACTGGTCTTGCGGCAGCGAATCCGAGCCGAAGTCTCGGAATGGAGTTATGGTCGATTCGGGACCCATATAGGTCCACACGATCCCACCTGATTCGTGCGTCGGATACGCGACAGCCTTGACCTTCGCCTTAAAATCCGACTCAGCCGGCTCGTTGGGCATATCGACGCATGTGCCGTCGACAGAAAACTTCCAGCCGTGGTAGACGCAACGCAGACCGCTCTCCTCGTTGCGCCCGAAGAACAACGACGCACCGCGGTGGGGGCAATTGTTCTGGATCAAACCCACCTTGCCGTTGGTATCGCGGAAGGCGATGAGGTTCTCGCCGAGCAGTCGCACCCGGATCGGATCGCTGTCGGAGTCCGGTAGCTCCGAGGATAGGCACGCTGGCGTCCAGTAGCGCCGCAGCAGGTCGCCCATGAGGGTGCCGGGGCCGACTCGGGTGAGGATCTCGTTTTCTTCCTTGCTCAGCATGGCTCGTCTTTTACAGCTCCTATCGCTTCTATTGAACCCGAATTACACACTCGGTGCTTGCAGCGCATCCGCCAGTTCCGGATGATCGACAAACGCTTTGCGCAAGTCGACGGTGTCGTTCAACCAGTGCGACTCCTTTGGCAGGTTCACCCAACCGGAGCGGACGGCATACATGTCCGGGTTGTCAACACCGGGAGGTGTAATGCCCTGCTCAGCCAGAGCTCGGGCCACGCTGATCAGCCTGCGACGTACCTTGATGACCATCGTATCGGTGGTGCCAAGTCGTTCCTGTGTCCGGTCGTAAATCGAACCCATGCTGGTGGTGACGGCCATGTCCTGGACGCCGATGCCCTGGATGCCGGTATAGCCTGCGCCACCCTCGTTGCGCCGCTGCACCTCGCGATCGATGAGGAAATCATTGCGCATATTCGCTACGGCTCGAAAGCGGCCATACCAGTCGGTCGTCGGTGGCTGCACCGGATTGCCAGTGCCGTTCGAGCCAAAGCTGTTCGTGCGACGCGCCTCGGCGGAGGCCACCTGGCCAACCTCGCCTTGTCCAGCGTGAGGCGACATGCCGAATGACAGGGTGTGCTCGTCGTCGATCGGAACGCGCGCAATCCCGGCGATGCGGATACCGAGTCTGCCTGGCGGCGCCATGCTGAAGCAAGGGAGAAGAAAGTAACCGATGCGGTAGTTGACTTCGTCCTCCCCGAACGGCTTGTAGGCCGTGTAGATCGCGCCCGCGTCGGTGTCTACCGCCAGAAATTCAGCCGTACGCTGCCGCCCATCCTTGCGGGAGCCGCCGTGCAGGAAATTGATGTGGATGGTGTCGATGTCGCCCTCGAGTACCTGCAGCCAATTGCACTCGTGCTGCGTTACCCAGACGGTGTCGGCGCTGTTCGGCATCATATTGGGTTCGAAGTCAGGCAGTGGCGGCGGCACGGAGCGAGGGCCCATGTACGTCCAGACGACGCCCCCGCGCTCGACGCATGGATACGCGACCGCCTTCACCTTGCTCTTGAAATCCGACTCAGCGGGCTCGTTGGGCATATCGACGCATGTGCCGTCGACAGAAAACTTCCAGCCGTGATAGACGCAACGCAGACCGCTCTCCTCGTTGCGCCCGAAGAACAGTGACGCGCCCCGATGGGGGCAGTGATTCTGCAGCAATCCAACCTTTCCGTTGCTATCGCGAAAGGCAATCAGCTTCTCACCCAGCAGCATGACTCTGACGGGGTCACAGTCTGGCGACGGTAGCTCCTTCGATAGCATGGCGGGCAGCCAGTACTCGCGGAAGACATTGCCCATCGGCGTGCCTGGCCCGGTACGCGTGATCAGTTCATTGTCTTCTCTGCTCAGCATGGCGGAGTCCTCCTATCGTCGGGCTGTCACTGCTTGGTTGTCCTCTAGCTATGTTAGTCAATCAAGGACTAAACGTCGGGTAGAGGCCTGCCGATACTCAGCGGGATCACACCTGCATGCTGAAAACGCGCTTGCCTTTGGCTCGACAGATCTCCGCCTGCCTGCTGGCGCTCACGATTGCGCTTGCATCGACGGCGAGCGCGCTGGCGCAACAATCGCCTTCCGATACGCCATCCTCGGGCACCTATGTCGCCGATCTGGGCCTCCGCCCTGGATCAGACGGCTTCAGCTTCGAAAACTATGGCAACGACATCCCCGTAACCAACCTGACCGCCGACGACCTGCGGCGCTTGTTCGGCGATGAGGTGTGCGATCGCCTCACGAACGGGAAGTGTGTTCTGGCGCCAGCAGCCAAGGAGTGGATGACCTCCGTCAACAAAGATATGGCTGGCGGTCATTGCGAAGGGCTGGCGACACTGAGTCTGCTGATGTACCTGGGTAAGGTACAGCCGTCCGCATTTGGTGCGAGCACGACGGCGGGGCTCCAGTTGGCCGGTAACCAGTCACTCCAACGCGAGATCGCCTACTGGTTCGCCACACAGTTCACCGTGCCCGCGGGCCCGAGCGAGAATCGGAGCCTGTCACCAAGCGGTGTCGTCGACGCGCTGGTCCAGGCGTTGCAACCGGGTCGGAACTCGACCGAGTCTTACACGCTCGGTATTTTCGAGCGCAACGGAGAAGGCGGGCATGCCATCGTGCCATATGCCATCGAAGATCGCGGTGACGGCATCGATTGGATCATGGTGTACGACAACAATTTCCCGGATGCGGTTCGCCACGTGGAAGTGGACCGCAACCGAGAGACGTGGCGCTACTACGGTTCGACGAACCCGGCTGAAACCGAAGCGCTGTATGAAGGTGACGCGGGAACGCATTCGCTGACTCTTACGCCGACTTCGCCGCGACTGGTCAAGCAGGGTTGCCCGTTCTGCGTCGACGACGAGAACGACGCCACCGGTGGTGCTGCGCGTTACGACGAACTGTCGCTGGATGGTGACGGTCACGTGCTGATCACCGATCAACAAGGCCGGCGTTTCGGCTTTGTCAATAACCAGTTGGTGACCGAAATTCCAGGTGTCTCGTACGCCATGCCCAAAGATGGCGCGACATGGTCGCTGGACGGTGACCCGGTGTACTTCCTGCCGGCTGGCCAGTCGTTCAGCATTACAGTGGACGGAAGCGGCTTGATGGAAGACGGCTCGGCGGATCTTACGCTCGTCGGACCTGGTTACGATCTGGCAGTCAACGACATTAGCCTGCGGCCGGGCCAGAAAGACTCCCTGCAGCTCACTCCGGGCCGCAGCACGAGCTCCGTCGCCTACACCACGCAGAGTGACGAATCGCCGGACATCGTACTTGGCATGGAAACCAAGGCGGCCGATTACTCGTTCGACGTCCAGGGCGTACGGTTGCGCGGCGGTGGCACGATTTCGGTCACGCTTGATCAACCCAAGGGTCAGCTCGCCATTGCCACATCGGGAGGTACCGGCGTCGGCACCTATTCGCTGGAGATGGATCGCACTGACGACGACGACGAGGTGACGTTCAGTCACGATCGTGTGCCGCTGAGCTCCGGCGACACTGCGTACCTTCGCTTCGGCCAGTGGCGCAGCGACGCCGACAGCATCCCGCTCGCCATCGATCGCGGCTCCAAAGGCAGCATCGACGAAGTGCTGGACCTCACCGACGACGAGTAATTCAGCAACAAAACGCCGGAGGGGGTTCCCGCTTCCTCACGAAATCGTGTCCGTTTCGACTGGATTTCGTGGTTTCCGAGATACGCCGCTGGCAGCCAGGTTGCACAGCACCCACGTTCTCGACGGAGGTCCGTATGCGAGTGTTGCGAAGGTCTATCGTAATCGCCTTTGTGGCCGCGGCAGCGTTCGGGGGAGCCGTGCCTGCTGGCGCCGCCAGCATCACGATCGCGCCCGCGGCTGGGTCGCAGTCCGACACGTATACGATTCAAGGCAGTGAGCTACCACCTGGCCTCGCGCTTGACATCCATTTCCAATCACCGGATGGGAACGTCTACAGCACCGCGGCTCTGAATCAGGTCGTTGTCGTCGACGGCGATGGCAATTTCAGCTTCCAGTTCGTCCCGACCGATGAATTCGCGGGTGAGAAGCTGGGCGATTGGGGAACCCAGGTGTGCACGTCTGGGACTGACGATTGCGTCGGAGCCACGTTTAATATCGGCGGCTGACTGCATCAGATACCAGTAGCGCGCTCCGGCAGTACGTAAGTACTTTCGGTGCGCGCGCGGCTGGCCCATGATGCGGCGACGAGCGAACCGCTTGTCAAGTAAGTTGCTGGAGTCACACTCGACAGCTATGCGATCCCTCATTGTCCGCTTCGCCGCCGTCCCGGCCGTCGCTGCTCT
>JAFAZN010000355.1 GCA_019239775.1 Chloroflexota bacterium
ACGACGTCGGCGTAGCGCGCCAGCGTCCACGCCCCGAGCGTGTCGTTCCACTGCACGGGTGCGCTTGCCAGCAGGAACTGGTAGAGCGGGTAGGGGTTCTCCCGAAACTGGACCAGCAAAGGGTGGTCCTGCGGCACATCGGCGATCACGAGCAGTCCTCAGAAGAGATTAGACCTCTACGCAGCAGCGCCCGCCAGGTCAGTCTCGCAAGTTTGGCCGCCCAACCCGGGTCCACCGCGTCGCAGTAACGGCCTCACCAAGTGGAAATGTACGTTCACCGAATGAACTTGTATAGTGTGCACGAATTATGGCGGCTCGGAGCCAATAACATCGCGTGCCTTTGGTCACTGTGTCCGAAGTGCTGCGGCTCGCCTTGCCGCCAACCACCGAGGTTGTCGCGGGCGCAAACGGCCTCGGCAACGCGGCGACGTGGGCGCGCTTGCTGCGCACGCGGCCGACCAGTCTAGGCCGAATCGAAAACGGCGAGATCTGGCTGCTCTCGACTGCCGCGCTGCAGTTGCTCGGCGACCGGCGCACCGTGGCCCGGATGATTGGCGAGATGGCACAGGCTGGCGTGGTCGCGTTCGTCACCCCCGAAGCTCTGGGGCCCGAGGTCGAAGCTGCCGCCGATGCAGCGAAGACGCCGGTTCTGCGGATTACCTCCGAGACCTCGCTTGCCGAGCTCGAAAAAGCCATCGTTGCCGTCCTGGTCGATCGGGATCGAGCAATTGGGCAACGCGTCCATGAAATCTATGAACGGCTGCTGGCCACGCTGGTCGAGGATCGCGGACTCGAGCTGATCTCCGACATCGTCGCCGAGGTCACTGCCAAAGCCGTCTATCTTCTTGACGAGCACTTCCAGCCAACCCTTCAGACTGGCGGCGGCGAGCGCGCGGCCGAGGCTCTGGCCGACGTGCGACGACGCTACTGGGAAGGTCAATTGGGCAATGTGTCCGAGCGCCTGATCGTCGTCCGCACCGCTGACCAGGATCCCACTGCCATCGCGTTGCGCCCGCTCACGCTACGTGGAGCGGTCGAGGGTTACCTCGGGTTGGTCGGCCCCGTCGATGACTTTGGCGACTTCGACCACCAGGTCGCCGATCGAGCCGCCTCCGTCCTGGCGATCGAGCTCGCCAAGCAATCGGCGGTCGTCGAAGCGCGACTACGCCTCCAGGGCGATTTCCTGTCCGACCTGCTAGACCTGCCGCGCAGCCCCGACGATGGCCTCGTCGAGCGCGCCCGCCGTCTCGGCTACGACCTCACCAAGCCACACCTGGTGTTCGTGCTACGCCCGCGGATACCCGAACCCACCAACGGTACGGGGAGTTCACCAGTCTCTGCTCGTGCACAGCAGCGATTCGTGGACGCGACGCGGCGGCGCCTCGTCGTGAGCGATGTCTCCACCTTGCTGCGCGAGCACGACGGAAGCGTGCAAGTCCTGATGCCCTGCCCTTCTGAGGTGGATCCGTCGGATGTCGAGGGCGGTTTGCGCTGGGTCGAGCGGTTACGCGCCTCCCTGCAGGAAGCCCTCATCACCGAAGACGTCCCGGTTGTTGCCGGCGTCGGTCGGACTCCCGGCCCAGAGACAACGCCCTTCGCCGCCATGCGCGAGGCCGTCCGCGCCGCCGACATCGCCGCCAGCATGCCGCCCGAATCGCCCGCCGCGCTCCACTTCGCCCGCCTCGGCGCCCTGCGGCTGATCTTCCATCTTGCCGACAACCCTGAACTACGTGCGTTCCAGCGCGATGTGCTCGGGCCGCTCGAAATCTCCGATGCCACGCGCCGCTCCGAATTCGTCCGTACGCTCGATGCGTTTCTTCGAGCAGGCGGCAACCACATGCGCGCAGCGCGGGACCTGAACGTGCATCGCAACACGCTGATTTACCGGCTGGAGCGCATTCAAGAGCTCTTGGGAGGCGTGGACCTGGAGGATCCCGAGGCACGCCTCAACCTGCAGCTGGCCTTGAAGATTCGCGCCGCCCTGGGCGGGAGCGCCGTGTAGGTGCTCAGGATAGTGACGCATCGCGAACTCAGGTAGGAGCAAGATAGACGTATGCCAGGCACGGACAAGGCTGCGATGAAGCAGCGGGTGTTTGAACAGGCCGAGGCGGCCAACGTGCGGTTCGTGAGCCTGCAGTTCACGGACATCATGGGCGTGGTCAAAAACGTCCACATTCCGTTTCACCGTTTCGGCGGCGCGGTGGATCACGGCCTCTGGTTCGATGGCTCGAGCATCGAAGGCTTCGCGCGCATCCACGAAAGCGACATGTATCTCGATCCCGACCTCGATACGTTCGGGATCATCCCGTGGGAGCGCGGCACCAACGCGGAAGGCTCGACGGCCAAGGTCATCTGCGATGTCTACACGCCGGATGGCGAGCCGTTCGCCGGCGATCCGCGCGGCGTCCTACGCCGCCAGCTCAAACGCGCCGAGGAACAGGGGCTGCGCTACATGACCGGCCCCGAGCTGGAGTTCTTCATGCTCCGCCGCACCACGTCCGAAGACGCCGAGCCAAACGGCACCAGCGGAGTCGCGCTGAACGTCGAGCCGCTGCCCCACGACCAGGCGGGCTATTTCGATCTCACCACGGACGAGGCCGCCAACGTGCGCAAAGAGATGGTTGAAGCGCTCGAAGAGCTCGGCATCGTCGTCGAGGCCAGCCACCACGAAGTCGCCATCGGCCAGCACGAAATCGACTTCCGCTACGACGACGCCATGCGCACCGCCGACAACGCGGTCACCTTCCGCACCACCCTGAAGGCCATCGCCCAGCGCCACGGTCTGTACGCCACGTTCATGCCCAAGCCGTTTCACGGCATCAACGGCAACGGCATGCACACCCACCAGAGCCTCTGGTCGTGCGACGGCAAGACCAACCTCTTCCACGACGCCAACGACGAGTACCAGCTCTCGCCGATCGCCCGCGGCTTCATGGCCGGCCTGCTCGCGCACGCCCGCGGCATGATTGCCATCCTGGCCCCGCTGGTCAATTCGTACAAACGCCTGGTCCCTGGTTACGAGGCGCCCGTCTACATAAGCTGGGCGCGGATCAATCGGTCAGCCTTGATCCGTATCCCGCAAGCCAGCCGCGGCCAGCCCGAGGCAACCCGTCTGGAGCTACGCTGCCCCGATCCCAGCTGCAACCCGTACCTGGCCTTTTCGGCTATGCTCGCCGCCGGGCTCGACGGCATCGAGCGCAAGCTGGAACTCGGCAAGCCGGTCGAAGAAAACCTCTACCACTTCGACGACACCATGATCCGCAAGCAGGGCGTTGGCATGCTGCCCGGCTCCCTCGAAGAGGCGCTCGACGAGTTCGCCAACGACGACGTCATCCAGACTGCACTGGGCGCCCACGTGTGCGAGTGGTTCATGGAGGCCAAGCGCGGCGAGTGGAACGACTACCGCACCCGCGTCACGCCCTGGGAGCTCGAGCGCTACCTCATGACCTACTGATTCGCGGTTTCGGCGGAGCTTTCCTCCCAGAGGCGAGCCACCACCGTGGTGATGGTGTCCCAGTCGAAGCCGCGGCGCGCCAGCCACTGGCTCAAACGTTCGTGGAAGGCACGTTCGTCCAAACCATGCAGGTGCTGCGCCCGGCGGACCGCGGCACGGTAGGCGTCCTCAGCCGCCGAGCTCTCGAGCGGGCCGGTGGCGTCTTCGGCGCGGACGCGATCCACGCCGAGCCGCGCCAATTCGGCTTTCACCAGCCGCGCACCGCGCGGCCGAAACGTTTGGCGTTGCTCCACCCAGTACTCGGCGAAGGCTTGGTCGTCGACGAGCTGGTGTGTGCGCAACTGCGCCAGCACGCCCTCGGTGGTGGCCTCATCGGCCCCCGCCCGCCGCAGGCGTTGGCGGACCTCATATTCACTTCGGGGCCGCTGCGCCAGAAAGCGGACCGCCGTGTCGAGCGCGGAAGCTCTGGTTGGAGGTTCAGAACGTCGCGGCGAGATCCACCTCCTCCAAGCCGGCCCGGCCGTTGGTGCCGGGCAGCTCCACAGCATTGCGCCCGCTGGTAAGCGTCTGCTGGCGAATCAGTCGCTCGATTTCAGCGGTGATCTCGGTATTGCGCTTCAGGAACTCGCGGGCGTTTTCGCGGCCTTGACCCAGCCGCGTCTCGCCATACGAGAAGAAGGCGCCAGTCTTTTTGACCAGCCCCAACTCGACGGCCAGGTCCAACAGGCCGCCTTCCTTCGAAATCCCCTCGTTGTACATGATGTCGAACTCGGCCACGCGGAACGGCGGGGCCACCTTGTTCTTCACCACTTTCACTTTCACGCGGCTGCCCACCACATCGGTGCCTTGCTTGATCGAGTCAATACGACGCACATCCAGCCGCACCGAGGCATAAAACTTCAGCGCGCGGCCACCCGGCGTCGTCTCGGGATTGCCGAACATGACGCCGACCTTTTCCCGTAGCTGATTGGTAAAGATCAGCGACGTGCGGCTGCGGTTGATGGCGCCCGTCAGCTTTCTCAAAGCTTGCGACATGAGCCGCGCCTGGAGGCCGACGTGGCTATCACCCATCTCGCCCTCCAATTCCGCGCGTGGCACCAGCGCCGCCACCGAGTCGATCGCGACAACGTCAAACGCGGCAGACCGCACCAGCGCTTCGGCAATCTCCAGCGCTTGCTCCGCCGAATCCGGCTGCGAGATGAACAGGTTGTCTACATCCACGCCCACCTGGCGGGCGTACGCCGGATCCAGCGCGTGCTCGGCATCGATGATGGCGCACGTGCCACCCATCCGCTGGGCCTCAGCAATCACATGCTGCACCAGCGTGGTCTTGCCCGAGGACTCAGGACCGAAAACTTCGGTGACGCGACCGCGCGGCACCCCGCCCACGCCCAGCGCAATATCCAGCGCAATGGCGCCGGTAGGAATGGCATCGACCGCCATGCGCTGCTGAGCTTCGCCCAGCTTCATGATCGCGCCTTTGCCGAACTGCTTTTCAATTTGGGAAATAGCGTTTTCCAGCGCCTTCGCCTTGTCGGCTTCAGCCATGGTTACCCCTTTTCGATCTTGAATGGAGTGTAGCACGTTTGTTCTAGG
>JAFAZN010000476.1 GCA_019239775.1 Chloroflexota bacterium
AGAGGTCTTCTTTCGCCCGTCGATGAGATGCAGGTGCAGCCTCGTGCGTCGGCGGGCTCGGGGCGTGGCGGCGGGTGCGCCAACTCACCGGTGCGTCGCATGGCCAGCTCAGCGCCGCCGTTCTCTCAGAGGGAGTGGAACCTCGCCTCGGGTACCGAGGATGTGATGGCGGTGCCGCTGGGTACTGGCTGGAGGAACAGAACAGGTCCGACGCCGAAAAGTTGACAGGCCGACTCGACTATCGGGTAATCTCGAATGGTCTACTCAATTAGTCGATTACATCGACTGAAGGTTGCCTGTGCCTCGCAATCAGCCCCAACAACGCGGTGTTGCTTACTTTGCCGCCTTCCTCGACCTCCTCGGCAAGAAGGTCGTGGTGGTGGGTGGTGGGCGCGTTGCGTGGGGCAAGGTGCGGGCGTTGCTGCCGTGCCAGCCGGCGCCGCTGGTGGTGGTTGCACCCAAAGCGACCCAGGCGATTCGCCGCGCGGCGAATGATGGGCAGCTCAACTGGCTGCAGCGCGAATACGCAGCAGGTGACCTGGCTGGCGCGTCACTCGCCTTCGGCGCGAGCGACGATCGCGACCTGAACGCCCGCGTCGCGGCTGACGCCCGAGCGCTCGGCATCCCTGTCCTGGCCGTCGACGATGTCCCGAATTGCGATTTCATCGCACCTGCCCTGGTGCGACGCGGCGACCTCACCATCGCCATCTCCACTTCAGGCAGAAGCCCGGCCATGGCGCGCCGCGCGCGCGAGCACCTGGAGCGCGCGCTGCCGCCCTTCTGGGGTGACCTGCTGGATGTGGCGGCTGCCGCGCGCGAGCGACTCGGTGCGACTCGCTCGGTAGTCGAGCCCGATGCGTGGCAGACAGGCCTCGGCGAGGTCGAGGATCTGGTCCGCCGTGGCGAAGTTCGGGAAGCCACGGAAGTCCTTGCGCGCAAGCTGGAGCATTCGTTGTTCGAGCCCGAACCGGTTCAGGCGAGCCAGAGTGGACTGGTTTCGCTCGTGGGTGCGGGGCCCGGTGATCCGGACCTGCTGACGCTAAGAGCGGTCGAACGGCTGCGCGCCGCGGATGTCGTGGTCCATGACCGGCTGGTCAGCGAGCGCGTGCTGGAGTACGCCGCGCCCGACGCGGAGCGGATTGATGTTGGCAAGCAGCCTGGCGGAGGCGGGTCAACCCAGTCCGAAATCAACGCGTTGCTGGTGGACCTCGGACGGCAAGGTCGGCGCGTGGTCCGTCTCAAGGGCGGCGATCCGTTCGTATTCGGTCGCGGCGGCGAAGAGGTGTTGGCGCTGTCCCGGGCCGGGATCGCCTTCGAGGTAGTCCCTGGTGTCTCGTCCGCGCTGGCCGCGCCCGCGGCGGCCGGGATTCCGGTCACGCACCGCGGACTCAGCGCATCGGTCACCGTTGTCAACGGACACGATGCCGATCAGCACGACTGGGATGCGCTCGCACGTTCTGCTGGAACGCTGGTGTTTCTCATGGCCGTGGAACGACTCGAGCAGATTGCCGCACGGCTACTGAACAGTGGGCGACGATCGGATGAGCCTGCCGCGCTGATCGAGTGGGCGACAACAGCGCGACAGCGGATTGTGCTCGCGCCTCTGGGTGAGCTGGTCGCAACCGCCCGTGCCGAAGGGGTCGAGCCGCCCGCGGTCCTCGTCGTTGGCCCGACGGCAGCGTTCGCATCCGAGCTGTCCAATTCGGAGCGAGTGCGAATAGCTGAGGTAGCGCGTGCCTGATTTGCAGCATCGCGTCGTGGCGTTCCTGGAGGGTCGCCGCGCGGACGAGCTGGCGGATTTAATCCAGCGCCATAACGGCGTGCCGCTAGCGGCGCCCTGCCTGCGCGAAGTGCACACGCCCGACTCGCCTGCACTCCAGGACTCGATCCGCGACGTGCTGGATGGGCACGTCGACGTCGCGATTTTCCTGACTGGGGTGGGCACATCCACCGTGTTCGACGCGGCCCGATTGATGGGTCGCGAGCAGGACCTCAGAACGCAATTGGCCAATGCGACGGTGGTGGTGCGTGGTCCAAAGCCAAATTCCGTGCTGCGCAAGCTCGGCGTGCGCGTTGACCTCACCGCGCCGCCACCCAACACGTCCACCGAAGTGCTCCAGGTCCTCGACGGCCTCGAATTGCACGGAAAGACGGTCGTGGTCCAGCTGTACGGAGAGCCCAACCCATCGTTGACACAGGCTTTGCGCGCTCGTGGTGCCCAGGTGGTGGAGCTCGCACCGTACGTGTGGGATCGCCCTGTCGATCCTGCGCCGATCCTTCACCTCCTGGATGTCCTGGACCAGGACGGTGTTGATGCGCTGCTGATCACCTCCCAGGCGCAGGTGGACAACCTCTTTGCGGCCGCGCAAGAAGCTGGACGTCAGCCTGCGCTGCGACGCGTTGCCATTGGTGCCCAGGGTCCAGTTGCCAAAGCTGCCCTGGAGCGCCACGGCGTTCCAGTCGCGTTCACGCCAGGTCACGGCCACATGGGCGCACTCGTCCTGGCCGCCGCCGAGTACCTCAGCTCACAAGGAGTTCCCGCTCAGTGATTTTCTCCGACTCAAACTCCAACTCCACGTCCCCTTCCCATCCCGGCTTTACGATCTGGTTGACGGGCCTTTCCGGTGCTGGCAAGAGCACGCTTGCCCACTCGCTGGAGACCGCCCTTCGCGAACGGCAGCGGCACGTTGAAATCCTTGACGGGGACGAAGTTCGCGAGAACCTGAGCAAAGGGCTTGGCTTTTCGAAAGAGGACCGCGATACCAATATCCGCCGCATTGGATACGTCGCGCGGCTGATCACGCGCAGCGGTGGCGTGGCCATTACCGCCGCCATCTCTCCGTATCGCGAGATCCGTGACGAAGCGCGCGGCAATATCGGTCGATTTGTCGAAGTCTTCGTGCGGTGTCCGCTGGACGTGCTGGTTCAGCGTGACGTGAAGGGACTGTACGCCAAGGCGTTGCGCGGCGAGATCAAACAATTCACCGGTGTGTCCGATCCGTATGAGGAGCCGCTGGCGCCGGAGGTCGTGGTCGACTCCTCGACCGAGACCGTCGAGGAGTCCACCGCCAAAGTCCTGAGTGTGCTGGAGTCGCTTGGGTACCTGGCACCCTCCGACGGCCAGATAGCGCCACACGGCGGCAAGTTGGTGAATCGCGTGGCCACTCCGGCGCAGCAGCGCGAACTCAGCGAAAAACTGTTCATGCTGCCGCGTGTGCAGCTCACGGCTCGTGCGGTGTGGGACCTGGACATGATCGCGGTTGGCGCGTTCAGTCCACTGACCGGGTTTCTCGGCCGCGCCGACTATGACTCAGTCGTTGAACGCATGCGCCTGGCGAATGGACTGCCGTGGTCCATTCCGATCACGCTATCCGCGACACCCGAGGAAGCTGCCCGTGTGAAGCCTGGCAATGACGTGGCTCTGGTGGACTCCAGCGGTGACATTCGAGCCGTCCTCCACCTGCAGGAAGTGTTCGAGCGCGACATCGATCGCGAAGCGGAGCTGGTGTACCGCACCACGGACGATGCGCACCCTGGCGTGGCCATCATCCGTCGAGAAGGCTCGACCCTTCTGGGTGGTGCGGTCACGGTCCTGGAGCGGAACGTGTTGGGCGAACCGTTCCGCCCGTACGCACTTGACCCCGCCGAAACTCGGCGGGCATTTGCAGAGCGCGAATGGCAGACCGTCGTCGGCTTCCAGACGCGTAATCCGGTCCACCGTGCGCACGAATACCTGCAGAAGTCCGCACTCGAGATTGTCGACGGCCTGTTGCTGCATCCGTTGGTCGGCGAAACCAAAGACGACGACATTCCCGCCGACGTGCGCATGCGCTGCTACGAAGTGCTGCTGGAGGGTTACTACCCGAAGGATCGCGTGCTGCTATCGGTTCTGCCGGCAGCGATGCGCTATGCGGGTCCGCGCGAAGCGATTCTGCACGCGCTCGTGCGTAAGAACTACGGTTGCACGCATTTCATTGTCGGACGTGACCACGCTGGTGTCGGCAACTACTACGGTACGTACGACGCGCATCACATCTTCCGTTCGTTCGCACCGGGCGAGCTCGGTATCCAGCCGCTGTTTTTCGATCATGCGTTTTTCTGCACCGTGTGTGGCAGCATGGCGTCAACCAAGACGTGTCCGCACGGCAACGATGCCCACGTGGTGCTGAGCGGTACCAAGGTCCGTTCGATGCTCCGCGATGGCGTCGCGCCACCACCGGAGTTCAGCCGTCCGGAGGTCGCGACCGTCCTCATCGAGGCGGAGCATGCCCGCGTTCCCGCGTAAATAGGAGACCCTTCCATGTCCGAAACGCTGAAGAACACTCCGCGACCGTCGGCGAGCGAGTCCGCTCGCGCTGCGGTAGCGGCGGCCGCGGCTGCTCGGGCCGCGCCGGATTGGGACCTGGTCCTGCGCCGCAACAACGTCGAGCGGCTCAAGCGTGAAAAGTTCCCGCTGGAGATTGTCAACGACATCGACGACCTCGCGGAACGCAACTACCTGGACATCACCGAAGAGGACATGGTGCGCTTTCAGTGGTACGGCCTGTACCAGGACAAGCCGAAAGTCGGCTACTTCATGCTGCGCATCAAAGCTCCGAGCGGCATCTTGACCGCGCCGCAATATCGCGCTATCGGTGAGCTGTCTCAGAAATTCGGGCGCGATTACACCGAGCTGTCGACGCGCCAGAATGTCCAGCTGCACTGGTTGCAGATCAAACAGTTTCACGAGGTGTTCGCCGCTATGGATGCGGTGGGACTCACCTCACTCGGGGGCTGCGGCGACTCGGTTCGCAACATTACGGGGTGTCCCGTAGCCGGTCTAGCCTCCGATGAACTCTTTGACTGTCGTCCGCAATTGGACGAGGTCGTCCACTACTTTCTGAGCAACCGCGAGTACTTCGATCTGCCGCGCAAACACAAGATCACCATTTCGACGTGCGCCGCGCAGTGCAATGCGCCAGAGATCAATTGCATCGTCTTTATCGGCACGCGCCAGAACGGCGAGGACGGCTTTTCGTTGCGCGTGGGCGGAGGTCTGTCTTCTACCCCGCGTCTCGCGCGGGATCTCAACGTGTTTGTGCCACAGAGCCAGGCGCTGGAGGTTTCGCGCGCGATCCTGGACGTATGGCGTACCGACCTCCGATACCGGCTGTCGCGGGCGAAGGCGCGGCTGAAGTTCCTCGTGGACGACTACGGTCCAGAGGGCGTTCGGTCGGCCATTGAGAAGCAACTCGGGCGTCCGTTGGAGCCGTTGCTGGAGACACCCAAACCAGTTGGATCCGTCGATCACCTGGGCGTGCATCCGCAGAAGCAGCAAGGCCTCAACTACATCGGCTTTCCCGTCTATTTGGGCCAGGTCACCGGTGCGCAGACCATCCTGATTGGCGACCTCGCGGAAGAGATCGGAAGTGACATCCGGTTGGCTCGGCAGCAGAACTTCATCCTGACGAATGTTCCGGATGCACGCGTCGACGAAGTCATCCAGAGAGTCGCCGAGATCGGTTTTCCGCTGGATGTCAACGGCATCCGCGGCGCCAGCGTTGGCTGCACCGGCGAGCCGCTTTGCAATTACGCGGTCGCCGAAACCAAGACCAAGCTGGCTGAGATCGTCGAGCGCCTCGAGGCGCGGTTTGGTCGCGACGTGGAGGGCATCAAGCTCGGAGTCGACGGCTGTCCGCACTCCTGCGCGCATCACTGGGTGAGCGATATTGGACTGCAAGGCACCACCGCGCGCGGCGATCAGGCTGGACATGACAAATTGGAGGCATACGAGGTTTATCTGCGCGGCGGCCTCGGTGAAAACGCTGAGATCGGGCGGCCGATTCTCCGGCGCGTGCCAACCGACGAAGCGCCGGCGTATGTCGAACGGCTCGTGGCCGCATACCTTTCAGAACGCCACGACGGCGAAGCCTTCCAGGATTATACGCACCGCAAGTCGGACGAAGAGCTCGTCGCTATCGGGACTGGCGCCTCAGTGGCGGTGCCCGCGTGAATGCGATGCACGTGCGCGTACTCGACTGGTGGGACTTCCACCATCTTAATTCCATCCAAGCTATGGGAATCACCAGTGCGTTACTGGTGTCTCTCACATTCGAACCGCACGAGGAGAAGCCGCAACCGTCATGGTCCTAGCCGAGCGAGAACGCATCATCTTTGACGAGTGGGAAGCTGGCGAGCTTTCGGTCGAGTATGACGACAAGGAGCCGCAAGAAGTCATCGCCTGGGCGCTGGACACCTTCGCCTCTGAACGCCTCGCCATCTGTACCAGCTTCCAGAGCGACGGCATGGCCATCCTGGATATGGCCTGGCGTTTGCGCCCCGACGTGCGCGTGTTTACGGTCGACACCGGTCGCCTGCCGCAGGAGACCTACAACTTGATCGACCAGGTGCGCAATCACTACGGCATCGAAATCGAGACGTACTTCCCCGACACCGAGGAGCTGCAAGCGCTCGTGCGCAAGCACGGTGTCAACATGTTTTATCAGTCGGTGCCGCTGCGACTGACGTGCTGCGATGTGCGCAAGGTCCGCCCATTAGTGAAAGTCCTTCACGGACTCGACGGATGGATCACCGGACTCCGCCGCGATCAGTGGGCGACCCGCTCCAACATCCGCAAGATCGAATTGGACCACGATCATGGCGGTATCGTGAAGGTCAATCCGCTGGCGGACTGGACTGACGAAGAGGTCTGGGATTACATCCGCGCCAACGACGTGCCCTATCACCCACTCTATGACCAGGGCTACCAGAGCATCGGCTGTGCACCGTGCACGCGGCCGGTTGAGCCCGGCGCCAATGCAAGGTCCGGTCGTTGGTGGTGGGAGAAGGACGGTCCGAAGGAGTGCGGGATGCACTGCGTCATCGAGACCGGCGGCTTCGAGCACGAGATCGAAGTGCTGGTAGACAAACGGTAGCTTGAACCTTGAGCCCGCGGAGGCGGAGGTCGTCGCACTCGAGGCGGCGGCCTTTGCGCGGGCGCTTCCGGACCCCGCGGCGCGTATGCGCTACGAGCGCCTGGCGGAATCGGCTTCGTCAGGCGTCATTCCGGAGGACCTCATCGCTCCACTGGAGACAATGCTGGAGCTGGTCTTCGACACCGGCCGACCGGTGAACCGCGCAGTCCTCCAGAGCGTTTATGCCCGAACGCCTCGCGGCAGAGAGCGTTTCATTGGCACGCGCGAGGTGAATGCAGCATTGCAGTCGTTGCGCGGCCACACTATCGTGGAACTGCGCGTTACTCCCAATGGACCGTCGCAACAAACGTTCACCATTGAAACGGAGCGTGTCCGACTCCAGTTGGAGTTCGACCGCCACGGCGCGCACGTGACGAGCCTCGAAGGCGGCTAACTCAGCACGGCGTGGTGCGCCTCATATTCGCGGAGGCGTGGCACGCGCGCCGCGACGATCCCAGCCACCACGATGCAGGCCGCGCCACCGCTGACCACCGCGAACACCGCATTGGTGGCGGCAGCGACCAGGCCGGACTCCAGTCCGCCGATCTGGTTCGACGCATTGACGAAAACAAAGTTGACCGCCGTCACGCGGCCGCGCAATTCGTCCGGAATCGTGAGCTGGATCGTATTCAAGCGCATGACCACGCTGACCTGGTCGGCGGCGCCGACGGCCGCGTACAGCAACACCGAGAGCGGCAGCCAGACTGAGAGGCCGAAGGCCATCGTCGCAAGGCCATAGGCCACCACGGAAAGCAGCAACGCCCGACCGGTACGTGTCGGCACGGGCAGCGCAACCATCAGCGTGGCAGCAATGAGCGATCCAATATCGAGGGATGCCGTCAGCAGGCCGTAACCGGCTGCGTCGGCGTGCAAGACGTCCACAGCGTAAATGGGCAGCAATGCTTTGGCGCCCCCGAAGAGCACGGCGAACATGTCCAGGGCCATGGCGCCGAGAACCACCGGTTGGCTGCGCAAGTAGCCAAGACCTTCGCGGACCGCGCTGAGTCGCACCCCACCTCGCGACGACGAGCTACTGGATGGCGACCGCGAAGTGCGCACAGGGGCGAGTGCCATGATCGCTGCGAGCACCAGACACAAGTGGACCGAATAGCCCAGACCAATTCCGCGCCAGGCGATCATTCCACCAGCCAGAGCCGGACCAGTGACTGCCGAGAGTGACTGCAGCGTGGAGTTCAAGGTCATCGCACGTGAGAACAGATTGCGCGGCACCAGCGCCGGGATCATTGTCTGGCGGGCTGGACCTTCGAACGCCGAAGCCACTCCGACGATGAACACAAGACCGTAGACCAGCGCGAGCGAATCACGGCCCGTCACGATCGCCGCCAGCATAATGCCGGAGGTGAGCGCGGGCACCAGCTGCGCCACCAGCAGTATTCGGTGTCGATCGTAGGTGTCGACCACCGCGCCGCTGATCAGGCTCAGCGCGAGCGCGGGCACAAAGCGCACCAGACCGACCAGACCGAGATCTAGCGCAGAGCCCGACAGTGCAAAGACCTGCCAGGCGATGATTGCCTGCAGCATCGACTGGGCCATCGCGGCGCCAATCCGACTGACGGAGTACAGCCGAAATGCGGGTACC
>JAFAZN010000136.1 GCA_019239775.1 Chloroflexota bacterium
TGGTCTCCCTGCGACGTCCCTTACTGTTCTTCGGCGTCCCAGGCCTATGGGTCGTAATCCTGGGCATTGCGCTGGCGCTCCAAGTTGTGCAGGTCTTCGACGGGACCCATATCCTGCTCGTCGGCCAATTAATTTTTGCGGTCGCATTCCTAATCGTCGGAATGCTGAGCATGTTCACGGCCATCGTGCTGAACTCATTGCAGGGTCTACGGAGCGAACTCCGCAGTCGAAAATGAAAACACCGAAGGTGCCGCAGGTTTCGGTAATTGTCCTGACGTACAACGCTCGCCCGTTTGTGGAACGTTGTCTAACTGCGGTGCTCGGACAATCGTTTGCCGATTTTGAACTGATCATGGTCGACAACGACTCGCACGACGGCACTGCAGACTTCGTCCGTCAGCGGTATCCAACCGTTCGCGTCATCGATTCGCACGTCAACGAGGGGTACGGAGCTGGCAACAATCTTGGCGTTGCGCATGCACGGGGCGACACGCTCGTGTTCCTCAATCCCGACGCCATTCCTGAGCCGGACTGGCTTGCCAACCTCGTCGGGGCGATGCACACCCAGCAAAGTCGCTTCGCCACCTCGAAGATCGTCCTGGAATCCGACAATGAGCGACTCAATTCGGGCGGCAACTTGATTCATTATCTGGGCCTTTCGTTTTGTCGCGGCGTCAAGGCGCATCGGTCTGCCTTCGACCGCCAGGAGTTGGTGTCGGGTGCCTCGGGAGCCGCCTGCGCGATTACGCGCGAGCTATTCGAGCGCATTGGGGGATTCGATCCCACGTTCTTCCTGTATCACGACGATGTGGATCTGTCGCTGCGGGCGCTGCTTGCGGGTGAGCCGTGTCTGTATGTCCCGTCCGCAGTCGTGTCTCACGACTACGAGCTTTCTGTGCCGCCAATGAAATGGGGTTGGATCGAAGCCCATCGGTACGCGATCTTGTTAAAGACCTTCAGTGTTCCTACAGTGCTGCTCCTGTTGCCTGCGCTGATTGCGATTGATCTGGTCACATTTGCGTATTTGGCAGTCCGAGGTCCGGCATATGTAGCTGCCAAGCTGCGCAGCTATGGATGGGTGCTGCGCCAGGCGACCGCGATTCAGGCGAGTCGTCGGCGGGCGCAGGCGGTGCGCGCTCTTCCTGACCGAGAGCTGCTGGCGAAACTCGGCGACAGAATCCCATATGAACAGCTTTCACCACTGTGGCTTGCGCAGCTGGCGAACCTTCTCATAGACCCCTGGTTCCGCCTGTATCGCCGGCTAACCCTGGCAATCATCCACTGGTAAGGACACTCACACGGAGCTATGGATCTTTCTGACAAACGCCTGCTCGTGATTGGTGGAGCGGGACTCATTGGTAGTCACATTGTTGACGAGCTGACGCGCACCGACGCTGCCGAGATCATCATTTATGACAATTTCACGCGCGGGCGCCTGGCCAATCTTCAGCAGGCACTCCGAGACACCCGCGTCAGCATCTTCCCGCATGGCGGCGATGTTCTTCACACCGACATTCTCAATCGCGCCATGGAGGGCATCGACGGCGTCTTCCATCTTGCGGCGCTTTGGCTCCTGCACTGCCACGAATATCCGGCCAGTGCGTTCGATGTCAACATTCGCGGCACGTTCAACGTCATCGATGCGGCGATCAAGCACGGCGTGAAGAAGGTGGTCTATTCGTCGTCGGCGTCCGTTTACGGCGACGCGGTGGAGATCCCAATGACGGAAGACCATCCATACAACAACAACACCTTTTATGGCGCCACGAAGATTTGCGGCGAGCACATGTTTCGCTCACTGGGTCACCGGTACGGTCTGGATTGGGTTGGTTTGCGCTACATGAATGTCTACGGCCCGCGACAGGATTATCGCGGCGCATATATCGCCGTCATGATGACGATGTTGGATCGGATCGACCAGGGCTTGCCGCCACTCGTATATGGAGATGGCAGCCAGCAATACGACTTTGTATATGTCGGCGACGTTGCGCGCGCGAACGTGCTGGCGATGAGCTCCGCCGCAAATGGCAAGAACTACAATGTCGGGCGCGGCGGCGGAACGTCTGTGCGCGAACTCGCGGAACTCCTGCTGCGACTAACTGGCTCCAATCTGCCTGTCGAGTACCGGCCGGCTGGACAGACGTTCGTGAAGAACAGGGTAGGGTCTACGCGGGCCGCCGAGCGCGACCTCGGCTTTCGCTGGAGTGTTTCGCTTGAGGAAGGCATGACAAAGCTGATCGAGTGGCGGCGTGCAGATCGTGATGGCGTTGCGCTCAGACGCGCCGAGATCGACCGAGCCGCGGCGTAGCACGAAGTTACTTCTTCGCAAAACCTGCAGACGATGTGCGGCATAGCTGGAATCTTTAATATCGACGGTCGGCCGGTGTCGATCAATGTGTTGAAGCGAATGACGGACATTGTGAGTCACCGAGGCCCGGATGGCGAAGGCTTCTGGACCAACTCTTTCGTTGGATTTGGTCACCGGCGGCTGGCAATCATTGACCTGTCGCCACTCGGCCACCAGCCGATGCAGACCTCGGACGGTTCGTGCGTCATCACCTACAACGGCGAAATCTACAATTTCCAAAACCTGCGGGTAGAGCTCGAGGCGAAAGGCTATTCGTTTCATTCCCGCACGGACACTGAAGTGCTGCTGTACGCATATCGTGAGTGGGGCGAAGCATGTGTTCATCGCCTGAACGGGATGTTCGCTTTCGCGATATGGGACGCACGACGGAACTGTGTGGTTCTTGCGCGCGATCGCTATGGAATAAAACCCCTGTACTACCACTTCGACGGTTCTACCCTGCTCTTCGCGTCAGAGATCAAGTCCATCCTTCAACATCCGGATGTCGATGTGCGCGTCGATGCCGCTGCATTAAGCGAGTATTTCTCGTTTCAGAATATTTTCTCTGACCGAACTCTCTTCGACGGCATCAGGTTGTTACCCGCGGCCCACACCCTCTCATTTACGTTGGGAGATGCCGCATCGGCGCGTGCGAGGCGGTACTGGGACTACAGCTTCTGCGAAGAACGCGGTGTTGCGGAGGGCGACTATGTGGAGGAGCTGCGGCGACTTTTCGTAGAGGCGGTCAACCGGCAACTCGTTAGCGACGTCGAGGTTGGCTCGTATCTCAGTGGTGGGATCGACTCAGGTGCCGTGACGAGTGTAGCTGCCAAAAGCAACAGGGACTTCAAGACGTTCACCGCTGGATTCGACCTTTCATCAGCGTCCGGCCTGGAGCTGGGCTTTGATGAGCGGAACAAAGCGGAGTTCCTCTCGAACCGGTACAAGACCGAGCACTATGAGGTCGTGCTGAAAGCGGGCGACATGGAGCGGGTAATGCCGCGGCTGGTCTGGCATCTCGAGGACCTGCGCGTTGGACAGAGCTACCCGAACTACTACGTTGCGCGGTTGGCGTCGCGGTTTGTCAAGGTCGTGCTGTCGGGCGCAGGCGGTGACGAGCTGTTCGCCGGTTACCCATGGCGATACTACCGGGCGATTGTCAATGACGATCCCGAGACTTACCTCAACAAATACTACCGCTACTGGCAACGCCTGATTCCGGACGATCGACGAGATGCTTTCTTCACACCGCTTGGCGTTGGCGATGACAAGGGGGCTGCGCCGTACGACACGTTCCGATCGGTGATGAACGGCACGCCGTTTGAGATTCGGGGCCCAGAGGACTACGTTAACCGTTCTCTGTACTTCGAAATCAAGACCTTCTTGCATGGACTGCTGGTTGTCGAGGACAAACTGAGCATGGCGCACAGTGTCGAGACTCGGGTTCCGTTTCTCGACAATGAACTGGTCGACTTCGCGATGCGGGTTCCGGTTCGATACAAGCTGAAAAATCTGAGCGAGGTCGCCCGTCTCAATGAAAACGAGCCGGGCGCGAAACCTGAGCGCTACTTCAACCAGACAGGCGACGGCAAATTGGTGTTGCGAAAAGCTCTCGAGGTCTACGTCCCCGCAACCTATGCGGCCGGGGCAAAGCAGGGCTTCTCAGCGCCCGACGCGAGCTGGTTCAAGGGAGAAAGCATCGAATATATACGGGGGTTGCTCTTCAATAGACGTGCGCTGCTCTATGACTTCGTTGACCGGGACACTGCTCAAGCGTTGATGAACGAGCACTTCTCAGGTGCGCAGAATCGTCGACTGCTGATTTGGTCGTTACTGTGCTTCGAGTGGTGGTGCCGAATCTTTCTGGAGGGGGATGCCGCAACAGGCGCGGTCCATCTGAAGTAATGATTCCGATTACCAAACCGGTTTTCGACGACGACGACCTTGCACTTATTCAGGAGCCGCTCAAATCGGGCTGGGTGGTTCAGGGAAAGTATGTCCAGCAGTTCGAGGACCACTTCAACGGGTTCACCGGTTCCCGCAATTCAGTTGCAGTTTCCTCATGTACTTCCGCACTCCACATCGCCATGGCGGCGCTCGGGCTACAGCCCGGGGACGAGGTCCTTGTCCCAGCCTTCACGTGGATTGCAACACCCAATTGTGTCGAGTACATGCAAGCACGTCCCATATTTGTCGACGTGAGCCTCGACACATTCAACATCGACGCTGACCATGTCGAGCGCCACATTACGCCACGGACGAAAGGCATTATTCCTGTTCACCTTTTTGGATTGCCTGCGGACATGGCGCCGATCCTTGATATTGCCAACCGGCACGGCCTCTGGGTTGTGGAGGACGCAGCGTGTGGGTTCGATAGCTGGTACAAGGGCCAGCACGTGGGCACCTTCGGTGAGTATGGCTGTTTTTCGTTTCACCCGCGGAAGGCCATTACTACGGGTGAAGGTGGGATGCTCACCACGCAGCGCAGGGACCTGGCAGAGCTCGCTCGAAGTTTGCGGGACCACGGGGCCAGTCGAACTGACCTCGAGCGACACGAACAGAAGTACTCGTTCTTGTTGGCCGAATATCAGCATCTTGGCTTCAACTTCCGAATGACGGACATTCAGGGCGCTCTGGGCGTCACGCAGATGCGGAAAGCGGAGGTCATCATGGCCGGCCGTCGAGAGGCAGCGGCCCGCTATAACGATCTGCTGGCTGAAGTGGAATGGCTGCGTCGCCCATTCCAAGACTCGCACTCCGTCCACGGATATCAATCCTATGTTTGCTTATTCCAGCCGCAAGTGCCTCGTTTTGCAACTCATGATGCCATGTTCAATCGGCGAAACGCGATGATGGCGTCACTGGAGGCAAAAGGCATTATTACGCGCCAGGGAACACACGCTCCGCCCCACCTGCACTATTACTCGAACAAGTATCAGATTCGCCCGCATGATTATCCGAATGCGTACATGGCCGAGCGACTAACCGTAACACTGCCACTTTACGCGGGAATGTCGGAAGATGAATCGGAGCAGGTGGTCGAGCAGCTTCGAGCTGTATTTAAGGCGACCTCAGGGACCAGGGCGGCATAGAATGTCCGCACTTCAACGCCTCGGGATCCCCAATGAATGGACGGCGCCCGCCGCCGGATCGTCCGGCGCACAGGCACAAACAAGGGATGCTTTCGCGTTCAAATGGAGTAAGCAAGACACGTACGACGCGGCGCATGTGCAGGAGGCGATGCGAAACTGGCTGCTCGAGCGTTACTGCGGCGGAGACCCTGCGAGAGTCGACGCATGGTTGGCGGGGGACAAGAAGCTGATAATCGACGTGGGCTGCGGTGCCGGTCTTTCTGCGATGCTGCTGTTTGGTAATCATTTGCGTGATCACGATTATCTCGGCATCGACATCTCCGACGCAGTGCACGTAGCGCGCGAGCGGTTCCAACAAGCTGGCTATCGCGGCGACTTTCTTTGTTCGGACCTGCTCGAGGCCCCGATCCGGGACGAGTCGGTGGACATCATCTTCAGCGAAGGGGTTCTGCACCACACGGACAGCACCGAACGTGCGCTGAAGCATCTGGCGAGGAAGCTGGTCCGCGGGGGATTGTTTCTGTTTTACGTGTACGCGCGCAAGGCGCGGATTCGCGAGTTCACGGATGATTGCATCCGTGAATCGCTTCGAGATATGTCCGACGCGGAAGCCTGGAAGGCCCTGGAGCCGCTGACAAGACTCGGGGTCGCGCTGGGCGAGTTGAATGTGGAGATCGAGATCCCGGAAGCGATCCCGTATCTCGGTATTCCGTCTGGGAAAATGGATCTGCAGCGATTCATTTACTGGAACATCTGCAAGATGTACTACCGACCGGGCTATTCGCTCGACGAGCTGAACCATATTAACTTCGATTGGTTCCGTCCCTTGAACTGTCACCGGCAAACGCCCCATGAAGTGCGTCAATGGTGCCACGAAGCGTCGCTCGGCATCGAGTGGATGGATATTCAAGAGGCGGGTATTACCGTGGTCGCGAAACGCCTTTGATATGAGCGGAGTAGGTCGTGCAGCCGCCTGAGCTCCTCCAATTGCTGCAAGCGCTACACTCAGAGCGTCAGCAGACGATGCTATCGAATTGGAATCGATCGGTTCCTTTCGGTGACGAGATCGTCGATCGATGGCAGCGCGCAGAAGCGCTTGGTTTCGGAACAGGCGCAAGCATTTATGACAGTTCCCTTGTGCTAGGCAACGTGCGCGTGGGCGAGGGTACTTGGATCGGGCCGTTTACGGTGCTCGACGGATCCGGCGGACTTGATATAGGCAGCACATGCTCAATCTCAGCCGGGGTGCAAATCTACTCGCATGACTCAGTAAGGTGGGCGCTGAGCGGCGGCAAAGCCGAATATGAACGTGCGCCAGTGTCGATCGGGAGCCGAACATATATTGGTCCGATGACTGTTGTCACCAGCGGCGTGCGAATAGGTGAGTGTTGCGTAGTGGGCGCAAACTCGATGGTAAACTGCGATCTTCCCGATCGCACGATCGCCTGGGGCAGCCCATGTCGTGTGGTCGGACGCGTCGAAATTGGGTGTGATGACACGATCAAGTTCGTGTATGAGGTCGTGGCTAACGCACCGGCTCCTAATGCGTGAACCTCGAGCAAAGGGTCGACCGCGGGTTGTACTAGGGCTCGTTGAGGTCGCGGGTTACTACGCCAACCTGCAACGTGGCTTGCAGGAGCTAGGACTTGAAGCCAGACTCATCACGTTGGACGACCACCCTTTCAAGTACGCGGACGTGGAACAACAACCATTATTCGCACGCTGCGCCGCGAGTGCTGGGCGTCGGTGGAGAAGGTCCCCACCCGCATCGACTGCTAGCCGGTCGTTTTGGTTTCTGGTCGAGGTCGCACTGCGGCTCTGTCTTTTCGCTTGGGCTGCCTTCACATTCGATGCTTTCGTTTTCAGCTTCGGGGGCACATTCCTCAACCGACCACAAGTCGAGCTGCGTCTACTGCGTCTGTTACGAAAGCGGATCATCTGTGTGTTTCATGGCTCCGACTCTAGGCCGGCATATATGGACGGATCGCTGAAGGCGACGGACCATGGGCGCCTGCCCGGGGCTTGTATCACGCATGCACAGCGCACAAAGCGGCGCGTCGCACTGCTTGACGCATTGTCCGATTGCGTCGTGGATCACACTTTAAGTGGCCATTTCCATGAGCGCCCGTTTGTCAAATGGTTGTCGATCGGTATTCCTTGCTTGGCAGCGGACGGTGCGTCACCAGTTCGCTCGGCGTCTGAGGACCGTCGCCCGGTCCGGGTGTTGCATGCTCCGTCAGATCCGGAGGCGAAAGGCACCAGCGTGATCCGCTCGGCTATCCAGCGACTCCAGAGTCGTGGTTTTGCTGTCGAACTGCGGGAAATTGCCGGGCGACCGCATCGCGAGGTTATTCAAGCGCTACAAGACTGCGATTTCGTCGTTGACCAAGCGTACAGCGACACACCTATGGCGGGATTCTCTGCAGAGGCTGCGTTTTACGGGAAGGCCGTAGTGGTGGGCGGTTATGGTGAGCACGCACTTCGCGCGTCCGCACAACAAGTCGAGATGCCACCGAGTGCGTTCTGCCACCCGGACGATCTCGAGCAGACCATCGCGCACCTGGTAGTAGACGAGGGCGAGCGTCTGTCTTTGGGCCGAGCAGCGCAGGAATTCGTTCGGAACCAGTGGTCTCGTCGCGCTGTAGCCGAACGATTCCTGTGTTTGATCTCGGGCAGAATTCCAGAGGAATGGTTGTTCGACCCCCGAGTCTCGTCGTACGCGCATGGCGTCGCGTTGCCAGAAAGTCGCGCGCGTCGTTTGATGGCGGACGTAATAGCCCTCGGTGGTACGGAAGCGCTGCAGCTTGGCGACAAGCCTTACGTTTTGCAAGCGATGCTTGAGTTTGCATATCAGGACCGTACGGTCGGTGCTTGACACCCGTCTGGCAGGGAGCCAGCCGCTGATCACGATTGACATGGACTGCGCGCCCGACATCGCAAGCGACTATGTCGCGCCGGAGTTGGTCCGGCGGGGCTGCGTGAGAACAGGCCACATAGGCCGTTGGACCTCTACCAAGCAGTCTTGAGATATGTGCGGCATTTTCGGTCTGGTTGATCGCGCGCAGCCGGTTGACCTGCGATTGGCGAGGAAGGCCGGTAGGATGCTCCGCCACCGCGGGCCGGACGATGAGGGCTATCTGGTTGCAACCTGGAGTCCGTCACGGGCGGAGCATTACGGTGGTGACGATACAGTCGCCTCTCTCAATTTGCCTGATCTGGATTCCTGCGACTGGGCCGGCCCGGGTGTCGTGCTCGCGCATCGCCGCTTGTCCATTTTGGACGTCTCGCCGGCTGGGCACCAGCCGATGTCCACACGCGACGGTCGGTACTGGCTCGCCTATAACGGCGAGATCTACAATTATCTGGAGATCCGCGACGAGCTCACTGCGTTAGGCCGGCAGTTTCATACTCGATGCGACACGGAAGTCCTCTTGGAGGCATACGCTCAGTGGGGCGTGGACGCGCTCGCGCGATTCGTGGGCATGTTCTCGTTCGCGATTGTCGATCTCCAGATGAAAACGCTCGTGCTGGCTCGCGACTTCTTCGGAATCAAGCCGCTGTATTACACGCGCACCGCCAGTGGACTTGCGTTTGCGTCTGAAATTCCTCCGCTGCTGGAAGTCCCTGGCGTGAAGCGCACCGCAAATCCACGCCGCATTTATGACTATCTCCGCTTCGGTCTAACCGATCACGGGGATCAGACGATGTTCGCCCAGATTGAACAGGTTCCCCCCGCTCATTACGTTCGTATTCAACTCGATCGCGATGCACCGTCTGCGGCTCCGGTCAAATACTGGAGTCTTCAGTCAGGCTCACTCGCGAGTCAGTTGTCATTTAATGAAGCCGCGGACAGGTTACGCAACCTATTCCTCGAGAGTGTCGGTCTCCACCTTCGAAGCGACGTGCCGGTTGGCGCCTGTTTGTCTGGCGGGATTGATTCGTCCGCAATCGTGTGTGGGATGCGCGCCGTCGGAGGGCCCGGGTTAACACTGAACACGTTCACGTATGTCGCTACCGATCCCCGATTGAGCGAAGAGCGTTGGGCGACGATCGCGAGTCAGTCTGCTTCGGCGTTGATGCATACGGTTGGCGCAGATCCTTCGGAACTCGTCAACGACTTGGAAGGGTTGATTGCTGTTCAAGGCGAGCCGTTCGGTAGCACAAGTATCTTTGCCCAGAATCGTGTCTTCCGTCGAGCGCATGAGAACGGCATAAAAGTGATGCTGGATGGTCAGGGCGCGGACGAGATGTTTCTGGGATATCCCATTTTCCACAGCCTCCGAGTGGCCCGCCTACTGTCTCGTGGCCGCTTGTATGAAGGTCTGCGCTTTGCGGCTCGTGCGACTGCCAACGGTCCGTCATTCGCTTCGATACTGCTGTATGCCGGAGGCCGATTGGCGCCGGCACAAGTTCAACCCATGCTGATGCGCCTAGTTGGGAAGCCGGCGGAGCCTCCCTGGCTAAATGCCGCCTGGTTTAGGCGCCATGGCGTGCCATTGTTATTACGCGACCAGTCCGTTGATGAAAGTCTATTGCGGTGTGAATCACTGCGTGCAGTCACGGAGACTAGTCTGCCCAGCTTGCTGCGCTATGAAGACCGCAATTCTATGGCGTACTCCGTTGAAAGTCGCGTGCCGATACTGAGTCCGCGCATTGCGGAGTTTGCTTTCGGGTTGCCTGACGAATATCTGCTTTCCGACCGTGCATTGACGAAGTCCGTCCTCCGTTCAGCGCTGCGGGGACTTGTGCCGGACATTATCTTGGATCGGCGCGACAAAGTCGGATTCGAGACGCCGCAAGGGGCGTGGCTGGCTCGCCTCCGACCACATCTGCGTTCTGTACTCGGGACGTATCTCGCCCAGCGTTGGGGTCCACTTAACGGTGCGCAGGTATGCGCCGCGTTGGACGCAGAAAGCGATCTGAGGAACCTGAGCCGTCCCGTGTGGGCTTGGTACAACCTTGTGCGGTGGGCTGATCACTTCGATGTGATCTTTGACG
>JAFAZN010000389.1 GCA_019239775.1 Chloroflexota bacterium
CGTGACCGGTCAGGCCTCTGCCCATTGGCACACGAAAGGTGCGCGGCAGGCGGCGTTCGGACGGAAAGGCAGCGGCCTGGTACAGACGCGTTGAGTCAAGCGGGTCGAGCAGATTGATGCCGACCAGGTCATAGCCGCAGGCTTCGGCGATCAGTCGGCAGGCCTCGGGTAGCAGCACCTCGATGTCCAACAGCGAGGCGATCCGCTGGCCGAGCGTAAGGACAACGCGCAGCCGCTGCGCTTCGGAGCTGTCCGCCTGCACCGGTTTCGCAGTCTATCGCTGACCTTCGGGAGCGCGGCAACCGTGTTGGAGTGACCAAAACAAGCATGGGTGGAGGCGTCAACGCCATTTGCGCGGAAACGTACGCGTCTACGCCAAAACGCGTAGGCGCTGTACGCGCAGTGGCCGATGTCCTGAGCGTGGCAGGCGCCGCATGCTGTAAGCACTATGAACTACCAGTATCTGTATTGCGCCAGCTGCGGCACGCGGCGCACCGGCCACGGCTATCAGTGTTCAGTCTGCGGCTCGCTGCTGCGTCACGAGAGCCCGCGCACCGCGCATGCATCAGACGCGTTGCGCACCACGGTGCAATGGCATGCGCCGACCGCACAGCGCACCAGCACCGAGGCGGAGCGCCAGCCTGTCGCTGCCTAGGAACGCGGCCGAAAACCCGCTCGAATGGGTTGTGAATGGCCTGCCGCGTTCCTAGGCGCAGTCTGTCGCCTAGCGAACTGTACAAGTGGCGGCACCCCGGAGTCCGGGGTGCCAGCCAGTTCTGCCTCGAAAGCTAGCGAGCGATGCGGGTGGCGGCCACTTGGAGGCGCCGCCATTCGGTTCGCGCGAGCCATGCGCATACGATGGCTGCCACAATTAGCGCACCGACGATTGCCTTCTCGAGACTGCCGTTGCCGGCGTCTGGGTCCACCCGGAAGACCATTTCGATCCAGTCGTTCCAGAACAGGGTGACCACCGCGAGGAACAGCGCCGCCAGGGACACAATCAGCTCGACGTAGAACCGCGGTCGGAGTGCATTCGTGTGCTTCATGTGTTGAACAGAGTACGCCGCCCCGCCGCTAGACTGCGAAGCGAGCCATGTACGCCTTTCGGTTTTGCCCCGACTGTGGCGCGGAGCTGCGGCCGGTGCCGAGCGAGCGACTCCTCTCGCAGACCTGTCAGGCGTGCGGCGCGATCCACTGGCGCAATGCCAAGCCGTGCGCTGGCGCGCTCGTTGTCCAGGATGGCCGCGTCCTGTTGGGCCGCCGGGCAGTGGAGCCTGCCAAAGGCGCGTGGGACATTCCAGGCGGCTTCCTGGAGCCCTGGGAGCTGCCGTCGGAGGCGGCAGTTCGCGAGGTGCGCGAAGAGACCGGCCTCGAGGCGCGGCCCTTACATCTTTTAACGGTCGTCGTAGATACCTACGCGGACCACGACTACACCCTCAACCACTATTACGTGGCCGAGCCAGTCGGTGGCAGGCTCGAACCGGCGGACGACCTCGCAGAGCTACACTGGTTTGCGCCTGACGACCTGCCAACAGAGTTCGCGTTTCCGCACTGCGCGCGAGTTCTGGCTGACTGGCGCGCCAGCCTTTGCACCGTGCAGGCATGAGCCAGCCGAACTCGTTCGCACTTCGCATCGATGACGCGGTCCTGGAGGATCTGCAGCAGCGCTTGCAGCGTGTGCGCTGGCCCGACCAGGCGCCTGATGCACAGCCGTGGGCGCTCGGCACCGACCTCGCCTATCTACAGGAGACTGTCGCGTACTGGCGCGACCAGTTCGACTGGCGCCAGCAAGAAGCCCGCTTCAACGCGTTCGCGCAGTACACCGTGGACGTCGCGGGCATCGACCTGCACTTCTGGCACGTCCCCGGCAATGGTCCGAAGCCCATGCCGCTGCTGCTTTCGCACGGTTGGCCAGGCTCGGTGTGGGAGTTCAACAAGATCATCCCGATGCTGACGGACCCTGGCCGCTTCGGTGGTGACCCTGCCGATGCGTTCACGGTGGTCGCGCCGAGTTTGCCCGGGTACACACTGTCGTTTCGGCCGGGGCAACGCCGCTTTCCGATTCCGGATATCGCGGCCGCCTTCGTCGAGCTCATGCGGAACGTCCTCGGCTACGAAGGCTTCCTGGCCCAGGGTGGCGACTGGGGCTCGTTCATCTCGGCGTACATCGCCTACGCGTCGCCGGCTGCGGTCCGTGGCATTCACATCAACCTGCTCCCGCTCCGGCGCGAGCCACCGGACGCCACTGCACCTGAAACGCCGGATGCGCTGGCCTTTCGCAAGGAGTTGGACCACTGGCTGCGCGAGGAAACCGGCTACTCGGGTATCCAGGGCACCAAGCCACAGACGCTGGCCTATGCCTTGACTGATTCACCGGTTGGTCTGGCGGCCTGGATCTTGGAGAAATTCCGCACCTGGAGCGACTGCGACGGCGACCCATCGCTCAGCTTTTCGACGGACGACCTGTTAGTGAACGTGATGCTGTACTGGGCTACAGGCGCCATTGGCAGCTCGTTCTGGCCGTATTACTCGCGGGCGCACTCGGGCTGGCCGCTGCCGGCCGAACGGCGCATCGAAGTGCCGACGGCGTATCAGTCGTTCCCGAAGGACATCCTGCATCCACCGCGGGCGGTTGCCGAGCGGGCGTTCAACCTCGTTCGGTGGACCGAAGCGCCACGCGGTGGACACTTTGCCGCGCTCGAGGTGCCTGAGCTTCTCGCAGAGGACATTCGCGCGTTCGCGCGCACACTCCGTTAGGCCACTACCTAGGGCCGCGTCGTGGCTCAAACGGTCGTGTGCAGCAAACCTCGGAAGGGTCAACAACCAGGAGACCTGGACTTCCCGAGGAATGAACCGCGCCCGTGGTGCATACGTGTCGGGCGCGCCAAACCACGGCAGGATCAAAAACAAGGGCACTGGACCTCCATCCAGAGGACCTGGAGCCTTCCAATGGGGAGCGTCAGATGACGTTGTACTCACGGGCGGAGGCGACGTCGGAGGCGCTGAAGCGTGATGGCGAGAGGGCAGCGATGTCCAAGGTGGACGTGCGCCCGTCGAGAATCAGCTCCGCCATCAGCTTGCCGGCCACGGGTCCGTGCATGAAGCCGTGGCCGCTGAAACCAGCCACGACGTAAGCATTGTCGAACCCGGGAACAAGCCCGACGAGCGGGTGGGCGTCCGGCGTCATCTCGTACAGCCCCGCCCAGTGATGCGCCAGGCCGGCGTGTTCCAGTAGCGGCAGCCGTTCAACCGCGCGCGCCAGGTGGTGCTGCTCCCACTCGAGGTCGACCGACTCATCGAAACCGGGCCGTTCAGAAGGATTCGACTGACCAGTGAGAAGACCAGGACCTTCGCGGTGGAAGTACAGCCCTTGTGCGAAGTCGATCACGAAGGGAAAGTCGAGCGGCACCTCGGGCAGCGGTGTGGTTACCAGCATTTGGCGCCGCAGCGGCCAGATCGGTAGGTCCGCACCCAGCATGCGACCCACCACCGCCGCCTGCGGCCCCGCCGCATTCACAACCACACCCGCGGCAACGTCACCCGCGGAGGTCTTCACCCCCAGAGCCTTCCTGCCGCGGACGTCGAAGCCGATGACCTCCACATCCGTGAGCAGCCTCGCCCTCGATCGCCTGGCGGCCGCCACGTAGCCCGACACAACCGAATTGGGATCGCACAGGCCGTCGCGGCCGTAGAAGGTTCCCGCCAACACGTCATCGGTGCGCACCAGCGGTACACGCGCGGCAACCTGGGATGGTGAAAGCCACTCCGTGGGCACCCCGAGACCGTGTTGCAGCGACACGTTTGCCTCGAAGGCAGCCATGTCCGCAGGGCGGGTCAACAGGAACAGGTAGCCGCAGTAGTTCAATCCGATGGCCTGGCCGATGTCCGCCTCGAAGTGGTCCAGCATGGCCAGGCTTTCGATCGAGAGGCGGATATTGATCTCGCTGCCAAACTGGTGCCTCACCCCGCCAGCGCACTTTCCCGTCGCGCCCTGCCCAAAAACGCGGCCCTGCTCGAGCAGCAGCACATCGCGCTGACCGCGGCATACCAGGTGGTAAGCCAGGCTGGCGCCCATGACGCCGCCACCGACAATCACCACCGAGGCGCTTTGCGGCACCTCACCACTCATGCAGGCGATTGTCGCGCGCGAGGCATGCCACGTGCGTCCTGTGTTGTCGCGTGCCGCAACAGGCAGTGTTCCTTGCGATCCTGGCAGTCGCCATCGGCCTGCTGGTCACGGAGCGACTGCGACCTGACCTGGTCGCGCTGCTGATTGTCCTGGCGCTGGCCTATACGCGCATTCTGTCAACAAGCGATGCGCTCTCAGGCCTGAACAGCGAGCCAGCCGTGGTGATCGCCTGCATGTTCGTGCTGAGCGCGGGCCTGCAAATGACCGGCCTCTCGGAGATGCTGGGTCGCGTGATCGGTGACCTGGCGGGTCATGGAATGGCTCGCATGCTGGCGGTCATCATGCCCGCGGTCGCGCTGGCGTCGGCGTTTACGCATCACGTGATGATCACCGGGGTGATGCTGCCGATCACGCTGACGATGGCTCGCGAACGCCAGATGCCCGCCTCGCGGTTATTGATGCCCGTTGCGATCGCCAGCTCACTCGGCACAACGATCACGATCCTCGGTGCACCATCGTTTCTGATCGCCAGCGAATTGCTGCGACAGTCGGGCCGTGGCGGACTGGGCGTGTTTTCGATCGCTCCCATCGGCATTGCCCTGACCGCGCTGGGAACCGCGTACATGCTGCTGATCGGCCGTTTCCTGGTGCCCAGTCGCAAGGGTCTCGAGCAGTCCACCGACACGCTCCAGATCGACAGCTACCTGACTGAGCTGCGGGTGCTCGCGCGCTCGTCACTCATCGGTCGGACAGTCGGCCAGATCACCGGCGACGACGCCTACCCGTTCGAGGCGGTCGGCCTGCTGCGCGACGGGCGCCGCCAGTCACATCTGGCTGGGCGTGCCCTCGAGGAGGGCGATGTGCTGCTCATCCGTACGAGCGCTGACGGCCTGGCCACGATCCGTCAGGAGCCAGGCTGGGAGCTCGAGCCGGTGATGCAGTACGCCGACGCGCTGCCCGATGAGCGCAAGCACGGCGTGCAGGACGAAGAGGCAGCCACCCTCGACAAAGTCCAGCAAGCCATCATTGCGCCGCGTTCCTGGTTCGCCGGACGCACCGTCGCCGACGTGGACTTCCTGCATCGCTACCGCGTCCTGGTGCTCGGGATCTGGCGGCGCACCCGCCTCCTGCCCGACCAGGAGCTGGCGCGCGTTTGCTTGCAGGAAGGTGACGTGCTTGTCCTGCAAGGCAACGCGGACGCCTTCGGGCGGATGGCAGGCGACCGCAACGTGCTGCTGCTCACGCCCTTCGAGGCACAGGTGCGGCGCCCGCGCAAGGCTCTGCTGGCTGGCCTGGTCATGCTGGCCACCATCGCGGCCGCGACCGTTGACCAGATCGGCCTCGGCCTGGCCGCCGTCAGTGGCGCGGTGGCCATGGTGCTCAGCGGCTGTCTGACCCCACGCCAGGCGTACCGCGCGGTCGATGCTCGCATGTATCTGTTCGTAGCAGGCGCCATCCCGCTCGGTCTGGCGATGAAGAACACCGGCACGGCCGACCTGCTGGCACGTTGGCTCCAGTCAACAATTGCCGCCTGGGACGAACGGCTCATTTTGCTGGCGCTCTTTGCCGCGGTGGGGCTCATCGTGCAGTTCATGGGCTCGGATTCGGCCACTGTTGCGCTCTTCGGACCCGTGGCGATCGCGCTGGCCGCTACGCTGGGGCAGGCACCTGAGGCGTACGTCGTCACTGTGGCGATGGCGGCCGTCACCGCGATCCTCACGCCCATGAGTCATCACAATCTGATCATCTACGCGCCCGGCGGCTACCGCTTCTTCGATTACGCGCGAGTCGGGGCACCGCTTACCCTGGTGCTCGCCGTTGCCACTGCTGTCCTGGCGCCAGCCGTCTGGCCCACTGCTTAGGCTCGTCGCCCTGCTGCTGCTCGAGGCTGCACTGATCGTGGTGGTTTTCGTTGTGGTCGCAAGAATCGTGATTCCCGTCGCAGCCCCACCCCTCGATGTGCCAACAGCCACACCAACTCTTGCAGCAAGTCCTCAGTAAACCCAGGGAGTGTGCTTCTCTTGTGGCTGGTACGAGCCTTGCTCTTGCCCCAGTAGCGTCCGACTCCGGACGGTAGAAAGGTGCTGGCGTTATGACATTTCCTGATCGCAGGCTCGAACGCCCTCTCGAGCCGCCGGAAGCCCACTCCGAGAACACCCAGGACGTGGTACCGGCTTCACAACGTAACCAGGACATCGAACGCTCGACCCACGAACTGGTTTCTGAAGGCTCGCGCCCGCTCACCGATGCGGAGCGCAAGGCTGCCGACCGCGACAGCGGGCCCGGCGAGCGCGTTTATGCCCCAGCTTCTGAACGCGTACCAAAAACCGTGGAAGGCCATCGCGACGTGATCGAACATACCGACACTGCAACTCCAGAACGACAGGCCATAGGCGAAACGAACGTGTCAACGATGAACACGGAACCCTCGTTTACACGTGTACCGCGCCCGAGCAACGGCAACGACTACGGCGACCAACCCGATTGGACGACGACGGAGAACCAGTCGAACCGCTGGATGTCCAACCTGTCAGGCGGCAGCGCGGTGCCATTCGGCATCGGCTGGCTGACCGTCGCCATCGGCGGCGGTATCGGCGTCTGGCTGTGGATGCGCTGGCAACGCGAGCGCAACAGGCCGATCAATCGCTTGCGGCGGCAGGCCGAGCAGGCCCGCCAACGTGCGTACGAGCTCCGCTCGCAAATACCCGACATGCCAGAGGAAGCGGTCCGACCCGCCATGGGCCTGGGCACCGCCCTGCTGACGGTGGCGGTGGTGCTGTGGCAACAGGCGCAATCTCGCCGCTCTCAGGTGGACCAAGCGCGGAGTCGTTCGAAGGACATCCGCGGCCGCGCCGACAAGGCGTCGCGCGATGCGCGCAAGCGAGCCGAGACCACCTCTCGCAAGGCGCGAGATGCTGGCAAGCAAGCCACACAGGCCCTGGCCGAGGTCGACTGGCTGGAGCGGCTGATGCTCCTGCGCGACCTGTGGCAGGAGCGCTCACCGATCGCTCGGTAATTACCAGCCGCGGGCGACCCACTCGTCGAGGTGTGGCCGTTCGGTACCGATGGTGGTATCGCGGCCGTGCCCCGGGTGGACAGCGGTTTCGTCCGGCAGTGTGAACAGCCGATCCCGAACACTGCTGATGATGCGCTCGAAGCGCACGGGATCGTTCTGCGTATTGCCCGGTCCACCCGGGAACAGCGTGTCTCCTGTAAAGACGTGTCCGTCGAACAGGAAGCACGTGGACCCTGGCGTATGGCCGGGCGTGTGAATGGCCTGCAAGGCATTTGTGCCGAACCCGAGCGACTGGCCGTCCACGACGAGAAAATCCGGCTCGATACTGAGCTGCGCCGCGTCGTCCATGCCGATGCCAACGGGCACGTGCAGCAGCCCCTTCAGTTTGGCGACGTTCTCGTGGTGATCGCGATGGCCGTGCGTGATGATGATGCCCTTGATGGTCAGACCCTCCGCGGCCGAGGCGATCGCCTCGGGCTCAAAGCCGGCATCGAGGATGTACGCCTCACGCGACGCGTCGTCGGACACGATGAAAATGTTGTTTTCGTACGGCCCGATGTTGCGCAGGCACTGAATCACAAGCCCCTGCGGACCACGTGCTAGTTGTTCGATGGTGATGGACACGACGTGTGCTCCTCTGTGATGCGCGCGCCGGCGCGGCCCAACTTTCCAACCATGTCCTCGTAACCGCGCGCAACATGCTCGATGCCGCTGATGCGGCTGGTGCCTTCGGCGGCGAGCGCCGCCAGCACCAGCGTTGCGCCTGCACGTAGATCGGGGATTTCCACCTCAGAGCCGTGCAATTCGCACGGTCCGTAAATCGCGGCGGTGTGCGCATCGAAGACATGGATGTTGGCGCCCATACGCTGAAGCGCCGCCGCGTAATCGAATCGATCTTCGTACAGGTTCTCTTTGATCGTACTGACTCCGTCCGCCTCGACCAGTGCCAGCGAAAACGGCGCTTGCAGGTCGGTAGGAAAGCCAGGGTAGATCGCGGTGTTGATGCGGTGCTCTCGAAACGGCGGCTTGCCGCCCACACGCAGGCCGTCGGCCTCGCAGCTGACTTCGATGCCCGTGTGCCGCAGTGCGCTGATAAACGCGTCCAGGTGATCCGCGCGTGCACCTTTGAGCAGCACCTCGCCCCCGGTAATGGCCGCGGCGACGGCGAACGAACCAGCCTCAATCCGATCGGGAATCACGTCGATCGACGCCCCATGCAATGCCGAGTGCGAGACGCCGTCGACGATGATCGTGTGTGCGTCGTCGGGACTGCGTTTGATCTGCCCACCCATCCGATTGAGAAAATCAATCAGGTTGTCCACCTCGGGTTCGGCAGCCGCGTTGGTGATAATGGTGCGGCCGTCGGCCAGGACCGCGGACATCAGCACATTTTCAGTACCGGTCACGCTCGCCTCAGGCAGACGCAGTTGCGTGCCGCGAAGACCGCGCGGCGCGCGGGCGTAGTAGTAGCCCCACTTGTAGTCGATCTCAGCGCCGAGCGCGCGCAGCGCATCGACATGGACATTGACCGGGCGCCGTCCGATGCGATCGCCGCCCGGGTTCGGAATGATCACTTTCCGGCGGCGGCCCAGCATCGGCCCGAGGAGCACGAACGAAGCCCGCAACCGCTTCGCGGCCTCCAGCGGAATAAAGTCCCAGTCCAGGTCGCGCGCATGGATGCGCAACGTGTGCTCGCCGATCCAACACGCTTCGGCACCCAGGTCGCGCAGCGTTTCGAGGATGTATTCGACGTCCGCGATGCGCGGCGCGTTGCTAATGGTGCACGGGTCTTCGCACAGCACCGCGGCCGCCATTAACTTGAGGACCGCGTTTTTGGCACCCGAGACGGGGATTGTGCCGCGCAGTGGCTCGCCACCGTCGATCACGTATGCAGTCGATTCGGAGCGGCAGGCCTCGCCGTTTTCGCCGCCGGGCTCAGGCTCGGCCATACTTACGGTCGAATTGTATGAGTAGTTCTGAAACCGCGGTGTTAGGCGGTGGGTGTTTTTGGTGCCTGGAAGCCGTCTATAACGAGCTGCGCGGCGTGAGCAGTGTGATCTCTGGATACGCCGGCGGCAGCGTCCCGAATCCGTCGTATGAACAGGTCTGCGGTGGCCGAACCGGCCATGCCGAAGTGGTGCAACTGACCTTCGATTCGTCGGAGATCTCGTTCCGAGACATCCTCGACGTGTTTTTCACCATTCACGACCCCACGACCCTGAACCGCCAGGGCAACGATGTGGGTGAGCAGTATCGATCGATCATCCTCTACTCCTCTGAGGAACAGGAGGGGGTCGCGCAGGAAGCGATCGCGGCCGCCAGTGCGCTCTGGCCGAGGCCGATTGTCACGCAGGTGGTGCCGCTCGAGCGCTTCTACCCAGCCGAGGCCTATCACCAGAACTACTTCGAGCGGAACCCGTACCAGCCGTACTGCCAGATCATCATCGCGCCGAAAGTGGCCAAAGCTCGCCAGAAGTTCCTGGAGCGCTTGAAGCAGCCCACCGCGCACTGAACGAGTAAGCTGAAGCACGCGCATGCGCATCGGCATCAACACGAACGCGTCGGCTGGCGGCGGGCGTCCTGCTTCGCTCGAGCAAATGATCGAGCAGGTCACACGCCTCGAAGCGATGGGCTTTGCTACGGCGGCCTTCGCCCAGATCTCGGGCATGGACGTGCTGAGCGTGATCGCGCTGGCGGGGCAGAAAGCAGAACGCATCGAGTTTGAAACCGCCGTCGTGCCGATCTTCGGCCGCCACCCGATCGCGCTCGCCCAGCAGGCGTTGACCGTGCAGGCCGCGGTCAAAGGTCGCCTGGTCCTCGGCCTCGGGCTTTCGCACAAACCTGTGGTCGAAAACCGTTGGGGCCTCTCGTTCGAACGTCCAGCCGAGTACATGCAGGAGTACCTGAACGTGCTGCTCCCGCTGCTGCGCGGCGAAGCCGTGAGTTACGAGGGCAGGCGCCTCAAGGTCAACTCACAGATCACGGTCGCGGATAACAACGCCCCATCCGTCGTACTGGCAGCTCTGGGCGAACGCATGCTGCGCATCGCCGGCGAGCTGACCGATGGCACCGCGCTGTGGATGGTTGGTCCCAAGACGCTCGAATCGCACATCGCGCCTGTCATCCGCCAGGCCGCAAGCGCGGCTGGCAAGCCAGCGCCGCGCATCTTCGCCGGACTGCCAATCTGCGTCACGGATGATCCGGCGTCGGTTCGGGAGCGGGCGGCGCGCTCGCTTGCGAACTATGGCCAGCTGCCCTCGTACCGCGCCATGCTCGATCGCGAAGGCGCCGATGGACCGGCCGACGTCATGCTGGCGGGCAGCGAATCTGAAGTCGAACGGCAATTGGCGCGTCTGGAAGAGGCTGGCGCCACCGATTTCACTGCGTCGCCAATGGGCTCGTCTGATGATCAGCGGCGAACGATGCAGTTCTTGCAGACGCAGATGGCGTATGGGCGAGGCGCCCCGGTCTAACCGGCCGACGCCTCGCACGGCGGCGGCAATCGAGGCGGAGTTGCGGCGGCGCATCCGCGGTGAGCTCGAGCAGGCGCGCGAGGCGGCCAACGGCGAGCTCGACGACGCGACCCTGGCAGCCATCCTTGCGCGCGCCGTCGCCGCGGCGGTGCAGTGGCACCTCGAAGCGCCCGAGCACACGCGCAATGCCACCCTGAGCAGTCGTAGCTGGCGGCCATCGGGCGGTCCGCGCGGCGGCGGGGGCGAACGCGGAGCGGAACGCGATTTCGACCAGCGACCTCGCCGCGAGGCGCGTGACTTCGATCGGCCGCCGCGGGACTTCAACCGCCCGCCGCGTGACTTTGATCGGCCACCACGCGATTTCGATCGGCCGCCGCGCGACTTCGATCGGCCGCCCCGTGACTTCGACCGCCCGCCGCGTAACTTCGACAGGCCGCCGCGCGATTTCGATCGTCCGCGGCGCGACTTCGATCGGCCGCCGCGGGACAACGATCGCCGGCCTCGCGGCGGCGGTGGCTTCAGCAAACGTGGGGGTTTCGGTCCGCGCCGTCCACGCTCCCGGTAATCGCGGTATCGTGGAACTTGGCAAAACGGAACTCAGGAGGACTCCTCATTGATGCTGAGTCGCTTTGTGCTGCGTGGCACCTCGTTAGCGCTTCTGGCGCTTGCCCTGACCAGCGCTTCCGCGGGCGCGGTCTTGAACGCTCCACCGGCTACAACTGTCCGCATCGCCAAGGTCGCTGTTCCCGGCAAGCCCCTCAAGGCGTTCGATATCAGCTGGGTCGATTCGCCGACCGGCCACTACTACCTGGCGGATCGATCCAACGGTGCGATCGACGTCATCGACGGCCTCACCAACACGTTCTCGGCGCAGATCCCCGGCTTTGTCGGCTTCACTGGCAAGAACGACACGTCCGGCCCAGATGGTGTGGTCGTGACCCAATCCGGCAAGGAGCTGTGGGCGGGCGACGGCGATAGCACGGTCAAAGTCGTCGACCTGACGACCAATAAGGTGGTCGCCACCATTTCGACCGGCGGCAAGTTCCGCGCGGACGAGATGGCCTACGACCCAAAGGACAACATCCTGGCGGTCGCCAACAATGCTGACGATCCGCCGTTTGCGTCGTTGATCTCGGTCTCTGGACGCGTCGTGCTGAAAAAGATCAGCTTCACCGATTCGACCAACGGCGCCGAACAGCCGCAGTATGACCCGGTGACGGGCATGTTCTACATTTCCGTGCCTGCGACCAATGCCAACCCCGGCGGCGAAATCGACGTCATCGATCCAGTCGGCAAGACCGTGACTGCCAAGTACGGTCTCACCAACTGCGGGCCGAACGGCCTGGCCATCGGACCTGGTAACCAGTTGCTCGCGGGTTGCGGCAATCCGCATCGCTCGGTGGTTATCGACCGCACCAATGGCTCGGTGCTTGGCGACTTCAGCACTGTCGGCGGATCGGACGAAGTCTGGTACAACCCCGGCGACAACCGCTATTACCTGGCGGAGACCGCGTACCAGAACCTCGGCGTCATCGACGCCGGTAGCCTCACCGCGGTTGGCGAGGTGGAGTCTGGCATCGGCGCCCACTCGGTCGCGGCCGACCTCTCGAGCAACCACATTTTCGTGCCAATTGCTGGGCCAGACCCCGCATGCCCCACCGGCTGCGTGGCCGTGTATTCGAGCGTGAATCTCGATAACAACGGCCTCTCGCGGCTGCACTAACTAGCAAGCAAGTCAGTCAGGTGGTGGGTTGGGCCCACCAGGTTCGCGCCCACCACCTTGACCGGCCCCCACCCCACGGGAGTTGATCCCACGGACGTTTGTCCCGCGAACGGTGAGGTCCCACGGACTTCCACCCCCACTGAGGTCCACCCCACGGACGTCCGCCACTCGGGAGTTGGTCCCCACGGAGGTAATCTCCACGGACGTTGTGTCCCACGAATGTGAGGTCACACGGACTTCCACCCCACTGAGGTCCGCCCACGGACGTCTGCCACCCGGGAGTGGAAACACGGAGTGAAACCCCACGGAGGCGCCACATCACGGAGGTGCATCCCACGGAGTGAGACCCCACGGGAGTGATGTCCACCTCACGGAGTGAACGTCCACCTCACGGAGGGCAAAACCCACGGATGTGAATGCGCCAACGGGTGTGCAAACCTCGCGAGCACGGAAACAGCAAATATTCGTAACTCCGTATTTCCGCTCGTCTGCCACTTGAGTAGCGCGAGCCACGCCATGCGGCATTCCGCCTGCGAGCCCCCATTGCCGCCATGTCGAAGTTCCTCGTGCGCTTCAATGCAACACTCAATGTGCTGCTGGTCGGACTTGCCATCGTTGCGTTTGCAACTGGTTGGATCGCCAATCGCCTTTCGCTGAGCGAGTATCCGCCGCACCTGTACACCTCAATCGCCCTGTTTGTGGTGGCGGGAGTGCATCTGCTGGCGCATCGACGTGCTTTTACCAATCAAGTGCGTCACGTGTTCAAAGTCTCACGAACGACAGTTCGATTACTTGATCGAACGGCGATGGCGATCGTGACGAAATCGAACGTGCACGGCATCGAACAGTAACTGCAACGTGCCTGGCCCGGGCATATCGCGTGCACTTTAGGACGCGCGGGACGTCCACCAACGCGACCAGGAGTAACGCAATGTTGCTGCCGCTCGATTTCGCGCATTCAATTCGACATCATCTTCGCCGTACATCAATCGCGGCTACGCTGCTCACCACGCTTTCACTGGCTCCAGCAACCGCATCCGCCGCGACCGTCAACTGTTTTCTCACTGTTCCACCGGAGCCGCTCAGCGCAATCGGCTTGGCGACTCCGTACCAGTTGAGCGGACCTGGCTGTCACGAAGCCAACGCCGGCACCGCGGCCTTTGTGGAAGCCACCATTCTCGATCCGGGAAGCGGTGCCTTGTTTACATACAAGCCAATTGTGGTGGATGCCGGCACAACTCCGGCCGTTCCGCCACTTGTGCCACTGTTGCCGGTCGGCGGGGTTGTTGGAATCGGCATCGGATTCAACGGCGACAACCTCACGTTGCTCGATAGTGGGGGCAGTCTGAGCCAGGGTCGGTGCGTCAACGGACTCGGCCCGTCCATTTTCGGCCAGGTCTCGTTCTGCAACAACGAAGCGTTCTTCGGTGCCGCCAATGCTGCAATTGAAAGTGGCGTGATTCACGTTCCGCAGCGCGGAACCGCGGCTGATGGACAGGTGTGTCCATCCACCTGGAGTTGGAACGTCGTCGACATGGATCCGGTCGATAACACCGACACCCGCTACCTGGTGGTAAATGGCAAGATCGCCCAGGATACGCAGACCAACCGCACCCTTTTCCCGAATGCAACGGTGTTGCGAAACCCGGGCGACTTCCTCTATACCGACCAATTCCTCGACCCGGCAGTCGGCTGCCAACCGTGGCAGGTCCGCGATTTGAGCGATCCACTTGGAGGAACTTCGCCCTCGCAGCAACTGGATGAGCTCCAGGCTCGATTTACTCAGAGCCAGGACGGTTCAAATGCGCTCCTCGTAGATGGCGACGAGATGGTATTGGTGAACGGCCAGCTGAACCTGGACAAAACCAATGCGTACCGAGTCAATGTCGATCAGCCAACCGCCAGCACGCTGGCAGACGCCAACACCGCGCCGTACTGCCGTGGCATGCTGCAAATTGGACTGCCACATGTCGTTGCCGACAAAGCATTTCTCGAAGCGGCGCCACCCATCGATCCCGCTGTCGCCAACAACTTCTACACGTTCACCGCGGTGCGATTCCAGCAAGCCTTTGGGCCGGACTTCCTCAATTGCACCGGACTCCTGCATGTGCAGAATCCAGTCACGGTGACCACCGACAGCAACGGTGTCGCCATCGCCGCGACGATCAACCTGCACCCAGCGTCAACGGCGCGCCTGTCATCCTGAGCGCGTCCTGTCATCCTGAGTTCCAGTCTACGAGAAGGTCCAGGTGCAATGTCCACAGGGTCGAGAAGGGTCTGTTTCCCCACAGGGTGTGGCCGTTGGCTGCGTAGTCCAGAGGCCAAACGCAGTGACAAAAACCCAGGAAGTGTCCTGGACCTCTTGTTGGATGTTGCTGGGTCAACTGATTGGCGTTGGCGGTGTGCCACTGAGCATCGCCGCCACGCCGAAGACCACTACACCGAGCGCCAACTCAGCTCTGACGCCGCGCTCCAGGCCGACCAGACCGCCTGGAGCGCGCCGGCGCCACTCGTTTAGCCCCGCCAATGCGAGCATGACTGCCAGCAGCACGGTCTTCAGCACCAGAAACTGCCCGTACAGCGTCGTCAGGAGCGAGCTCCACGAGCCCACCTCCAGGGCACCCTGCAGCACTCCTGAGAGCAGCACGGCGAGCGAGGCGATAAGCGCGAGGCGTGCGAATCGTCCCACCACCTTCGGTCCAACAGGCGCTGCGCCGCGCACAACCGGAAGCACCGCCGCCAGGGCGATGAGTCCACCAACCCAGGTTGTGGCACCGACGATGTGCAGCCAATCGATGGCGATGCCTGGCGCCGTGCCCTCGGGCAATGCCGCGCCGTGGCTGGTCAGCGCGCTGGTCAGCAAGACCGCCGGCAGGGTCGCCAGCGCGCATTCCGAGGCGAGGCCATCGATGCCGCCCAGCGCGATCAGCAGCAGGCTCGCAACCTCCAGTCCAAGTCGCGGCCACCAGATCGCGGCGAATCTGCCCCGCAGCAGCAAGTCGCCGAGCGGCTGACCGAAGCCCTGCAGCAGCGGCACGTTCGCGGCGGAGGCCGCCTGCGCCACTGCCGTGAATAGCGTGCCCACGATCAACAGCACGCCCCCGGTCAGAATGAGGCGAAAGGCATACCGATGCACGCGTGCCGCGGCGTCGGTGTCGGCGATAGCGGGTCCGAGCACGAGCTTCCACGTGGCCAGCACGCCGCCGAACAGGCTGGCGGCAATGTAGAACCACCAGCGACCGAAGGTCGTCTCGGGCGTGGCGGTTGTCGTCAGACCGGTGGCCGCCACCGTCGGCTGGGTGACGGGCACCCCGACGAACAGCGGGAATTGCCCTTGGTCCGGATGCACGTCAATGGCTGAGAGGTTGCGCCACACGACCGTGTACATGCCGTTGGGCAGCGCAGGCTGAAGCGAACACACGAGGAGGCGGTCGTCGTCGGGATCGACGTGGCTGTCAGCCGCGTCGACGCGTTGGCCAGCGGCGTTGACCACCTGGACCTGACTGAACACCGGGTCCAGTGGTTCGCTGAACAGCAACTGCACCTGCGCTGGCGCCTGCTCCAGGCTCTGCGAGCTGGAGGGCGTCGCCCGCAATAACACTGCGTGTGCGAGAGCTGTGGTCGGCAACACCGCCAACAGGGCGGCCGCTAGCGCCACCGCCTTGACCAGGGGATTTCCAAGGGGGCTCGGCCCCCTTGGAGCCCTCGGGAGAGAAAACACTTCGCCCCTCGACCTGGAACAGGGAGAGGGGGGAGAGGGTCGATTCCCTACGGGGGTCACTGGCCCGGATTGCCGAACGTGGCGCGGGCGTAGTTGATCACGCTCCAGATCTGTTCGTCCGTCAGGCCGTTCTGCTTCCACGCGGGCATCGCCGAACCCGGGAAGCCATACGAGACCCAGTAGTACAGCTCGCCATCGGTGTGGACACCCGGCGCCATGTGCACGCGCAGGTCAGCCGGCCGGGGCACCAGCCGCAGTCCGGCCGGCCCATCGCCGCGCCCGAACTCGCCATGGCACGTTTCGCAGTACGTGGTGTAGACGTCTTTGCCAATCGCCAGCGAGCGGTCATCCGGCGGAACCGGATCGCGCACGTTGACCACATCCAGCGGCACGCCGTTGCGGTTTTCGGCGGCGTAGACGTACCCGCCGCATGCCAGCACGATCACACCTGCCGCCACCAGCGCCGCCTGGCGCTGCAACGCCCGCCGGCGCCGCGGCCCACGCCAGGTGCGCACCAGAGCAAGGCCGGCGACGGCAATGCCCGCGGCAATCAACAGATACGACAGCGCGATCATCGGCGATGGCAGCAGTGGGTACGCTCCCGTCCCCGCGCCCGTGGCTTGTTGCGTTCCGCCCGGCCCCGCCACGATGAAACGCAGGGCGGTACGGGCGTCATCCTGGCCGGTCCGCCGCACCAGCATCTCAGCCTGCCAGGTGCCTGCCTGCGACAGCGCGGGTGTTGTCGTTTCCCACGTGTCGGGCGCGCTGCTGGATTCTGTCAGCACGATCGGCTGACTGCCCAGCTCCTGGTCGAGATAGGTCAGCGTGAGCTGCACCCGCTCCACCTGAGCGGGATCAATACCGGGTAGCTCCACGGCCAATCGATTGATGCCGAGCGCATTCGGCGTGATTTGAATGCGCGCATTCAGACCGTTGGAATTGACCTGCTGGTCGACCGGACCGGTGATATCGCCACTGTTCTGGCGCGCCAGGTCGTTGCGCGCCGGCGACAGCCCGGTCAGGATCGCCGCGACTCCAAGAACGACAATGCCCAGCGCAACCTCCGTCCGAATGGACATGCTGAATCGCCGCGCCAGGGCAGAAGCGGCGGCCGACGAACCAGTGGCGGCCATCCGCGCCAGCCCCGGGCGGGCAATCAGCAGGTTGAACGCCGCAAACAGCAGCATCAACACCAGCAGCCCGATCTTGGTGGTCACGCTCAATCCGTACGCGGTCTGGACGAGCCCGTCCCACGAACCAACCTCGAGCCATGCCTGGAACGTCCCCGTGGCGACGATTACCAGGACTGAGATCAGGGCCAGGTTCGAGAAGCGGCTGACCGCGCGAGCCAGAACCCGATCGCCCATCGACTGGCTCGCCTGGACGGCCGTTGGCAGGATCAAGGCGAGGCTCAGCAAACCCCCGATCCACGTCGCAACCGCGACAAAGTGCAACCAGTCCACGGCCACGCCGAGGTATGCGCCGGACAGCAGCGCCGCCCCGTGACTGTTGAGGCTGCTGGTAAGGAGCGCCAGCCCTGTCGCGGCCAGCGCAACCTGGCCAGGCCAGCGCCGCACTCCTCGCCAGGCCAGCATTCCCAGCGCGACCGCGACCAGCGCCAGTCGCGCCCACCACAGCGCGGCAAAGCGGCCGCGGCCCAGCAGATCGACCAGTGGTTGGCCGAAGACGCCCCACAAGGGCACCTCCGCGGCGCTGGCGGCCTGCGCAATCGCCGTGAACAGCGTGCCAACCAGCAGCACACCGGCGCTGATGAGCACCACTCGGCGTGCTCGTGCGGCGGCCAGCGGTAGTGCAGCCGGATTGCTCCGACCGAACAATGGACGCAGGATGAGCTGCCAGCTGACCAGGATGCCGAAAACGGCGCTGCCTGCGAGCGAGAACCACCAGCGCGCAACAGCGGTTGCAACGTCGAACGTGGCCTGCGAGGAGGCGGCGCTGCTTACGGGCAGCCCCTCGGCCGGCATCGGGCCAACGATGAGTGGATACGCGCCATTCACCGTGTGGCCGTCAACCGCCGATAGCGTGCGCCAGGCCACGGTGTAGACGCCGTTGGGCAGCTGATCGGGTACCGAGACGATGAGCGACAACGGGTCGCCAGGTGCGACGTGGCTGTCGCCCCGATCGACGGCATCGCCCTTTGTGTTCAGCAGCTGGACCCGGCTGAAACTCCCATCCACTGCTTCGCTGAAGGTCAGATGGAGCTGCGTCGGCGGCTGATCGAGCTGGGAGCCTGGAGGCGGGTCGGCGCGATCGAGGTTCGCGTGCGCCGAGGCGGTCGCAGGCACCAAACCGAGATAGAGAAGGCTGGCCAGAACGGGTGCAATCAGATGTCGCGGCAGCCGCATGGCCCGCTGCCAGTATGCGCTACGGCTTCATTCGACTGCAGGAATCGGCTGTACGCGCTCGAGCTCCTCTGCCAACTCGGCCACGTCGCCGTCGTCGACCTGCTCGTCGCCGTACCTCACGCGCACATACGCCGTAGTGAGCTCCGTCACTACGTGGTCCGGTTCCAGCGTGCGGCGAAGGGCCGTCTCGTGCTCCAGGGGTGTCGTCGCCACCGCGCGTTGCGCGCCCGCCCATTCACCGCGCTGCAGCAACTGCGCGTACAGCTCGCGGACACCCGTTCGGGGTCGTGGTGGCTGCACCTCAGCCGGAGCAGTACTTTGCGCGGGTATCGGAACGACCGCATCACGCCCAAGTAGTCGGCGCAGCCACCCCAGCAGACGTGCCCATGCCTCACGCGCGCCCAGGAGCGATTCGCGCTCCTCATTCGTTGCGTCCGCGTCGGCGCTGGAGGGTCGCCAGCGCGCCAGGCCGCGCGCCACCAGGAGCAGTGCGAT
>JAFAZN010000184.1 GCA_019239775.1 Chloroflexota bacterium
AATCGCGCACGGCGGCGCAGGGCGCTGAGTGGTCGAGGCGATGACCTCGCCATCGCGCGTGGTGACCTGAACGTCTACTGCCATTGGCTATTGGCCTCTAGCCGAACTGTAACGGCTAACCGCCAGCGCCTGCCGCCAACGCCGCCGCTGCCGCCCACAGCGTGCTCTTCCTCACGGATGTCGTTCCTTACGCAGTAACGGTCCCGACCAAGGTGGAATTCTTTCCGGGTTGAAGTCCCCACGGAGGTTGTCCCCACGGGGTGGCGTCCCCACAGAGTGCTGCCCCCACGGAGTGATGACCCCACGGAGTGATGACCCCACGCAGGGATGACCCGTGGAGTGATGAACTCACGGGAGTGTTCACCACGGTAGTAATGTGCCCGCCAAGGTGATGTCCCCCGCCGGGCGGAGCGCAGCGATCGCTCGTGCCGTTAGACCGGCGCGGAGCGCACGCCAGACTCCTTGCCATCCACGCGCACTGCGTGGCCTCCAAACTCGTTGCGCAGGGCGGCCAGCACTCGCCACGAGAACGAATTGCGGTCTCGCGAGTAGAAGCGGCTGAACAGCGACATCGTGATGACCGGCGCAGGCACGTCCTCGTCGATCGCCGCCTCAATGGTCCATCGGCCTTCGCCTGAATCGTCCACCCAACCCTCAAGCGCCTCGAGCTTCGGGTCCTTTTCAAAGGCCGAAACTGCCAGGTCCAGGAGCCAGGAGCGCACCACGCTGCCGTGCTGCCAGATCTTCCCAACCTGAGTCAGGTCAATTGGATACTCAGACTTCTCCAGAACCTGGAAGCCTTCGGCAAACGCCTGCATCATGCCGTACTCGACGCCGTTGTGAACCATCTTGGTAAAATGTCCGGCGCCGTTGGGCCCAACGAGGCCATAGCCGTCTTCCGGCGCGAGCGTCTTCACCGCGGGCTCGATCCGCGCAAACGCCGCTGGTGAGCCACCGGCCATGATCGAGTAGCCAACTTGCAGGCCCCAGATTCCGCCACTGGTGCCGCAATCGACAAACTCGAAGCCTCTGCTTTGAATGCGTTCGGCTCGCGCCTTGGTGTCTTTCCACTTGGAGTTGCCGCCGTCGACGAAGAGGTCGCCAGGCGAGCAGATGTCCATGAGCTGGTTGAGATACTGATCGGTGACGCCACCCGCCGGCAGCATGAGCCAGATGTTCCTTGGGGCTGTGACTCTTTGGACCAGGTCCTCGAGCGAGGTGGCGCCCGTGGCCCCGTTCTTGACAGCTTCCTGCACCGGGCCAGGGCTGCGGTTGAAGGCCACGACGTCGTGCCCGCCGCGGGCGAGGCGGTGAACCATGTTGCCGCCCATGCGGCCGAGGCCAACGAAGCCAAGCTGCATATCTCTGTGTTCTCCCTCTCAGGAGGTTCAGTATGACGCAGCGCGCTCAGAGTGCGTAACACGCGTAGGCGTGTTCACAGGGCGGCCCCTCGGCCAGCCATAGCGTGCGCTCGGTGAGGTCCATGACCGCTGAGACGACGGTGGGGCAGGCCTCCTCGGGTGGATCGTCTGGATGCACGTGCCGACAGACGCTGTCGGGAAAATTGTCATGGTCTCTCAGGCAAGCCTGCACATCGGCCACGCTCAACGGCTGTCGTGCATCCAGCACTGAACGCATCCGCGCCAAGCGAGTAAGCGAATGCGGCCGCCGCTCCGCAAACGGCGGCTCCTCCACCCCCAGGTGTTCAGGCTCCAAGAAGTGATTGGTGTGCGCCAGGAGCCCGCGCGCAGGGCCGAACGAGCACGAGGTCCCAGGCGCTGCCTCCACGTCGACCGCGCGGTCCGGCGCCTGCGCGACGACAAAATTCGCGGAGCACGACCGTGGCGTCGCACTTACCAAACGCACGGCATCGTCAAACGACGTGGACCGCAAGATCTCGTAGCACCGCACGTGGAATGGCTTCTCGAGATGAGCCCAATCGTCCTCCGTACTCAGCAGCCCGTTGATGGCCAACCCCAGGCCGAGTGAGTTGAGCCCAATCTTGCCGCCAACGATGCCTGCCTCTGTAAACGCAAGCGTTTCAAATGAGCCACCTTCGTAGCGCGTATGCACGACGGCGCCCGCCACAGAAGGGATCCAGTCCCAGTTCTCTCCAAGCAGCAGGTGCCCGTTCGAGGACGCGCCTGGCAGCACCGCGAAGGAGGTACATCCGTCCGGTCCGCCCACCGGGATGATGCTGTACTGGTAGTAGAGCAGCTCATACCTGATGTTGAGCATGACCACGTCAAGAAGCTCCTGGCGGCTGGTCTCGGCGATCCCGCGGATCACCTCGAAATAGTCCGCGGAGCGCTGCAGCACGGGCACGTACTGCGAAGCCCGCCGCCGAACCTCGTCGATCGGAAGCTGCGCCTCACGCTCGAAGCGGTCGTAATAGACGCTGAGGTTGTGCGCAATCTGCCCGCGCAGGGCCATGCCGTGTTGCCGGCCCTGCTCGAACGGCTCGCCGTCGATTTCCACTACGGGCAGCGTCACTGCCGGTATCGTAATGTGCCGCGGAGGCGGTTAGGGCAGGGTGTAGAAGACGCCGTCGGCGGAGACGGCGGCGGCGCCGTTGGCGTCTCGGCTTCGAACGCGGTAGTGGTACACGGCCCCGGGCGCCAGACCGGTAAGTTGCATCTGATGGCGTGTATCCGCCACCAGATCGACCGGCGTGGAGAGCTCGTAGGCAGTCGTGAGCCCATACTCAACCTGGCCGTCGGCAGGCACATCGGTGCTCCAGGTCACCTGCGCACTGGTCGCGGTGAGTCCAGGCGCCATGGTCACGCTGCGAATGAGCGGGCCGTTGTCAACCTGCACCGAAACACCCGCCGAGGCGCCCGACCGGCCGATGACATCAGTAGCCCGCGCACTGACAGTGTGCGGCACGAGCGTGCTCAGCCCTGCTGTGTTCCAGGTGACCGTATAGGGCGCTGCAGTGACGGGCGTCCCCACGGGAAGTCCGTCCACGAAAAACTGCATGCGCGCAATCGGTGCGTCGTCGTCGACGACGGCCGAAAGCTGGGTCTGTCCGGTGACAACCGTTCCGTCCGCAGGCCCGGTGAGCGTAATGGCAGGCGGAATCTGGACGACCGAAGCAGAGAGCGGCGAGCGCGCCCCCGCCACACCAATGACAAACGGTTGTGGGAATGCGGCCAGGCTCGTCTGAGCGCTCGCGGCGCTGCTGCCGCCGAGGGTTGCCTGGCGCAGGTTGAGCACGCCCGGGCCGAGGGGATTGAGCACGCCGATCCAGTAGCGCGTGCCTTCGAGAACGTTGATCGGGGGCACGCTCACGTTGATCCACCCGGGCACCAGCGCGGGCGCACTACCTTGTGACAGGATCGTGCCGGGCGAACCAGCCTGGTCCGCATACAGAGCCACGCGCATGACGGGCGCCGTGCTGCCCACGTCGACGTACAGCCGCAACGCGCTTGCCTGACCGCTCTGGGTGGCCACGTACTGAAAGGCCGTCGCCTCACCACCGCGCAGCGCCAGCCGATCGGGCTGGACGTTGTCATCGCCGATGAGCGTGGCGGGTCCGTTTGGCGCAGTACTGAAGAGGGCATCGCCGGATGCGCCCAGTGCGCCCTGGCCATCCCAGGCCTTGACGCGGAAGTGGTACAGCGTAGCGGGCCGCAGGCCCGTGAGCAGCATGGACTGGCTCGGGCCGTTGAACACCTTCAGCAGCGTGAACGCGCCGTAGTTGGTGGTGGTGCCGTACTCCACCTGGGCAACGTTGCCGGTTGAGCTCGCCCAGCCAACCGTCGCCGTGGTGCCTGTGGCCTGTAAGACGACGAGGTCCGCCACTTCGGGACCGCTGCCGGCCGGAGCGGTGAGAAGCGTGTTGGGCACCGAGAGGCCGACGCCACCGCCAGCGGTGATGCTGCGCGCCAGGAACCGATAGGGCGTGCCAGGCTGCAAGCCCACAAGCACGACCCGGTGCGCAGTGACCAGCGATGGGTCGCGCAGCACCTTGAGCCCGACGTCCGTCGGCCCGCCGTACTCAATCTGCGACGTGGCCGGCTGGTTGGTCGTCCAGCTGATCGTGGCGCTCGAGCGGGTGATGCTGCTGGTCGCAAGGTCGCTGATCAGCGGCGGCACGGAGGTCGCGGTGCTGGTCGGCGTTGACGTAATCGTCGGGGTCGCGGTCACCGTTGAGGTTGGTGTACGGCTGGCGGTGGGCGTCACCGTCGCGGTGACGGTGCTCGTGCGGGTTGGCGTGCGCGAAGGCGTGGCCGTGGCGAGGATGACCAGCGTGGCAGGCGCCGAGGATGTCAGCGTGGGCGTCGGCGTCGAGGCACTCATTGAGACCACTGGCGTCATAGTCCGCGTGGGGGTGACGCTGGCCGTTGGGGTCACCGTGGCGGTGGCGGTGTTCGATGCGGTCGGCGTGCGACTCGGCGTTGCCGTCAGCGTGACCTGCTGCGCTTCGCTCACCAGCAGCGGCTCGCTACGAACGCTGCCCCATACCAGGAACGCCAGGGCGCCTAGCAGCAGCACGCGTGCGATCACAGGACGATCAGAGTGCCATGCGCACCGGCGCCTGTCTAGAGGCGCGCTGATCGTGCTGCTGCTAGGCCCGCGCCTGGTCGCCGCCGCGCTGCCTCCCGCGCAGCGCGGCTAGCCGCCGGCGATTGGGGGCAGCAACTCCAGCACGTCTCCACCATGTAGGCGGTCATCCAACCGGACCATCTCGCCTTTTACGTGCACCAGCAACTGGCCCCAGAGCCACTCGTCCTTCTTGGCGCCGGCGAAGGCGTGGAACTCGGTGCTGCGGCGGGCCAGCTCGCGCAGCACATCGCGCAGCGTGGCGCCCTCTGGCACCTCCATCGACAGCGTGCCCGCCCCGAGCCCTGCGCGGTACGGTGGGTAGGCAACCACCTCCACGTGCATGGTCGCCAGGTGACCTGGCCTTACCGTTCAGGCAACGGCCACTGGCTGCTGCGGGGCCAGAATCGGCTGTGGCAGGCCAAGGCGCTCCAGGACTTCGGCAGCGATGGCACCTGTTTCGGCGTCCCACTGCCGCAGGCGGTAGTACTCGGCCAGCATCTCCGAAAAGGGCGGCAGGCCCGGGCCGTCGGCGCCGATGTCGCGGGGCTGCGACAGCATCCGCGGCGGCATCAGGTCATCCCACGGCCCTGAGCCGCACGCCAGGTTGAAGAGGCGCTTCTGCAAGAAGATGCGCTCACCCGTCTCCAACAGCCCATCCAACGACACCGAACCTCCAGTCACGTAGCGGTACCAGTTCCAGATGTGCGTTGGCTTGATGCCCCCAAAGAACAGGAACTTGCAGCATTTCAACGAGTCGAACCAGCTCATCAGGTTCTGCCCGATCATCACCAGGCGCGGCGACTCTGCCGCGTTCTGCCGGTGCACCGGCTCGTCGTAACCAAACTCGGGCAGCGACACCACCCTCTGAAACACGTGCGCGAAGCTCGACAGATGGTCCGCTCCGCGATGCGAGGTGGCATACGCAACGGCGTTGGCGTAGAAGGCGCGCGGATCGTGCGCCGGGAAGTCCAGCCCGCGCACGTGCACGGCGAACTCTTCGCCGCCGATGTCGCGAGCCAGCCGCAGGGTGCCTTCTCCGAGCCGAGTCGCGAACCCACCGTCGCGCAAGCCGATCCGCTGCATGAGCTCGGTCGCCGCGGCGTGGTTGCCCCAACTGATGTCGAGGCCATCTGTATCCGAGGACGAGAGCAAGCCGCGCTCGTAAGCCTCCATGGCGAAGCCGATGGTCGCGCCCGCTGAGATGGTGTCCATCCCCAGCCGGTTGCAGATCTCGTTCAGCTTTTGCACCGCGCCGATGTCGTCGATCAAGAGATTCGAGCCATTCAGCGACGTGGTCTCGTACTCCAGGCCGCCCTGCTCGATACCGGCGTATGGGCCTTCGGTCACCTGGACGGTGCGTCCGCAGCCGATGATGCAATTGCCGCAGTAGTAGCGGCCGGTCAGGATGCTGTCGCGCATGGCCGCGCCCGAGATCTTGTCGGGCGCCTCGGGCCAGTGATCCTGCTGCCAGTTTTTGATCGGCCAGTTGCCCATCTTGTCATGGGTGGGGATGCCGCCGGCCGTGCCGAGCGCACCGAAGCCCTTGCCGGTGCTGACGATTTCCTTGCGAACGTCCTTCAGGTACTCGTTGAGTCCCGACTCGTCGGCAATCGGAAATGTGCCCGTGCCGCGAACGGCGACGGCCTTGAGGTTCTTGGAGCCCATGACCGCCCCAAGGCCGGAGCGACCCACCGCGCGGCCATCTTTGCCGTCGACCATGATCGCGGCGAAGCGCACGAGCTTTTCACCAGCGGGGCCGATGCACGCGACACCCGCCTCCTGCCCTCTTCTGCCCGCGGAACCGACTTCCTCGCGCACCTGGTCATGCGTCTCGAAGGTGTCTTTGCCCCAGAGGTGGCTCGCATCGCGGAGTTCGACCTCACCGTCGTGGATCCACAGGTAGACCGGCCTGTCAGCCTTGCCGCGAATGGTCAGGGCGTCGAAGCCTGCCTTCTTCAGGTCGTTGGCCCAGTGGCCGCCACACTCGGCTTCACCCCAGACACCGGTGAGTGGACTCCGCGCGCATACGCCAAAACGGTTCGAGAGAGGTACGGCCGTGCCAGCAAAAGGACCGGTGGCCCAGACCATGACGTTGTTCGGACCGAGCGGGTCGGCCTTGTAGGTCTGTTCCTCCCACAGCAGGTGCGCCCCCAGGCCCGTGCCGCCAAGCCAGCGGTCGGCCATGTCCTGGGTTAGCTCTTTCACATGGTGAGAGCCAGTTGAGAGATCGACGTCGAGAATGGCGCCCATGTAGCCAAGGGGTGGCATAGTGGAGGGGAGTGTAACCCCGATTGCGCCCTGCAGCCCGTCCAGTGAGGGTCGGCTAGGACCGGGGAAGTTCTGCTTCGCCGTAGCCCAGGTGGACGCGCAGACTCGTGGCGGAATTAGCGCCAGTCTCGAACGCGAGGTAGACAGGCATTTCGCCCCCTGGTGGCACGCTCGCGTCGAACAGGTCGCGCCTCTTCGCCGAAGTGTTCATCGCACGAGTAGCCTCGGCGTCCACCGCATAGATGCGGCCGCGATCGTCCACCAGACGGAAGTCCTGCGCCTGCGGCGTGAGCGGTTCCGTTCCCGCGTTCCGCAACATAACGTCAATGACGGTGAAGCTCCCAGCCGGACCGCCCCGATTGTTGGCGGTGAGGTCCTGGTTGCGCTCGACCCCTTGCACCACCACGCTGGCGGCGCCGAGCAAAAGCGGTTGCCCTGCCGCGGCGCGCGCGTTTGCAGCTGCCGCGGTCTGGGTCGAGGTAGGCGTCGCCTGCGCTGGCGCATTGGCGCCGCCCGGTGTTTGGACAAGCTCCCCCAGCCCGTACGGCAGTGGGGTCGTGAAGTAGGCGTACACGCCAACGAAGATGGCCGCCAGCAAGAGCAGGCCGATGAGCCAGAGCGGGGCGCGAATCATGAGTGAAGCGCGCGAATTCTGGCACACCCTCTGCTTCACCAGCGGGACTGATTAAATGACTGATGCTGTTGTTCCCGATATTTCGCGCGTCATGGACGCGCTGGCCCCTGAGCAGACGCAAATGCTCGATCACTGGGCCGACCAGCTCCAGGAGCTGCTCAATACCGCCGTCTCGCAGGGCGGCCCCGCTGCGCGGCGGGTCAAGAACTGGCTGAATGGCGTCTGGCTGGGGCATCCGCTGCACCCGGCGCTGACTGATGCCGCCATCGGCGCGTGGTCGACTGGCGCGGTCCTCGACCTGGTCGGCGCTTCACGCGAAGCCGACGCCGCGATGACCGTCGGCGTGCTGGCGGCGGTGCCGACTGCCCTCGCGGGCGCTGCCGACTGGGCGGACACCTCCGAGGAGCAGCGACGTATCGGCTTGATCCACGCGCTGCTGAACTCGGCGGCCCTTGTCCTGATGCTCGGCTCGCTCTTCGCCCGGCGCGGCAACCAGCGCGGCCTGGGGATTGGCCTCTCCACACTTGGCCTTTCGCTGACGTCAATCTCGGCGTGGTTGGGTGGCGAGTTGGTCTATCGCTTTGGCACCGCGGTCAGCCGCATCGCCTTCGAGCCCCGTGTCGACGAGTTCGTCGCGGTCACGCCTGTGACCGCCCTTGTGGAGGGCAAGCTCACGCAGGTGGAGGCCACCGTGGACGGCCAGAAAGTCCCGGTGGTGCTGCTCAAGCGCGGCAATCTGATCAGCGCGATCAGCGCGACGTGCCCGCACTGGGGTGGTCCGCTGGCCGACGGCAAAGTGGTTGAGTGCGCCGATGGCGCAACCGCCGTTGAGTGCCCGTGGCACGCGTCGCAGTTCACCCTGGACGACGGCAAGGTGTGCCAAGGCCCCGCCGCCACGCCCGTCACGAGCTACGAAGTGCGACTGCGCGCAGGCCAGGTGGAGGTGCGCCGCCGCGGGTAACGTTAGTAATCTAAGCCGTACACTTCGCGAGCGTGCCGCAGCAGGCGCAGCGACGGGCATTGATCAAGCTCGCCGCGCAACTCAAAGCCGAAGCCGAACGCCAGCTGAACGTCAATTCTGAGCAATCGCTGGCCATCGCGGATCAGATCTTCAACCTCGGGACCGAGGAAGGCATCCGCGCGCTCGGGACACTTGCTCGAGCCGACGCCCTGCGCGAGCTAGGCCGCTACGCCGAGGCCGCACTGGCGTACGCAGACGCAGCCAGCCTGTTTCGGAGCGCGGGCGACGACGTCGGCTGGGCGCGCACCCGCATCGGGGCGACGTTCAACGCGCGCTACGCGGGCGATCACGCCCAGATCCTGGCGGACGTCGACGATGCGCGCCGCATCCTCACCGAGAACGCACTGTGGCTGCGGCTGACCCGGCTGGAGAACCACACCGGCGGCCTGCTCTCGGGCCTGGGCCGTCCCGAGGAGGCCCTCGCAGCACACCGCCGCGCACTGGAGGCAGCCGAACGGCTCGAGCCGCGCAATGAACTGCTCGAAGCTGAGGTGCTGGGCACGCTGGCGCTGGCCTACTACCAGGTGGACGACTTCGAAACAGCGGAAGCGCTCAACACCCGGGCGACGGCCGTCTTCGAGCGCGAAGGCAAATTGGAGCTGGCCGCGCGTATGCGGCGAAACTTCGCCCGATTCGCGGCCGGTCGCGGTGACTACAGCAAAGCGCTCGCCGCGGTGTTACCTGGTCGACGCACGCTGCTGGAGTTGGAGCGCATCGATGCAGCGGCCCATCTCGGCCAGGTCGGCGTCGACTGTTTGATCCGCCTGGGTCGGCCAGCTGAAGCCGCCGAACTTGCCACGTTGGTTGAAACCGAATTCGAGTCGGTCGGCGGACGCATTGAGGCGGCCGCTACGCACGGCCTGCACGCCGTGGCGCTTGCGCAGCTGGGCCAGGCCGAGGCTGCGCTCGTTCAACTTCAGCAAGCCGAGGTGTTGTTCGGCGTCGCCAACTGGGACGCCGGGCCGTCCAACGTGCGCCTCGGTCGCGCCGTCGTGCTTGGCGAGACTGGCCGCTGGCGCGAAGCCCTGGCCGAAGCCGAAACCGTGCGTGACGAGCTCCGTCTTCGCGGCTCAGTGGTGCGCGCCGTACAGGCCGACCTGGTCCGCGCGCGTGCCTTGCGCGCACTCGGCGAGCCTCACGCGGCGGCCGCGGCTGCCCGCGAAGCGCTCGACCTGGCGAGCAACCGCCTGCTGCCGTGGCTCAGTTATCACGCCTGGCGCCTCCTGGGCGAGCTCGCCCGCGACACAGGCGATGAGGCTGGTGCGCTGCGAGCGTTCGTCGAAGCGATCGCCAACCTCGAACAGGTCCAGGGCCGCATTTTGACCGAGTACCGCGCCACGTTTCTCGCCGATAAAGCTGACGTCTTCGAGGCGGCGGTCGATCTCCTGCTGCGCCGTGATGAGGTCGAGCAAGCCTTCAACATGGTCGAGCGCGCCAAGTCGCGCGCCCTGGTCGATGCACTGGCCGGCGGACTGGACATTCGCATTCGCCCGATCTCGCCCCAACAGGCCAAGTTGGCTGTCGAGCTGGCCGGCCTGAGACGCAAGCACGACGCGCTGGTCGAACAGCCAGAGGCCGATGGAGAGCTGCGCGCGCTCGAAGGCCGCATTACGCGCATCCTCGAAGAGCTGCGACTCGCCGGTGCGCCCGACCTGGAGCGGCTGAGCCTACTCGAAGGCCGCGTGTATTCGCCCCAGGCTCAGCTCGGGGCGCGCACGGCTCTCCTCGAATTCTTCCGCATTGGCCACGATCTCGCCCTGTTTGTGATGGACGGCCAGTCGCTCCGCGCGGTGCGGCTCAGCGGCGCGTTACCTCGCCTGTATCGGCTGCAGACGCCGCTTCGACTCAACCTCGACGCGGCGATTGAAGAGCCGCATCAGCGCAGCAAACTCGAGCCGAACGCGCGTGCGTTGCTGCAGCGCACCTACGACGTCCTGCTGCGACCAGTCCGAGGTTGGCTGGACGCCTATGACCGGCTCATCGTGGTGCCGCACGGACGTCTGCACCAGCTCCCGTTCGGCGCGCTGCATGATGGCGACGGCTACCTGATCGAGCGCTTCGAAATCGCGACGGCGCCGTCGGCTAGCTCGCTGACCTTCTGTTTGCGGCCGCGCCACCGAGTTGGCCAGCACGTGCTGGTTGGCGGCCACAGCGCGGATGGCTCGCTGCCAGGAGCAATCGAGGAAGCCAGGGCCGTGGCAAACCTGTATGGCGACAGTGCCGAGCTGCTGCTCGAGGACCAGCTCACGCTGGACTCCCTGAAAGGGCGCGCGCGCGAGGCTGACCTGATCCACCTGGCGGCACACGGTGTCTCGCGGCTCGATGCGCCCCTGTTTTCACATCTGCGTCTAGCCGACGGCCGCCAGACGGCTCTGGATTGCTTCGACCTGGAGCTTGACGCGTACCTGGTCACCCTCAGCGCCTGCGAATCAGGGACAGGCGCGGTTTCCGCTGGTGATGAGCAACTCGGGCTGCCACGCGCGTTTCTCTATGCGGGCGCTCGCGCGGTCATCCACAGTTTGTGGCGTATTGACGATCGGTTCACGCGTACGCTGATGGAGCGCTTTTACTCTGAGTTGAAAGCTGGCCGCGGACGAGCCGCCGCGCTGCGGATCGCGCAGCTCGAGCAACTCCACGGCGGCACCGTTCTACATCCTTTCCTGTGGGCGCCGCTGTCACTCGTGGGCGATTGGCGCGAGGAGACCACCTGATGCAAAGCCCCGTTTCGCAGGGCGTCGATTGGTTTCACGCCGGCGAGATCGTTGTGATCGCTCGCGCCGCGCGCAACGTGGCGGACGAAGCGAGCCTCCAGCGCACGCTGGGTGAGCTGCTGTCGCACCACTCAGGCGGACAACTGCCCAATGGCGCCGATGCGCTCCGCACGATCGTGTTCGACGCGCCGAACGAGGACACCGCGTTGGTGTTCGCGTTCCAGAAGCTCGCTTCAACCAACGACGTGCTGCACGTGAAGAGCGCCGTTGAAGCGCTGCACCCCAACGTTCACGCGATGCACACGAACGACGTGGAAGTGCTCGGCATCATGCCGCACTGGCATATCCGCGCACACGAGATGGCCGGTGGTGGCAGTCCGGGCTCGCTACCGGCGCCCGTGCAACCTGATAAGGTGCGCCGCGATCGCCGCTGGCGTTACGCGCCTCGACCTGACGTGTTTCAGCCCGTGGACGGCGGCACTCCCGTGCCGGTCGCGGTGCTCGATACGCGCATCGACCTGGCGCAGGTGGCGCAGTTCGATGGCAACGAGCAGCTGCGTGAAGCGGTCGATTGGCTACGCTCGCACGAGCAATCACCAGGGGACCTGAACCACAGGGAATGGACTGAAGTCGCAAAGCACCACACCGAGGGCGATGAGCCCAAATACGTGATGGCCGATCACGCGCTATTCGTGGCGGGCCTTATTCACGGTCTGGCGGCCGAGACACCCGTGTCATTGATGCCCGTGTTGGACGAGTACGGCGTCGGCGATCTCTCGCTGTTGCTCGCCGCTCTGCGCGAGCTCCTCGATCGCAAGTCGGCGACGGCCCCGCTCATCGTCAACCTGAGTCTCGGCTTCCGGCCACACCCGGCCCATCTCGTCGCAGCCTGGCACGGCCTCGACTTGCCCGGCATCAACACGACCTACGCACCCAACTACGTACTGCGTGATTCAAAGCGGGATTGGTCCTGGGTGCGGCGAAACGGTCATGCGGTCAAGCAACAGGCCGACCTGCTTCAGGCGGGCCTCAGTGAGTTGGGCCACTACCTCAGCCTCAACAACTGCCTTGTGGTGGCTGCCGCTGGCAACGATTCTGAAGCTGGCGCAGTGCGCCTGGACCCACGCTTGCCAGCGAGGTTCGAAACGGTGCTCGGCGTTGCCGCGACCGCTCTCGATCCCACGCGAGCAGCCTCGTACTCGAATGTTGGCGACGAGCAGCGCCGCGGTGACCACGTCGCCACGTTTGGGGGTGAACGCGGCTCAGGCTGGGAGCCGATTGATGGCGTGATGGGTCTCTATTCGGGCGCGTTTCCTTCGGGCGATGTGAACACGACCGGCTGGGCGTACTGGTCGGGTACGTCCTTCGCAACCGCGCTGGTTTCAGGCATGGCCGCCAACGCGTGGGCGCGCAAGCCAACTGCGCACGCCAGTGAGATCCTGGCGGATATCCACGAGGCCGCGCTAACCGCAGGCCCCTACATCACCGAGCTGCGCACGCCCTCTATCGAAGTCCACGGCGCCTGGACTTAGTGCCGCTGTCTCCCCACGGAGTGATGTCACCCACGAACTGAGGTCTCACCACGGGAGTGATAGCAACCCACGGAAGTGACTCCTCACCGGAGGGGTTCCTTACGGAGTGATGCAACCCACGGAAGTGACTCTTCACCGCAGGTGGTTCCTCACGGCGGGGTCAGTTCGGCACGATGCCGAATAGGACTCGGCGTTTCACCAGGCCCCAAAGCAGCAGCACCACGGCCACTTGCAACACGACGTTGAAGAGCTCTTCAGGCAGTTCAGCCGGCAGGTTCGCCAGCATTGGCGCCAGGTTGTAGACCAGCACGATGAGAAAGAAGTGGACGATGTAGCAATAGAGCGCCGCCTGGCCTAGCGGCAGCATCAGCCAGCCCAGGCCACGGCGCAGCGGCACCCAGAGGTATGTGGCGCAGGTGTAGGCCACAATCGCCACCGAGAGGAACGCGACTAGTCGCGCAGGCCGCAGCGCGACCTTAAAGAAGGACTCGTCCAGCACGTTCGGGTCGATATCGAAGAAGCCGTTTTCGGCGCCCCAGGCGAGCGAGATGAGGCCCAGTGTGATCGCCAGCCCAATGGCCACGAGCACGACGCGCACGCGGCGAAATCGCTGCAGCCAGGACGTCAACGCGCCGCGGTAAAACCCCAACACGTGCCCTGTCACGAATAGGACCTGCCATGCGGCGATCGGGAAATTCTCGCCATGGCGGATGTACCAGGGGACCGCGGCTTCTTCGGGATACACCTGGTAGATCAGCCACAACAGCCACGATGGGATCAGCACCACCCACCACTCGCCGATCGACAGCATGAGCAGGATCAGCGGTGCCACCAGCAGCAGGATCGTGTACATCGCCAAGATGTCCGTGCCGTGATAGGTGTAGTGCAGCGTGACGGCGGCGACGACGATCTCCTGCCAGCTGTCGATGCCCAGGCCGAAGTCGCGACCAGTCCAGAGCGCGATGTCGGTGTACAGGTAGAGCGCTGAGAAGATCAGCGTCATCGCCACGGTGGCCAGGTACAACGTGCGCGCCCGGCGCAACGCGTCACCCATCGCGGCGGGCAAGCCGGATCGATCGCGCTTGGCGCGATACGCCTGGCCCATGATGAAGCCGCTGATGAAGATGAAGCCTTCAGCTGCCGAGACGTAGAAGCGATTGCCGCCTGTGATCGCGTACAGCCAGGAGTCGCCACCAAAGTGGTCGACCACCATCGCGAAGATGCAGAACCCGCGCAACAGGTCCACGCGCAGGTCGCGTCGATTCGCGAAGTCGGCCGTGTTGTAGTAGTTGAGCGCCCGCAAACGCTGCAGCACAGCCGCCGACCAGCCGGTCGTAGCCTGCCTTGGAACTGGCGGTGCAACGGTTGTGCTACTCATGCGCCCACCGCGACCACACCTCTATTGTGCGGCCGACACGTGTTACCGAACTGTTAAACGCAGCGCTTTACCGCGTCTAGCAGCCGCTCGACGTCGGCGCGCGTGTTGTAGCCCTGGATCGAGATGCGCAGACACGGTGTGTCACCCCAATGGCCGGATGGGATCTCCACGCGGTGCTCGTCATACAGGCGGCGCTTCAGCTCCTCCGCGTTAGTGCCAGGCGGGAGCGGCAGCGTCGCCATCTGGGAGAACCAGCGCGGATCATCGGCTACCAGGGGCTGGACGCCGGTCAGCTCGGCCATGCCCATGCGCGCCAGCCGCACCAGCTCATGGCACTCCTGACGCACCGTTGGCCAGTCACGTTGTTGTTGAAACGCAAATGCGTCTGGCGCCGCCAGGTACGCCGCTGGATCGTGCGTTGCCTGCCGCTGCAGCGCATCGATGAACGGCGTTGACCACGGGTCGCGCGGCCGCCAACCCCAACTGATGACCAGTGGTTCGACCAGCGACTGCACCTCGGGACGCACGTACAGGAAGCCTGCGCCTTTCGGCGCCATGGCCCATTTGTGGAGGTTGCCACCGTAGAAGTCGACGCCCATGGCCGTGAGGTCGAGATCGATCTGGCCTGGCGCATGGGCTCCGTCGATGACCGTCCAGATGCCACGCTCTCGCGCGCGCTGGATCAGCGGCTCAACTGGAAGCCTGATAGCCGTCGGCGACGTGATGTGGCTGAGGAACAGGACCCTGGTGCGCTCCGTAACGCCTTCCCAGACTCTTTCGACCACCTCTTCTGGGTCGCTCAAAGGTGTGGGAAGGTGCTGCATCTTGATGCTCGCGCCGGTCTTTTCGGTGACGAAGGTCCAGGTGCGCTCGAGGGCGCCGTACTCGTGGTTCGCGGTCAGGATTTCATCTTGTGGTTGAAGCGGTAACGATCGTGCGACGACATTCAGAGCACTGGTGACGTTGGGCAGGTAGACCACGTCGTCGGCCTGAACGTTGAGGTACCGGCCGAGCTTCTGACGCGCTTCCGCCAGCAGGTCGCGTTGGCGGCGGCCAAGAAACTCCACCGGTCGACATTCTAGTTCGCGCTGCCAGGCCTGATAGCGCTCGAACACCGGCCGCGGGCACGCGCCGAACGAGCCGTGGTTTAGAAAGACAACCTCGGGGTCGAGCAGAAACTCCTCGCGCAGCGCTACATGCCGTGCCTCGGCCGCGTCGTCGTAGGCGACCGCGCCGCTTACGGAGAGGGAATTCATCGAGGTACAGACTATCGGGCACGAAGCATCCATTGCGGCGTTTCGGGCGTCTGCACCGCGGGCCTGCAACGACTGGGGCGTATCGTGTGTTGAACCAGTCGATGAGCGATGAGCACAGCCTGCCGGGCCGCCTTGCGGCAGACCTCGACGGGCACTTCGAAGAGCTCGTGCGGACCTTTCAGGACCGCCTCTATGGCTTCACTCTGCGGCTTACGAGCAGTCCGCAAGATGCCGAAGAGTCCGCCCAGGACACCTTCGTGCGCGCATACCGCGCACTGCAGCGCTATCCAAAAGAGCGCATTGCCACGATCAAGCTGAAAGCCTGGCTGTACCAGATCGCGCTGAACGTGGTGCGCAATCGCGTTCGCCGCGGTCGCCTCACACAGGTGACCCTCGACGCGCCAGTTTCTGACAGTCTGGCCAGTGACGCCCGAGAGGACCACCCAGACCAGGTGGTGATCGGTGTCGAGGGGCAGGCCCGCATGGCGAACGCGCTACAGAAGCTGCCGGAGCGGTACGCCACCGCGGTTGTGCTGCGCCACGTCCAGGGACTCTCGTATGAAGAGGCCGGTCAGGTACTGGGCCAACCAGTTGGCACGACAAAGTCCGACGTCCATCGCGGCCTGCGCCTGCTGCGCGCCGCGCTCGAACCTGAATTGGAGTTGGATCCAGTGGGGGAACCAATCGCATGAACATGAATCGACAGCTGCTGCAAGATCTACGCACCCTCGGCGTCGTCAACGCGCCGGCGCGCCTGCTCGAAAACATCCTCGACGAGGTGGGCCTGGGTGACCTGTACGCGCCGCTAGACACGCCGCTGGGGCAAGTATTTGTGGCCTGGAACAAACTCGGCGTCTCGGCGGTGATGATGGCGGCCACGCCAGACGACTTTGAAGGGCGTTTCGCAGACCGTTTTTCCAGGCGACCGCGAAAAGCAGCAAGGCCGCCAGAGAACCTTGGCGAAAGATTCGACCTGCGCAGCGTGACCGACTTCGAACGTGCCGTGCTGCTCAAAGCCCGCGAAATTCCAAAGGGTGAAGTTCGCACCTACGCCTGGATCGCGAGGCAGATTGGCCATCCGGCCGCGGTGCGCGCGGTTGGCTCGGCGCTTCGCAAGAATCCGGTGCCGCTGCTGATCCCGTGTCACCGCGTCGTGCGCAGCGATGGGCACATCGGCCAGTACGCCCTCGGCGGCAGCGACAACAAACGCGCGATCCTCGCGTACGAAGGCGTCCCGGTTGATCGCACCAAGGTTGCAGTCCTGTAACCGAATCGCGTAGCTCGCGGCCCTTCGCGGGTATCGTGGCTGCGGCGGCAGCAAGGTTGATGAAACGTCGCGGACCGATCCGTTTGCTCCTGGCGCTGTTTTTCGCGGCAGTCGTCAGCCAACCTGCGACCGCCGCTTCCACGCTGGATCAGCGCCTTGGCATTGCGGAGGGCTTCCGCAACGCGGGCGCGATGGCCGATAGCCACGCGGGCTGGGAGCGCATCGTTCTGCCCTGGGACCAGATCCAACCCGACAATCCGGGTGACTTCAGCCACCTGGGGATCACGATCTCCGACAGCCAACTGCAAACCGAGCTGAACCGTGGCGAGCACGTGGTTGGTCTGTTCGAATTCACGCCCGGCTGGGCGCAGGCCAACCCCGACCAGGGCAAACGCTCGCCTCCGCTCAACCTGAATCTTCCGTACGACGATCCGAACAATTACTGGGGCCGCTTCGTCTCACAGACCGTGCAGCATTACGCCGGCCGCATCGACGACTGGGTGCTGTGGAACGAGCCGGAATTTCATCCGGGCGATCCGGGCGCGGGCGGCAGCTTTACCTGGCTCGGCTCAGACGAAGAGTTCGCCCAGCTCATGAAAGTCGGTTATCTGGCCATCAAGAAGGCCAATCCCAACGCGCACGTGTCCTTTCCCGGCACTTCGTACTGGGTGGATGCGCTCAACAACCGTCCCCAATTCTATGATCGCCTTCTGAGCATCCTCGCGCAGGATCCCGCTGCGGCTACCAACAACTGGTACCATGACGAAGTTTCGCTCAACCTGTACCGCGCCCCTGACGATATCTACCGCGTCTATTCGATCTTCAAACAGATCCAGCAACAGCACGGCATCGACAAACCAATCTGGCTAACCGAGACCAACGCGATGCCGTCCAACGACACGGCGATCAGCTGCCCGCACTCCGACACACCGATTCAGACAACAATGGATCAACAAGCGGCGTATGCGGTGCAGGCGTTTGCGATGGCCGCCGCCGCTGGGTATCAGCGCTACGAGTTCTACCAGATGGTCGATCAAGACCCGTGCGCCGAGCCCGCCGTCTGGGGCGCCCTGCGCGACGATGGCAGCCGGCGGCCCGTGGCCGACACGCTCAGCAGCGTGATTTCCCAGCTCAGCGGCTACACCTCGGTGCACTTCGTGCCGTATGTCCGCGAGACCGAAGACTGGTCGCCGTGGCCCGACGATCCCACGTCGCTCATGCCGAACTGGCAGGTGTACCAGGTGGCCTTCGACAAGCCCGGCAACCAGCGGGTCAGCGTGCTCTGGAACGGTGACGCAGACGCCTTGCGCGTGCGCGTGCGCAAGAACGGCAATTCGGCCACCCTGGTCGACCGCAACGGTGTACAGCAGCCGCTGCAAGACGCACAGGGCTGGTGGGTTCTGAGCCTGGCAGGTGCGACCGCGCACTACCCCGAGGACCCGGGCGGCTACCACTTCATCGGCGGCGAACCACTGTTCCTGGTCGAAAACGGCGTCGACCCCTCTTCACCGGTTGTGGCGCCGGCCCTCGGTGACCCGGGCAGTGTGCCGCGCGAATTCCGCCTGTTCGTCAACCCGCAGAACGGTCAAACCGTCAACGGCGGCGACCCGGCCGAGTTCTTCATCAGCGTCCGGGGCTACGAAGGCTTCTCCGATCCTGTGACGTTTGTGCTGGACCACTGGAGCACCCAGCGCTTCCCGCAACCCCAAGACGCCTCGACGATCCCGCTGGGTTTGACCCTTCCGAGCAACGTGCCGCCCGGACAGGTGGCGAGAGTCCACATCGAAACCGCGGGTGCCGATCCGGGCATTTACTACCTCGACCTCGTGGCCACCGGCGGCGGCATCAGCAAGACCATCGAGCTGCCTCTCGTCGTGAACTGACGGTCCTCACGATGGAGGTGACCTGTCCACGCCGATGGACGGACACCTCCACGTGATAGACGGTCACGTCGGGTGATGGACGGTGATCCTCCAATGAGAGACGGTCACGTCCGAGGTGATGGACCGTCACCTCCACAGTGATTGACAGTCACGTCCGAGGTGATGACTTTGACCTCCACGGGAGGAACGGTGCCTCCGAGTGATGGACTTTGACTCCGCGGGATAGACGGTCACGTCGGGTGATGGACGGTGATCTCCAAATGAGAGACGGTCACGTCGGGTGATGGACGGTGATCTCCAAATGAGAGACGGTCATGTTCGAGGTGATGGGCCGTCACCTCCACAGTGATTGACGGTCACGTCCGAGGTGATGGACTTTGACCTCCACGGGAAGGAACGATGACCTCCGATTGACGGCTGGGATCTCCACGCGAGGGATTGTGACCTCCGGGTGATGGACTATGTCCGTATCACTCGGAGGTTGGCGGCCACGGCGCTCTCTCCGTGCGCTCAGCGCTGCGACCTGCCGTGGGCTGGTATATTGGCGCTCACTCTCCGCCACCCCATTCCATCTCGGGAGGCCCAGATTGTTGTCCATCTCACCGGTGCGCGCGGCTGCCGCCGTCGTATCGTCTGCTGCCATGTTGCTGGTGGCCTGCCAGCCATCGCCACAGGCCGCGCCGACCACTCCCCCCGCCGCCGCGACCACCGCGCCAAAACCGGCCGCTGCCAGCCCAGCGGCAAGCCCGGCTACCGCGGCGAGCCCGTCGGCGAGTCCGGCCGCTGCCGCGAGCGCCGTCGCCAAACCAAGCGCCGTCGCCGCGGCGAGTCCGGCAGCCAGCCCGGCCGCGAGCCCCGCGGCTAGCCCGGTAGCGGCTGCCGCGGCCGCCCCGCCTGACCCTGGCTGCCCAAACCAGCCCGCCACGGGCGGTAAGCAGCTCCGCGTGGGCCTGGTCACCGACGTCGGCAAGGTCGACGACCGTAGCTTCAACCAGTCAGCCTGGGAAGGCGTCCAGTGCGCCCAGAAGAATCTCGGCTTCAGCGACATCAAGTTCATCGAGACCCAGCAGTCGACTGACTACGCCAGCAACATCGACCAGTTCGTCTCAGACAACTACGACGTGATCGTCACTGTCGGCTTCCTGCTCGGCCCGGCGACCATCGATGCCGCCAAGGCCAATCCCAACATCAAGTTCATCGGCGTCGACCAGGCGCAGGATGCAACTGTGCCGAACCTGGCAGGCCTGATCTTCGACGAAGACAAAAGCGGCTATCTCGCTGGCTACCTCGCCGGCCTGCTCAATAAGAGCGGGACCGTCGGCGAGGTTCTGGGCCTGGCCAACGTGCCCGCGGTGGAACGCTACGGCGTCGGCTACATCAACGGGGCCAAGGCTGCCAAATCGGGCATCAAGGTCCTTGCCGCGTGCTCGAGCAGCTTCACCGATACCGTGTGGGGCAACAACACCGCCAACCAGGAGATGAGCCAGAACGCCGACGTGATCTTCGCCGCCGCGGGGCTTACCGGTAACGGCGCGCTGCTGGCGGTGGCCGACAAGGGCGGCTCGGTGCTGGGCATCGGCGTCGATACGGACCAGTATCTGTCGCTGCCTGAGGCTGACAGCATCATGGTCTCCAGCGCGATGAAGCTCATCGTGCCTGGCACCTTCAACATCATCAAGAGCGTGCAGGACGGCTCGTTCAAAGGTGGCAACGTGAAAGGCCAGGTCGGCCTGGCGCCGTATCACGACCTGGATTCCAAGGTGCCGGCGGATGTGAAGACGAAGATGAACCAGCTGAGCTCCGACGTGGCCTCGGGGAAGCAGTCCACCGGTTTCACCAACCCGACGGGGAACTGCCCGCAGGGCTAGAACACCCCGGAGCGCCGAGCATGCGAACGCTCTACGCGCTCATCGTTCCGATTCTTGCTGTCCTGACGGCCCTGGTACTGGGCGCGGTCATCATCGCCCTGACCGGCGGTGATGTCGCCAAGGCGTACCAGGGCCTGTGGGAAGGCTCCCTGGGCCGACCTCGGTCGATCTCCGACACGCTGGTTCGCACCACTCCGTACATCTTCGGCGGCCTTGCCGTCGCACTGGCCTTCAAGGGTGGCCTGTTCAACATCGGCGTGGAGGGCCAGATCACCGTTGGGTCGCTGGCCACGGCGTTCGTTGGCTACGCGGTCACCGGTGTGCCGTTCCCGCTGCACCTCATCCTGGCCGTCGCAGCGGGGTTCGTCGCAGGAGCGGCCTGGGGCGCAATCCCCGGTTTCCTGAAGGCCTTCACTGGAGCGCACGAGGTGATCGTCACGATCATGCTCAACTACGTGGCCATCAACGTCGCCAACTTCCTGCTGAGCGGCCCCATGAAGGACAAAAACCCGGCGGTGGCGATCAGCCAGACAGCGCCCGTCCTCCCGTCGGCGCGGCTGCCTGCGCTGCTGGCTGATCCGCAGTATCGCGTGCACTGGGGGGTTGTCATAGGCGTCGTGGCGGCGCTGGCGGTGTGGTGGCTGCTCCAGAAGAGCACGCTCGGTTTCGAGATCAGAACCGTTGGCGCCAACCCGCACGCCGCGCGCTACGCCGGCATCGCCGTTGGCCGCACGACCGTCACGTTGATGGCGCTGTCGGGCGGCCTCGCCGGCCTGGCCGGCGCCATGGACGTCGTAGGTTTGAACTTCTACTACGCCGCCGCGTTCACCGCCGGTTATGGCTTCGACAGCATCGCCGTGGCGCTTCTCGCGCGCAGCAGCCCCTTCGGCGTCCTGCCATCCGCTTTGCTCTTCGGCGGCCTGGCGGCCGGCTCTTCGCGCATGCAGTTTCTTTCGCAAATCCCGATCGACATCATTCACCTGGTCCAGGCCCTGGTGCTGATCTTCGTCGCCGCGCCCGCGCTGATCCGCTGGATCTATCGGGTGCGCATGCCGAAGGAAGCCGACATGCCTGCAACCGGCGAGGTCCAGTTCGGCGCCGGCTGGGGCAAGGCCGAAACGTGACGATCAACGCGGCGACGATTGCTCGCGCTGGGAGCGCGCCGAACGTGCGCCTCTGGCTGCAGGTCGCCTTCTGGACCGCCATCGGCATCGTCCTGCTGGTGCTCACCGGCGTGCAGTTTGGTCCAGCGGCAACGCTCTCGATCCTGACGGTCACGATCACCCAGGCCACGCCGATCACCTTTGGAGCGCTGACCGGCATCTGTTCGGAGCGCACCGGGGTGGTGAACATCGGGATCGAGGGCCTGCTGCTCACCTCGGCGTTTTTCGGCTTCATGGTCGGCGTCTATACGCACAACCTCGCGATCGCGCTCGCCGGCGCCGTAATGAGCAGCGCTCTCATGGCATTGCTCCATGCGCTGCTGTCCATCACGTTCCGTGTGGATCAGATCATCAGCGGGACGGTCATCAACATCCTGGCCGTGGGCATGACCGGGTACTTGAACCGCCAACTGTTTGCGCAAGGCGCGCCACCCGGGCTCACCGCATTGCCGCGGCTGAACATTCCCGTGCTGAGCGACTTGCCCTGGATCGGGCCGATCCTGTTTCAACAAAAGCCGCTGGCGATCACCGCAATTTTGATGGTGTTCGTGGTCCACTTTGCGCTGTACCGCACGCGTTGGGGGCTGCGGACGCGCGCCGTTGGCGAGCATCCGCTCGCGGCTGACACCGTGGGTATCAACGTGAACCGGCTGCGGTATGTGAACGTGGTCATCGGCGGAGCGATCGCCGGTCTCGGTGGCGCGTTCTTCACGCTGGAGTCGGTGCCGCACTTCGAGCCGCTCATGACCAACGGCATCGGGTTCATCGGACTGGCGGCCATGATCGTTGGGAAGTGGACGCCGTTTGGCGCCTGGGGCGCCGCGCTGCTCTTCGGCGTGGCCGCGGCGATCCCAACGGCGATGCAGTTGCAGAGCATCAACGTGCCGTACCAACTGGTCTCGCTGCTGCCCTACCTGCTGACCATCGTCGTCGTTGCAGGCGCCGTAGGCCGCGCCACCCCACCCGCCGCGGACGGGCAACCGTACGTCCGGGCGTGAGACGGTGACCGCTGACCTATCGTCCATCCATTATGGGTCCCCTCCGGGGAAAACCGCTCCCGTGCTCGAAGCGCGCGGCATTGTGAAGCGCTTCGGCGTACTCGTCGCCAACGACCATGTGGATTTGCAGCTGTACCCCGGCGAAGTGCTCGCGCTGCTCGGCGAAAACGGCGCGGGCAAGACCACGCTGATGAACGTGCTCTATGGCCTCACCAGCCCCGACGAAGGCCAGATCCTCCTGGATCAGCAGCCCGTCAGGTTCGACTCCCCAAGGCAGGCGATCGCCAAAGGCATCGGCATGGTTCACCAGCATTTCATGCTGGTCCCGCCCCTGAGCGTGGCTGAAAACCTGATGCTCGGCGCCGAGACAACCGTGGGGCCCGGCATCTTGGACATCAACAACGTGCGCAGGCAGGTGCGCGAGCTGTCAACCAGTTATGGCCTGCCCGTGGATCCCGATGCGCTGATCCGTGACTTACCGGTAGGCATCCAGCAGCGGGTCGAGATCCTTAAGGCGCTCTACCGCCAGGCGCGCGTGCTGATCCTCGATGAGCCAACGGCCGTGCTCACGCCCCAAGAAGCAACCGATCTGTTCCGCGTGATGCGCGCACTGGCGGTCAATCAGCGCACCAGCATCGTGTTCATCACCCACAAGCTGCACGAGGTTTTCCAGGTCGCCGACCGAATCGTGGTGTTGCGCCAGGGCAAGGTGGTGGGTGGGCTGGATTCGCCGCGCGAGGCCACCGGCGAATCACTGGCCGCGATGATGGTGGGTCGACCGGTGCTGTTGCGCGTGGACAAGGGCCCGGCGCATCCGGGCGTGCCAGTGCTGCGTATCGACGACCTCCACGTCCTCTCAGACCGCGGCCTGCCCGCCGTCGACGGCCTGTCGCTCGACGTGCGTTCTGGCGAGATCCTTGGCATTGCCGGTGTGCAGGGCAACGGACAGACGGAGCTCGTCGAAGCGCTGAGCGGTTTGCGGGCGCCAAGCGCTGGAACCATTACATTTCTCGGCCGCGACGTGACGCGCTCCTCACCACGACAACTGGTGGACGGTGGCGAATGCCACATTCCTGAGGATCGACAGAAGCACGGGCTCGTGCTGACCTATCCGGTCTCCGACAACCTGGTACTGCGGACCTACGAGCGGCCGCCGTTCGCGCGCGGCATGCAGATTGTGCGGGATGCCATCTTGCGCTTCGCCCAGCGGCTGGCGCAGGAGTTCGACATCCGCGCGCGGTCCGTGCGCGTGGCGGCGGGCACGCTTTCGGGTGGCAACCAGCAGAAGGTCATCGTTGCGCGTGAATTCACGCGTGGCGGCAAGCTGCTGGTGGCCGCGCAGCCAACGCGGGGGGTGGATGTCGGATCGACGGAGTTCATCCACCGCAAGCTGGTGGATGCGCGCGACAGTGGCATGGCGGTGCTGCTCGTCTCGGCGGAGCTGGACGAGGTCCTCTCCCTTGCGGACCGCATTGCGGTAATGTACCGAGGCCGCATCGCCGGAATCCTCGCACCCGAAGAGGCGACGCCCGAGGTCCTGGGCTACATGATGGCGACAGGCAATCGCCCCGAAGCCCCCGCCGCCGCCTCCGCGTAGCGCACGTATACTCGGCGCCATGTCGCTGGACACGGCTTCTGAAGGCCTGGTCTCGTCAGGCTGGCTTGCCGACGGTCGGCCGAACGCGCTGCACTCGCAGCCGCAGATCGGGCTGCATGGCTTTCTGACGCCACAGCACGAGTGGGGCGACGTGGAGCGCGGCGATCCGCTGCCCTATACCCTGCCGCCAGAAGTACGCCACAAGGTGGGCCTCACGCCCGAAACGTGGTCTCTCGAAATCGTCGCCGACCCGGACAGCGACGCCATGGTCGAGGCGCCACTCTCAAAGGACAAGGAAACCGCGATCACGTTCGACCAGCTTGTGGAGTTGGGCAAGACCCAGGGTGTCAAATACCTGAAGGGCGTCACCTGCAACAACCTCGGCGAGCCGCTGGGTATGGGTCTTTGGGAAGGCGTGCCGCTGCGCGTGCTGGTCTGGATGGCCAAGCCCGTGGCCAACATCCGCCGGGTGCTCTACCACGGCTACCACAATGATGATCCGCGACAGCTGTTCCAGAGCACCCTGCCGATTTGGCGGGTGCTGGAGGAACCGCCAGGTGAGCTGCCGATTCTCGTCGCCTACAAGTTGAATGGCGAATTCATTTCGGGCAGGCGCGGCGGCCCGGTGCGCATGGTGGTTCCAGAGGCGTACGGCTTCAAGAACGTGAAATGGCTGCAGCGGGTGCTGCTTTCGAACGAGCCTGGGGCGAATGACACCTATCGGCTCGGCAACAACGACCTCGACAGCCCGATGAAGACGTTTGCCCGCTTCCTGACCGTGCCTAGGTCTGTGGCAGCTAACGCGCAGTTTGCCATCCGTGGTATCGCACAGGTCGGTATCTCCGGCCTGTCGAAGGTCCAGTACTCCGTACGTCATCGTGGTGAAGACGGTGGTGACTGGCATGACGGTCCGGAGATTCTCGGACCTCCCGATGATCTCGCGCATTGGGGCGTGATGGGTGCGGATGCCTGGCCGCCACGCTGGACGGTCGTCCACTGGCAACACCAGCTAGACGGCCTGCCGGCCGGCGAGTACGAGCTGCGCTGCCGCACCATCGATCGCAATGGCATTGCCCAACCCATGCCCCGGCCATTCGCCAAAGGCGGCCGCGCCGAAATCCAAACGCACCCCCTGACGGTGCAATAAGGGGTTCGCACCGCGCCCTGTTGGGTACCCTCAGGAGCGATGCGGCGTGTTTGGCTCATCGGCATGGCGCTGTGCGCGAGCGCGTGCAGCGTACTGCCTGGCTCTGCTCCTGCCGCGACCCCCACTATAGCTGCGCCGACGGCCACACCCGCGGCCGCTGCCACACCAACGCGGCCTGCCCCCGTCGCCTCGCCATCCGCCGTGCCCAAGCCGACCAACACTGCTGCCCCGAGCGCAAGCACCACGAAGGTGTATGTCGGCAACACCGATGGTGAGGGCGTCTATCTCCGCAAAACGCCAAGCATGGCCGACAAGCTCGACGCGTATGCCGACGGCACCGAGCTGACCGTCGTCGGCGACGACGTCTCCAACGAAGGTCAAACCTGGAAGCACGTCAAAACGCCAGATGGCGTCGAGGGCTATGTCCCTGCCATGTACACAACGGACGCGCCGTAGCTGCCCAGCAAACGGGTGAGCCACGCCCCGATGAGCGGCACGCGCGACCAGCGCGAGGGTGGCGGCGCCACCAGCCTGAGTCGCGGCTGATCTGCACCGGTTGGTCGCAAAAACGGCGAGGGTGCTGGTCGCGTGGAGCGCGCAACGGCCGCCATCCGGATGGCGGCGACCGGCAGCACCATCGCCGACGGCCCAGTCACGTCTGACGTGTTACGCATAGAGAGCAGGCTCGCTTGGAGCGACGCTAACCGTTCATCCGGCACACGTCCGGTCAGGACATCCAGGGCCGGATTGCGCCTGGTCACAGACGGTCCATGTGTCAAGATGCTGAGCTTCTGTTCTAGGACGAGCATGCCCCGGTCCTCCACCGCGGCACGACCTCTTCCAGTTCTAGGCGGCACCTACCAGAGTCCTTCCCGGTTCGGGCTGTGCCTGCGCGGCGCCGCGCGCGGTCAGACTGCGCCACAGCCGCCCAAAGACTTCGAGGATGCCGGCGCGCGGCTCCTTGAAGGGCTCGACCGCCGTGTCGCCTGAGGCGAAGGCCACCTCGCGCGCCAGGCGACGATAGTTGTTGGCTGCTGTCGCTCCAGCGGAGGTCTCGAGGATGCTGCGACCGAGCTCGGTGGCTTCCTTGTAGGCCCAATCCGTGGCAATCTGCGTGTTGAACACCGGCACCTGGCCCTTGAGGCTGTGGCGCACCGTGGCGACAACGCGCTGACAGTGGGAGTTCTTCATGTCGACCATCGTGAGCAGGACGCCGTAGACCGACAGGTTCTGGTTTAGCTGGTCGCGCACGGCCTCGATCGTCTCGAGGATCTGGGCCAGGCCCTGGACCGCCAGGAAGTCCGCCTGGACAGGTATGACGACACCGTCGGCGGCGCGCAGCGCATTGACCGCGATCAGGCCGAGGCTCGGCAGGCAGTCGACCAGGATGTAGTCGTAGCGTTCGAGGGCTGGGCGGAGCGTTGCCAGCAACGCCGATTCACGTGCCATGGCGGTCGCCAGCGTGAGCTCGGCTGCGCTAAGCATGCCGTTGCCAGGCACGATGTCCAGTCCTGCGGGGGTGCGAATGATGGCCTTTTTGATGTCCTGCGGCGCGCCCTGAGCGCGGGCCATGAGCAGGTCGCCGACCGAGAACTTGACCGCGTCGCTGTCGACGACTCCCGCGGCAACCGTCAAACTGCCCTGCGGATCGAGATCGACCAGTAGGACCGATTTGCCCATCTCGCGCAACGCTGCGCCGAGATTCAGGGTGCTGGTGGTTTTGCCCACGCCGCCCTTCTGATTGGATACCGCGATGATCGGCACTTCGCTCCCTCAATTCCTTCCGACGTTCTATCGAGAACAACGCCGTCCGAGGTCGGAAGGGGACGGGGTTACGGGCGCGGAAATACCTGCGCGAAGCGGTCCACCAGTGCCGCGTCACCGTCGAGATCGGCGACGCTGCGTAGGTCTGCGCGACCGTACACCAGCAGCGCGAGGTCTCCTGCCGAAGCGGTAATGGCCAGCCCACCGCCTCGCGCAGGAACGTTTCCGTCTCCCTCGGTGGTAACGATTGGCGTGGTCTCCAGCACATCGGGGTTGATGGTGATCAGCCACGCGCGTGAAGGTTCGTCCGCCACGCGCAGCAGGAAGCGCTCACCCTGGCCGCGCTCGGCCGTCAGACCGGCGGCGTAGGTGCGCGGCACATTGCTCTCCAGCAGCGTTGGCAGCAGCAAGCGAGCAATCGCCGAGTCGAAGTGGGGCGATCGACCGAGCGAGGTTTCAAGATCCCAACCGTGGAAGGCCACTTCGGCCAGTCGATGCGCCGCGTACCACCGTACCGAGCGATTGCCGCGCCGATGCCAGCACACGGTCTCCAGCTGCGCCTCGGTCAGGCCGTCATACAGCGCCTCGAACCGATCGGTGACGCCGTTGAGTGCGCTTGCCACGGTTGGTGGATCGGCGCCGCTGAAGTCGTCGGCGCCGCGCGACGGCGGATCCACCACCCCAGCGAGACCGCGCTCAATGCTGCGAATGAAGCCGCGGCCACTGGTCACAATGTGTGCAGCCAGGTCCTGGACGAGCCACGGTGGACAGTTGGACTCCCGAGTCCATTCGGTCGGTGTGAGTCCCGCCACATCGTGAGCGAGTTGGTCGGACCTCCGGCGCAGCGCCGCGAGATGTGCCTCAACGGTCATCGGGCTGCAAGCATGCGATGAAGGGCGTCAGCGATGCGTTCGGCATTCGGCAACGCAAACTGCCGCACTTTTCCGCTGGGCGTCGGCACTGGCGCCGTACCCAGGCGCACCACCTGGTTCAGCGCGCGCGGACACGCCTCCGCCACCGCGGCCACTACTTCCGCGCCCAAGCCCGCCGTCACCCACGCCTCGTGCACCGTCATCAGCCTTCCCGTCCGCCGCACCGATTCCACCACACACGCGGTATCCAGCGGCTGGACGCTTCGCAGATCGATCACCTCAACATCCACGCCTTCCTGCTCCAGAGCAACGGCAGCTCGGAGGCTCGCGTGGACCATGGAGCCAATGGCAGCAACGGTCACGTCTGCACCGGCGCGTGCGAGGCGTGCTGCACCAATGCACGCACCGTCGTCCGAGGCGTCCACGGCCTCGCGCGGCGCGTGCGCCAGCGACATCGCCTCCATAAATAGGACCGGGTTGTCGTCTCGAATGGCCGCCAGCATCAGGCCGCGCGCATCGGCCGGCCGGCCAGGCATGACCACCTTCCAGCCCGGTACATGCGCAAACCAGGCGGAGTAGTCGTGCGGATGGCCGCCATACGGTCCGTCGCCGACGCGGGTTCGAACGACAACAGGCACACGCGCCACCCCACCGGTCATGTAGCGCAGGTTCGGCGCCTGATTGATCAACTGGTTCATGGCCGCTGGAATGAACTCGCCAAAGCTGATCTCAACGATGGGTCGCTGACCGAACAATGCCGCGCCGATGGCCGCGCCAACCATGGCCGATTCTGAGATTGGGGCCTCACGAATACGCCGCGGGCCGAACTCTTCGACTAAGCCATGCGTGCCCTGCAGCGAGCCGCCCATCGCCCCCACGTCCTGGCCGATATAGAAGACGCGGTCATCACGGCGCATCTCGCAAGCGATCGCGTCCACGACAGCCTCGGTCTGCGTCATGAATCGCACGGCTTCAGGCGTACACGTCCTCGAGACCCAGGTCGTCGGCCGTCGCATCCGGCGCGGCCATGGCGCGGGCCATCGCCTCCCGCACCTCGTCCTCCACCGTGCGGTGGACGGTCTGCAGCTCTTCCAGGGTCGTACGTCTCTCAGTCAGCAGTCGGTAGGCGTACAGGTCCAGAGGGTCCTCAATGCCCGGAGGCTCGGAATTCGCGGAGCGGTATGGCTGCGTGTCGCCAGCCCAGTGGCCACGCCATCTCCAGGTGCGCGCCTCAATCAGGCTTGGTCCCTCACCCGCTCGTGCTCTGGACACCGCTTCAGCAACCGCCTGACGAACGGCCTCGACGTCGTTGCCGTCCACGCAGACGCCAGGAATGCCGTACCCGTCGGCGCGGCGCGCGATGGAACCCGCCACGTAGCTGCCAACCGGCTGTGAGATCGCCCAGCCGTTGTTCTGGCAGACGTACACGATAGGTAATCGCCAGCAGGCTGCCAGGTTCAGCGCCTCATGCACGTCACCTCGATTGGCCGTGCCATCGCCGAAGCTGCATACGCACGTCCGCTGACTGCCTTCCTGCTGGAACGCCAGCGCCGCGCCTGTCGCTGTTCCCAGCGTCGTGCCGAGGTCGCCGGCCACCCACGGCACCACGTTCAGCTCCACCGGCCCGTTGAACGGCACGGACCTACCTTTGTTGTAACCGCACGTCTTGCCCAGCACCTGGCAGGCCAGCCGCCACATCTCGGCGCCGCGCATCAGGTACACCACGAACGGATCGCGATAGTGGGGCGCGACGGCATCGTCCGCCCGGAGATCGATGAAGCTGCCGACAACGGTGGCCTCTTCGCCTTCGATCGGAAACCAGCGCGGGTTGGCTGCACAGAGCGTCCGGTCAAACTCGCGGCACACCACCATCCAGCGGTAGGCGTCGATGCTCACCGAAGGGCTGGCAGGACGTCGGCGGCGACCCGCTCGAGGATCGATTGCTGCTCGGGCCGCGGTTGATCGATCAGGAACTCGTTGACGCCACTTTCGCTGTAGCGGCCGACCATGTCCCGAAACGCTTCGACCGACTCCCACGGGTCGCTCGGCATCATGGCCGCCCAGCCGTACAGCGACCGCACGATCTCCTTCGGATCCCGCCCGATGCGCTGGCACTCCTCGTCGAGCAGCGTGTTGCGCTCGCGCATCTCCTCCACCGTGCCGAACGAGTTGAACGTATCGGCATGGCGCGCAATGATGCGCAGCATTTTCGGCCGGTGGCCGGCCAGCACCAGCGGCGGCCGAGGTCCTTGAACAGCCCTTGGCCGTGCCGGGGCGTCGCGCAGTTGGTAGTAGCGCCCCTCGAAGGTGGTCTCGTCGTTTCTGAGCCAGCGATCGATGAGCTCCACGGCCTCGCCGAAGCGCGCGACGCGCTCTGCCGGTGGCCAGAGCTCCAGACCGAACATCGGGTGCTCGGGCTCGTACCACCCCGCGCCAAGACCGATATCGAGTCGACCGTTCGAGATGTGATCGACGGTGACAATCTGCTTCGCCAGCAGACTGGGATGTCGGAACGTGTTCGAGCTGACCAGCACGCCGATGCGGATGCGCTGCGTGACCGCCGCCAGACCAGCCAGTAGCGTCCACGCCTCGAAGTACGGTCCAGTGGGCCGGCTCGGCTGGACCAGGTGGTCGCAGTCCCAGGCCGAATGGAAGCCGAGTTCTTCGAACAATCGCCAGCGTTCGACCAGCGTTGTCCAGGGCAGATTCTGATCGGTGACGATGCCAAATCTCATTGCGTGCTTGACGTGTCTAGGCTACCCCCTCAACTTGGCCTCAATGTTGCCGATATTGCCTTTATCGCCGAGTTTTCGTATCACAAGCCAGGTCAGCAGATGACGGCCTTTCCCTCCTTGAAGATCCTGGCCGTCTGTGACGAAGTCGACTCACGGCTCTACGGCACCAATGGCTGCGCCGCTCGCATCAGCCAGAAGCCTGACCTGCTGGTGAGCTGCGGCGACCTGCCGCCGTATTACCTCGACTATCTCGTCAGCAAGCTCGACGTGCCGCTCTACGCCGTCCACGGCAACCACGACGCGGTGCCACCGCTCGAAGGGTCAGAAGGCTACAACCGATGCGGCGCGCACTGGCTCGGCGGCCGCGGCATCCGCACCGACTCCGGCTTGCTACTGGCCGGCTTCGATGGTTCACTGCGCTACAACAGCGGCGCCTATCAATCATCCCAGAAAGAGATGCAGGCGGCGGTACATAGCCTGGTCCCGTGGCTGCTGATGAACAAGCTGCGCTTCGGTCGCTTCCTGGACGTCCTGATCACGCATGCGCCGCCCAAAGGGATCCACGACGAGCCCGACCGCTGCCACACCGGGTTCGACGCCTACAACTGGTTGATCCGCGCCTTCAGGCCGCGCTACCACCTGCACGGCCACATTCACCTCTACGATCGGCGCGCTGAAACGGTGACTCGCGTCGGCGAAACCGAGGTGATCAACGTCTATCCGTTCCGCGAATTGGAGCTGTCACTCCCCGAAGTCGCCTGAGACTCGACGAAGCGGTCGAGCGCGGTCTGCCAGTCCAGATCGGGCGCCTGCGTCGCCCGCCACGCGGCGACACGCGCGATCAAGTCCGCTGATCGATAGCTCGGGAACGCGGCCGTCAACTGTCGGCCGCGAATTGTCTGCCAGAGCGGGCGGAACACGTCGGCGTACCACCGCCGCGCCGCGAGCTGCAGATCGTCCAGCTTCTGCTCCTGGCGAAATCGCTCGATCGCTTCGAGCAACATCGTGTAGCTGTCAGCGTGATAGGCGCCGACTTCGGTCAAACTCGTGGCCCGTTCGAACGCCCGGCGCGCGGCAAAGCGCTCGGGCGCCTCTGCATCCGTTACGGACACGTACTCGACGACGTGGGCCTCGATCTCGATTTGGCCGTGCTCGATCGCCACCGCGACGCGGTGGTGACCATCCAGGACGTAGTAGCCAAAGCCGAGCTTGTACAGCTCGATGACCGGCATCTGCACTTCGGCCAGCATGGCGCGCTGAACGCGCACGAAGCGCTCTTCGTCCTGGCGGCGGCGCCGGCGTAAGGGCGGACGAAAGTCCGCGCCCAGCTCCTGGCAGCGATCGACGCTGCCGACAATCCGCGCGACCTCGACCGTACGGATGCCCAGGTCGCGATGGACGAGGACCCCCGCCTGGTCGGCGTCCTGGTGAAAGCAGCGCAGGGGTTGGCGTTCGAGTGTATCGCCGTGTGGGCGGACCAGTAGCACCGGGCAAGGCGCCGCACGCGTGACCTGGTCTGCCACGCTACCGAGCACCGCCGTCGACAGGACTGGCCGCGTATTCGTGCCCAGCACGATCAGTTTGACATCCCGAATCAGCGCTTCCTGCACGATGGTCTGGGCCGGTGCGCCGGTGCGAATGATGCTTTCCGTTTGGATGCCCGCGTTGCGCAGGCGCGCCTCAAAGGTGTCGAGGTAGGTACGCGCCATGGCCTCAGTAGGCGAGACGTTGGCCGGATCCAGACTTCCCGGTCGTAGCACGTGGAGCAGCAATACGTCGGCCTCGAGGGCGCGCGCGTACTCCTCGGCGACGGGGATCTTGACTTCGCCGGCGGGCGTCAGGTCAAGCGGTACCAGAATCGTGCGCACGGCGCACTCGTCAGACATTGAGCAGCCTCTGGTGAGCCTCTCGTGAACCTCGGGTCAACCTCAGGTCGGGAGGATGCTAACTCTTCACGCGGTTGGTTCGGGAGGCTCGGCGTCGAAGACGATGCGCGTGCGGCCGCCGTGGCCGTGGACCGACTCCACGTCTTCGATTGACTCGTAGAAATTCAGACTCGGCGTGCCGGTCGGCCAGACCAGCACCACCCAGCCATTGGAGAACACCGCCCCTTCGGCCACCCAGCCGATGCCGCTCACGCCAGATTCGTCGTCCAGCCGCAGCAGGTGGAACGTAGCCACCCTGCCGCGCCGCGGCCTCGAGCCTTGACCACCAAGCTTGGATGCCCGCGATGTCACCCGCCGAAGGACTTCGCAAGATCCGCTCCGG
>JAFAZN010000259.1 GCA_019239775.1 Chloroflexota bacterium
GGCCGCCGCCTCGGCATCGATCGTCCGTTCCTGCCCGAGATGGTTGAGGCGGTCGTCGAGCGCATGCGCGCGCATTACCCGGACCTGCAGACCGAGGCGACGCGTATCAAGCAGGTCCTGTCTACTGAGGAAGAGCTTTTTAGCCGCACTCTCCAGTCCGGAACCGCCCAGGTCGAGCGCGTCATCGCCGAGACGCAGAGCCTTGGTGAAAAACGTGTCTCGGGTCGGGACGCATTCGACCTGTACCAAACGTACGGGTTCCCGGTGGAGTTGACAGAAGAGATCGTGCGTGAGGCAGGCCTCGACGTCGACCGAGAGGGTTTCGACCAGGAACTGGAGGCCGAGCGCCGTCGCGCCCGCGAAGCCGCCATTGTACGCGCGCACGAAGCCGGCGATACCGAGTTCGCCAGGCTTCCGCGAACTGAACCTCTTGCCTGGACCGCTACAGAGGCGGAAGCGCGCGTGCTTGGCATCGGCGGCACGCAGGCTGATGCGCGACTCGTGCTGGAGGCAACTCCGTTCTACGCGGAAGGTGGCGGTCAAGTTGGCGACGTCGGTGCGATTCGCACACCAAGTGGTGTTTTCGTTGTCGAGGACACGCGTGATGATGGCGCGGGCCACATCGTGCACTACGGGCAGCTGCAGGGTGAGATCCGCCCAGGCGACACCGCGCACGCCGAGGTCGACCGCGGCCGCCGCGATCGCTCGCGCCGCCACCACACGGCGACGCACCTGCTGCACCGGGCCCTGAAGGACATCCTCGGGCCTGGCACGAGCCAGCAAGGCTCCTACGTCGGCCCCGATCTACTGCGGTTCGACTTCAACTACCCGCGTGCACTCGATCGAGAGCAGCTCCAGGCGGTTGCCGACATCATCAACGATCGAAGCATGGACGACCTGCCAGTGACATGGGAAATCGTGCCGCTACAGCAGGCCAGCCAGATGGGGGCGATCATGATGTTCGGGGAAAAATACGGCGATCAGGTGCGCGTCGTCTCGATCGGCGACTATTCCCGCGAGCTGTGTGGCGGCACACATACGCACCACTCTGGCGAACTGGGTGCCGTCACGATCGCCAGTGAGTCAGGCATCGGCTCCGGCCGCCGCAGGGTCGTAGCATACGCCGGACCAGCCGCGCTCCACTATCTCAACCAGCGGCTCCAGCTGCTGGAAAGCCTGGCGCAGAAGGTCGGTGCGCGCAATCCCGAGGAAGTCGTCGTGCGCCTCGATGCGCTTCTCGCGGAGATGGAGTCGCTGCGGAAGGACCTCCAACGTCGGCAGCAGCAACAGGCATCCAACGCCGCCGGCGCACTGGCCGACAACGCGCGCGTTATCGCGGGCGTGAAGGTGGTCGCCGCGTCTGTCGATGGCGCCTCGGGCGACGACCTCGCGCGCCTCGTAGACTCGGTTCGCCAGGAGCTGCGCTCCGGCGTGGTCGTCCTCGCAGGTGCGCAAAACGGCCGCATTCCACTGGTCGTTGGCGTCACCGCGGATCTCAAAGATCGAGTGCACGCGGGCAATCTGGTCCAGCAAATCGCCCGGGCGGCTGACGGCGGTGGTGGCGGAAACAACCCCGAGTTTGCACGCGGACAGGGCACGAACCCTGCAAAATTAGGTGCCGCTTTGCAGCACGCCTATACGTTCGTCGAACAAGCCCTCGAACAGAAATAAACGGGACTGACCCCCAGCTGATGTTCTTCCGACGCGCGCAGGTTGCGCCTCGCTCACAAGAGCTTGTGTTTCTGGACGCCGACGATGACCTCGGCACGATCCGCTCCAAGCTCGAGTCGAGCAGCGCCGAGGAGATCTTCCTCGTCATTCCGCGTCGGTCGTCAGTCCTGCGCACACCTCTGGAATTCCGCATCCTCGCTCGCATCGCCAACGAGATGTCGTCCGAGACGGTTCTGGTTACCGATGATCCGTCCCGCCGGCGCCTGGCAAACCAGGAGGGCTTCCGCACGCGCCGCGGCCTGCGCACGCTGAAACACCTGATGCTGGGGCCGGACCAGGCTGCGCCGCGCCTGGTGGTTCCGGACTGGGTACCGCTTCCGACCTTTGGATCGTTCTTCAGCGTGGTTGGGTTGCTGGTGATCGCGGGTCTGGGGGTGTTCGGGTACTACCCGCAGATGCACGTGACGCTGGTGCCGCAGACACGCACGGTGAATCAAACAGTTGACGTAACGATTGACCCGGACGTCAAAGCCGCGGATCCCACGGCTGCAGCGCTACCAGCCACTATTTTGAGCGTGCCCGTCGACGTTTCGGGCAGCGTGCCCATTCCGTCGGACCGCACGATCGGAAGCGACAAGGCTCATGGCGAGGTGATCGTGACCAGCCAGCGGCCGGCGGCCTCGACCTTGTCGAAGGGGTCCGTCGTGCGTGTGGATGGCGGCCCGACGTTCACGACCGACCAGGACATCAATCTGCCGCCGCGGGTGCCTGTCCGGGTGGGCGTCACCGCGGTTGACCCGGGCACCGTCGGTAATGTCGCCGCCGGCGACATTACTCAGTTCGACGGTAACGGCTACGACCAGCTGCAAGTCACCAACCAGCGGCCCACCACCGGCGGCACCGATCGCCAGGCCAAAGTCGTTGGTGACGAGGACCGGAAGGCCCTTGACGACTTGCTGCGCAAGAGCGCGCACGACAAAGGCTTCGCGCAGCTGCAAGCAAAAGCTGGCTCTGAGCAGACGTTGCCTGACATGTCGCTCGTGGTCGACCAGGGCACCGAGACGTTCGACCAGGACGTTGGCTCTGAGAGCGACCAGCTCACTGGCCGCCTCACGACGACGGTTTCTGGCACCGTGTTCCAGAACCTCGCCTACAACGACCTCGTGGGGAAAGTGATCGAACAGAAATCAGGCTCGGACTGGCAACTTGGCGCACCAGTAAAGGTGGATACACCAGGTGTCTTAAAGGTTGATGGGCACAAGGTCGTTCTGCGTTGCGATGCATCCGGCCTGTTGCAGAGCACGGTGGACGCCGATGGCATCAAGCGCGCCTTGATGGGCAGTTCGGTGCAGGATGCGCGTGCCTACCTCACCCGCCTGAGCGGCCTGGCCGAAGCGCCGAACGTCGTGATGACGCCCACGTGGGCTCCCCGCGCATTCCGGATCGACGTCAACGTCCAGGGACCCAAATAACCCGCCAGGTCGCGTGCTGTGCGTCGACCCGGGTGAACGCCGCCTCGGCGTGGCCATGAGCGACCCGTCACGCGTGCTCGCCTCACCGCTGACGGTCCTGGACCGTCGTATTGGTGGTTTGGCACCCGTGCTCGACGAACTTTCTGCTCTGGTGCGACGTGAGGGCGTCACCCACTTCGTGGTCGGACTTCCGCTCAACGCCGATGGCAGCGAAGGCCCGCAGGCGCGGCGCGCCCGAAACTTCGCGCGCATCGCCTCGCACGTTGTCGGGCTGCCAGTCGAGTTCTGGGACGAACGCCTCAGCACCCGTGAAGCGGAAGAGGTTGCGCGCGCGCAAGGCCGCAACCTGCGCCGCTTGCGCGAACGTGGACAACTCGATGCCCTGGCCGCCGCGGCCATCCTGCAAGACTACCTGGACCACGCCCACCCGTGATTGCCCGAGTCATGGTGGTCCTGTTCGCGGTGGTGGTGCTCGGTGCGGGAGTAGCCATCGGCTACTTCCTCCTCGGTGACAACAATTCGCTATTCGGCACATCGCTCGGCCAGCTTGCCGATCCGATGGCAGCAGTGGATCCGAACGATCCCACCACCCAGGTGGTCACCATTCAGAATGGCGAGACCGCGAACGACATCGGGACCCAGCTCCAGCAGCGAGGGCTCGTGCGCTCGTCGCTCGCGTTTCGATTCGCGGCCGACCAGGCAGGCGTGGGCTCCAGCCTCGCCGCGGGCGACTACGAGCTCAGCAAATCAATGTCGACGACGGAGATTGTCCAGGTCCTGGCCAAGGGCGAGGTGAAGCGTGGCCTGGTGGCAACCATTCCTGAGGGCTGGCGCAGCGAACAGATCGCCGACCGGCTCGAGGCCACGAGTTTCACTTCGCGGACTGACTTCCTCAGCGCCGTGGCCGCGCCACCATCTGTCCCGGGTGTTGAGCTGCTTCCGCCGCCCGCGCCCCAGCGGCTCGAAGGTTACCTATTCCCCGAAACCTACGAGGTGCCACAACCCGTGAGCGGTAATCGCGCGGCAGAACTGATGGTGCGCATGTTCGCCCAGCGCGCGGGCGACGCGCTCAAAGTCCCGACTGAGTCCAAACTTACGCCTTCGCAGGTGATCACGCTTGCATCAATCGTGGAGCGTGAAGCCAAAGTCCCGAGCGAACGCGCCACCATCGCCAGCGTGTATCTCAATCGACTCAACGCGGATATGCCGCTCCAGGCCGACCCCACGGTGCAGTACGCGGTTGCCACCCGTGATGGCGCCGCCGCATCGGCGTACAACTACTGGCGCGACCTGTCCTCGGCTGACCTCCAGGTCGACTCGCCGTACAACACCTACTTGCGGACGGGCCTGCCGCCCGGCCCGATTTGCAACCCGGGCGAGGCCTCGATTCGCGCCGTACTCCAGCCGGCAAAGACCGACTTTCTGTACTTCGTGGCCACGACGGACGGCAGCGGCAGCCATCTGTTTGCCAGAACGCTCAATGAGCACAACGCCAACGTCGCGAAGGTCAACGCCGCACCTTTGGCAACTCCCGCCCCGTGACGCCGTCAGCCGTATACTTTTAGCGTTTTAGAACGCCACACCCGGTCGGTTACGACTCCGTGTCCCACTCCAGGGACGTACCCGACACCGACCGGGGAGGACCTAACGGAGGTTCAACCCAACAAACCGTATGCCTGCACCTGTCCAGATGAAGACGCTCCTCGAAGCGGGCGTCCACTTCGGTCACCAGACCCGTCGCTGGGACCCGCGCATGCGCCCGTTTATCTTCACGGAGCGCAACGGCATCCACATCATCGACCTGCAGCAGACCGTCCGACGCCTGGATGAGGCGATGCAATTCGTCCGCCAGCAAGCCGCCGAAGGCAAGACCATGCTCTTCGTCGGCACCAAGAAGCAGGCTCAGGACACCATCGGCGAAGAGGCCACCCGCGCCGGGATGCCGTATGTGAATCAGCGCTGGATGGGCGGCACGCTGACCAACTTCGCGACGATTCTCACCAGGCTCCGACGAATGGAAGACCTGGAGCGACGCAAGGAGGCTGGCGAGTTTGAGACGTTCGCCAAGAAAGAGGCGATCAAACTCGACGATGAGCTGGAAAAACTTCAGCGGATGCTCGGCGGCCTGCGAAAGACGTACCGCGTGCCGGACATGGTGTTCGTGGTCGATCCGCACCGCGAGATCATCGCCGTGGCCGAGGCCAATCGACTGAAGCTGCCCATCATTGCCATGGTCGACACCAACTGCAACCCGCAATTGATCGACTGGCCAATCCCCTCGAATGACGACGCGATTCGCGCCGTGCGGTTGATCGCCGGCAAGATCGCCGACGCGATCATCGAGGGCCGCGAACAGCGCGCCGCGGCGTATGGCGGCGAGATGCCCGAGAGTGGCCTGGCCGAGGAAGACATCGAGGAGATGCCGTCCGAGCTGCCAATGATGACCGAAGAAGACTTCATGATGGACGACTACGACCTCGACGAAGACGAGGACGCCTGAGCCATGCCGAGCAGTACCGCGCAAATCAAAGAGCTCCGCGAGAAGACGGGCGCGGGCATCATGGAGTGCAAGCGCGCCCTCGACGAGGGCGGTTCGATGGCCGAAGCCGAGAAATTGCTCAAACAATGGGGCGTGGCAACCGCCACCAAAGTTGCGGGCAAGGAGACGAGCCAGGGCGTCATCGACAGCTACGTCCACGCCGGACGCATTGGCGCGCTGATCGAGCTCAACTGTCAGACCGACTTCGTCGCCCGAACTGACGACTTCAAGACACTTGCCCGAGAGATTGCCATGCAAGTGGCCGCGACGAATCCGACTCGGCTTAGCAGCCAAGAGCCGTCGCAAGACGGCGACGTCCCGCTGCTGGATCAGCCGTACATTCGCGATCCCGGCAGGACTGTCCAGGACCTGATAAACGAAACCATCGCCAAGACCCGCGAGAATATCGTCATCCGACGATTTGCGCGCTTCGAGCTTGGCGGTAGCTGAACCAGCCGACGGCCGACTCCTCTATCGGAGGATCCTCCTCAAACTCAGTGGGGAGGCCCTTCAGGGGTCAGCGCCGTTCGGCATCGATGCCGTGACCATAGACAGCATCGCGCGGCAGGTCGCGGCAGTGGTCGCACGCGGAGTCCAGGTGGGCATGGTGATCGGCGGTGGCAACATCTGGCGCGGCGAGCCGGCTGCGACGCGTGGCATGGACCGACCGACGGCCGACAACATGGGTATGTTGGCGACCGTCATTAACGGCCTGGCGCTGCAATCGGGCATGGAGCGCATCGGACTGCACACGCGTGTGCAGAGCGCAGTGCAGATGACCGAGGTATGCGAGCCCTATATTCGCCGCCGCGCTATCCGCCACTTCGAGAAGGGCCGCGTCGTCATCTTCGTGGCTGGTACCGGGAATCCGTACTTCACCACCGATACCGCGGCATCCCTACGCGCCCTGGAGATCGGCGCGGAGGTCCTGATGATGGCAAAGAACCGCGTGGACGGTGTCTACGACGCCGACCCGAACCGCGATGCCAGTGCGCGCAAGTTCTCTGAGCTTACGTATATGGAAGCGCTGGAGCGCCGCCTGCGCGTCATGGACAGTACCGCGCTCACCCTGTGCATGGACAACAAATTGCCCATCATCGTCTTCGACCTCACCAACGAAGGAAACCTCCCACGCCTCGTGGAAGGTGACCGTAGCGTTGGCACCCTGGTCTCCTGAGCTCCGAGTCACGTGTGACCTAACACCCGTTTCCTTCCACCCGTGGCTTTCTGAGTTTGGGAGCGCTCGACCCGTTGGGCCACGACCCAAACGGTTCTGAAGTAGCAGACTTTGATATCTCCGAGATATTGTCCACACAAGCAAGAGTTCGTCACCATCCGAAGGGACGCAGCCGTGCCTCAAGACTCTCTTGATGAGATCATCAAATCCGCCGAGCACCGTATGACCACGGCGGTCGAGATCCTGGGCCGCGACCTCCAATCGGTGCGCACCGGCCGAGCCAGCCCGACACTGTTGGATCGCATCCAGGTGGACTACTACGGCTCGCCGACCCCGATCAACGGCGTCGCCAATATCAGCGCGCCAGACCCGCACATGGTGTTGGTCCAACCCTGGGATCGCACGATGCTCGGCCCCATCGAAAAGGCCATCCAGAAGTCCGACCTCGGCATCAATCCGACCAACGACGGTCAGGTCATCCGGCTCGTCCTGCCTCAGCTCACCCAGGACCGCCGCAAGGAACTTGTGAAGCAGGTGCACCACCGCGCCGAAGAGGCCCGCGTCGCCGTTCGGAATTGCCGCAGGGATGCCCTGGATCACCTGAGAAAAGCGGAGAAGGACGGCGGCATCTCGCAAGAGGATGAACGCCGCGCCCAGGAGCGCTTGCAGAAGCTCACGGATCAATTCGTCAAGAAAGTCGACGACGTGTCCAGAAGCAAAGAGACCGAAGTCATGGAGGTCTAGCCGACTCTGTGACGCTTGCGGCAGGCACCGAGCCCGAACCCACACCCCACGCAACGCCTGAGACGGTGCCGGCGCATGTCGGCATTATCATGGACGGCAACGGCCGTTGGGCCAATCGCCGCGGGCTGCCGCGCCTCGCCGGCCATCACGCGGGGACCGAGAACGTCCGGCGCATCACCGTCGCCTGTGCCGATGCTGGCGTCGAGTGCCTGACCATCTATGCCTTTTCCACCGAAAACTGGCGTCGGCCAGCGGACGAAGTGTTCGGTCTCATGCGCTTGCTGGCGCAGCGCATCGACAAGGAAGCCGCCGAGCTTCATCGCAACAACGTCCAGATCCGACACATCGGCGCCCTGGAAGGTATCCAGCCCCGCCTGGTGGATCGCATTAAGGCTGCAGTCGCGCTGACACGGAACAACACCGGTCTGGTCCTCAACGTGGCATTCAACTACGGCGGTCGCGCGGAGATCGCGCGGGCCGTCCAGCGTGCGTTGGCGACTGGCATCCGTCCCGAGGAACTGACCGAAGAGGTCGTCGATCGCCACCTGGATACCGCCGGACTTCCCAACCTCGACCTGGTGATTCGCACTGGCGGCGACTTCCGCCTCAGCAACTTTCTGTTATGGCAGGCGGCGTATGCCGAGTACTATTCGACTCCGATATGCTGGCCCGACTTCGGGCGCGAGGAGCTGTACCAGGCTTTCTCGGAGTTCGGGCGGCGAGTCCGACGGTTCGGCGGCCTCAGCTAACGGGTTCACTCACCCTTCGCGTCCTCAGCGGCCTCGTCGCCGTCCCACTCCTGCTGTTCATCGCCTTCATTGGCGAGCCGGTCTACGCCGTATTTCTCGCAATCGCCACCGCGTACGCGGCCCTCGAGGTGCGGTCGATGCTGCGCTCGGCCGGCTACACCCCCTTGGACTGGCTGCTGGTGGGTCTCTCAGCCGCGCTGCCGTTGGCCACGCGCCTTCAATTGGACACGACGCTGCTGGTGGCGCTCGCGCTTGTGGCCAGTCTGGCCTCGTTGCTCGTACGCCAGTGGTCCGAGAGAATCCTTCTGGAGTGGTCGCTCTCGTTCGGCCTCGCGCTCTACCTTGGCGGCTTCATGCTGTACTACGTGCCGCTGCGGGATTTCCCCTCGCTCTGGCCGGGATTCTGGGTTATGGCCTTGCTGGTCCTCAGCTGGGTGTGCGACAGCAGCGCATTTTTCGTCGGTCGAGCGATCGGCCGTACACCTCTGGCGCCAGCCATCAGTCCAAAGAAATCTGTCGAAGGCGCCGCGGCCGGCCTGGTCGCACCCGCCATCGTTGGGCTTGTGGCGGCGACCCTGCTGCACCTCAATCCACTTCTGGGCGCCGGGTACGGCCTGGTGATAGCGCTCGGCACGATCGTCGGTGACCTGGTGGAGTCGCTCCTCAAACGGCAGACAGGCGTGAAAGACTCGGGCGTGTTGATCCCCGGGCATGGCGGTTTGCTCGATCGCATGGACAGTTTGCTGCTGTGCGCGCCGCTCGCCGTCCTCTATCTGTCCGCCGTTCGCAATTTCTGGTTATGAAGCGGATTGCCCTGCTCGGCAGCACGGGCTCGATCGGCCAGCAAACGCTGGACGTGGTGCGCTGGCACCCCGATGAGTTCAGCATCTCGGCGTTGGTCGCTGCCCGGCCCTCCGCTATGTTTGACGCGCAGGTGGCGGAATTTTCGCCTCGCGTCGCCTGCCTCACCTCTGAACACGGCGCCGACCGTCTGGTTGCTCTGGCCACCGATCCCGAAGTCGACCTGCTGGTCGTCGCGACCAGTGGCACGGTCGGTTTTCGTCCCAGCATCGCCGCCCTTGATGCAGGCAAGCCGGTTGCGCTGGCGAACAAAGAGACACTGATCATGGCCGGCCACCTGGTCACCGAGGCGTCTCGATCGTCCGGTGCCGCGTTACTGCCTATCGATAGCGAACACAGCGCAATCTGGCAGTGCCTCCAGGGCGAGGAACCGTATACCGAACGTGTTCAGCGCCTGGTCCTGACTGCCTCTGGGGGCGCATTCCGCGACCGCTCATCTGCCTCATTGACCGATGTCACTCCCGCGGAGGCGCTGCAGCACCCGACCTGGAATATGGGCCCGAAGATCACCATTGACTCCGCGACCCTGATGAACAAAGGCCTGGAGGTGATCGAAGCGCACTGGCTGTTTGGATTGGGCTTCGACCGTATCGACGTGGTCATCCATCACCAGAGCGTGATCCACTCGCTCGTCGAGTTTATCGATGGGTCGGTGAAAGCTCAGCTGGGCTTGCCGGATATGCGATTGCCCATCCAGTACGCCATGGCTCATCCGTGCCGGCTGGGCGCTCCTGTCGAACGACTCGATCTTGCAGCCGTCGGCCAGCTGACCTTTGCCGCGGTCGACTCTCCGAAATATCCCTGCCTGGGGCTGGCGTACGCCGCTGGTCGCGCAGGCGGAACCGCGCCAACCGTTCTGAATGCCGCCAACGAGATCGCCGTGGCGCGATTTCTGGCCCACGACCTCGCCTACATGGATATCGCGCACCTGATCGAATCAGCCCTCGAAGCGCACGATCCAAAGCCGAACCCATCGTTAGAAGAAGTCCTGGCCGCGGACACCTGGGCCCGCGGCTACGCCCAGTCCTGGACCGCGTAAGGCCTCGGGAGCGTATTAGCTCGACCTTAACAACCCGATTGTTATGATGCCGGCACCCTTCCGATGAACTTCCTGTGGTTCCTGCCCATCATCAGCCTGATGATGTTCGTCCACGAGCTCGGCCACTTCATCACAGCCCGACTCTCGGGCATCACCGTCCAGGAGTTCGGCTTCGGCCTGCCGCCCCGCATCTGGGGCTATAAGGCCAAAAACGGCGTGATCTACTCGATCAACTGGATCCCGTTCGGCGCCTTCGTCAAAATGCTCGGGGAGGAAGATCCGAGCGCGCCGGGCAGCTTCGCCAGCAAACCGAGGCCGATCCGCGCGCTCGTGCTGGCCGCGGGCAGTGGCATGAACTTCCTCCTGGCCGTTGCCGCGTTCGCGATGGTGTTCATCGTCGGTATTCCAGGCGTTTCCCCGGACAGCGCCGTGAACATCGCCGAAGTTGCAGACAGCAGCCCTGCGCAGGCGGCCGGTCTCCAATCTGGCGACCAGATTATCGCCTTCGACGGTCAACCGGTGACCGTTCAGTCCTTCCGAGACCTGACGCAGTCTCACCTCGATCAGCCAATCGACATCCAATATCGTCGCGGCGACCAGACGCTCGCCACGA
>JAFAZN010000408.1 GCA_019239775.1 Chloroflexota bacterium
CAGCAATCTGCGCGCGTCATATCGCTTCATCTATGGCGCCAAAGTGGACAGCATCACCCAGGGCGCAACGGACAAAGACGTCGTGATCACATTTGCCGGGCCTCAGCCTGAATGGGCCAATGCTTGGATTCCTCCGCTGCCTGCACATGTGCTACGCGCACCGTACGAAGCCGCTGTGAAGGACCACAAAGGCATGGACACGATGACTGATTACCTCCGTGCGCCAACCGTTGGCAACGGACCCTACGTGTTCGCCGAGTGGCAGTCTGGCCAATTCGTTCGCTTTACGCGCAACCCCAAGTACTGGAAGACGCCGTACTTCGACGAGGTGGTGGTTAGCTTCTATCCGGACGCAAACGTCCTGAAGCAGCTGCTTGCCAGTGGCGACTCCGACTTCAACGCATTTGACATTCCGTTCCTCCAAGCGTACGACCTCGCCAACCAGAACCCCAACACGGTTCAACTACAGACACCCTTCGAAGGAGAGCGTGTCGAGCTTGAGATGAACCAGGGACCGAAGGGCTTTCCAGCGTTGAAAGACCTCAATGTTCGCAAAGCCATCGAAATGGGCATCGACCGGCAGTACATCGTCGACAATTTGTACGACGGCAAGACCGAAGTGCCGCACAGTTACTGGGACGGCACTGCCTGGTACAACCCCAACACACCATTCTTTGGATATGACCCCGATGGCGCCAAAAACCTCTTACGCCAGGCCGGCTGGTACGACGACACCGGCGATGGAGTCGCCAAAGCCCATGGTGTGGCAGGCGTGGACGACGGTACTCCGCTCGTCCTCAAGGCGGCCACGCTGGCCTCGACTGACTCGAGCGAGTACGAAAACACGCTGCTGACCGTGCAGGAGATGCTCGGCAAAATTGGCGTGAAGATCAGCGGTATCGACACGTTCAACCTGGGAGTCTTCTACGGACCCGTATCGTCAGGCGGTCCCTACGCAACGGGTGCGTATGATCTGTATCTTATGCACTGGGCGACGGGTGTTGACACCATCAACCAGTTTCAATTGTATGGATGCGCCGACATTCCGAGCGATCGGAACCCGGGTGGAGAGAACGGCAGCCAGTTCTGCGATCCCGAGATCGATCAGAACTGGAAGTTGCTCGGCACCGCAATGAACCCGGATGACCGGCAGAACGCCGTCAACCAGATCCAGAACATCATCGCCGACAAGGTCTACACCATCTACATGGTGAAGCGAACGACCGCGCTCGTGCTGAACAAGAATATTCAAGGGTTCGTTTGGGGCGGCTTCGCTGGGAATCCGTTGATCAGCCTCGCGGACATGACCCGCGCCGGGTCCTAGGCGCGAGCTGTCATGCGAGTGGACGCCAAGCGCGCATCTTGATGGGACGCTACGTTCTCCAGAGATTACTTTTGGCCATCCCGCAACTTGGGATCGTCAGCGTCATCCTGTTCGTGATTATGAACAACATCGGCGATCCGCTGGCAATTCAGATGAGTAGCCAGCGTCCGCCGACTGGCGCAGAGTTGCAGGTGATGCGACGCCGCATGGGTCTGGACAAACCAATCTATCTCCAGTACGTGTATTGGCTCATCGGAAACGACTGGACGACCGTCGACGTCAACGGCAACGGGGATCCGTCGACGTTCATTCAGGGTCAACGTAAGGGCATCCTGCGCGGCGACCTGGGAACATCCCTGACCACCCACCAACCTACGCAACAGCGCATCGCCGAACGTCTGCCGAACACGCTGTTGCTCATGCTGCCAACATATGCGATCATTCTGATTCTCGCGTTTGCTCTGGGCACATTTTCCGCATTGCACAAGTACAGCGCGTGGGACAACGCGCTGACCAGCTGGGCATTCATCTTTTATTCCATGCCGGTGTTCTTCGTGTCGCTGGCGATGATCTATATCTTCTCAACCGCGTTCCATCGATGGGGACTGCCGTACACCCCGATCGCCGGCATGTTCGAGGTCGGGGAGGAGCACACGCTGCCAAACCTGCTCCGCCATATGCTCCTGCCGGTCGCGAGCCTCGCAATCATCAGCGCAGCCGGACTGAACCGTTATGTGCGGTCGAGCGTGCTGGAGGTCATGAATCGTGATTACGTGCGAACCGCACGGGCGAAGGGCCTGCGCGAACGCTATGTATTTGGGATCCACGTCTTGAAGAACGCGGCGCTGCCACTCATTACGATCGTGGGGCTGGATCTGCCGTTTCTGTTGGGCGGAGCAGTGGTCACCGAGCGAATATTCGCCTGGCCGGGCATGGGGCAACTGTTTATCGAGAGTATCGGAACAGCGGATTATCCGGTGCTGATGGGCATCCTTATGTTGATCGCGGTCGCTGTGGTCGTGTTCCAACTGCTCACCGATCTCACCTATTCAGCTCTGGATCCGCGCGTACGACTGGCAGGGGCGCGTGGCTGACGTGGCGACAACGGTTGAGCGGTCGCGTGTCCTATCGCCACGCGTCACGCAGTCGAAGACGGCCGAATCTCGCTCGCCGCTGACGCTGGCGTGGCAGCGGTTTCTGGCTCATCGCATGGCGGTAGTCGGAACGTTGATCCTCGTTCTCATCGTGCTCTACATCGTCATCGGTTCGTTCGCGGTGAGTGGCGACAAGGCCAATGCGCTGAACTTGAAGGACAAGTGGCTCGGGCCGTCGATTGAATACCCGATGGGCACAGATGCCGTTGGACGCGACGTGCTGGCGCGAACGATCTATGGCGGTCAGATCTCCCTGGCGATCGCCGTCCTGGCGGTCACCATTACGACAATCGTCGGCACGATGCTCGGTGAGATCGCCGGCTACTACGGCGGTTGGATCGACGCCATTATTATGCGCTACACCGAGGCGCAGCTCAGCATTCCACTCCTGTTCCTACTGCTGGTGCTCTCGAAGTTCATCGGCAACAAATTACCGGAGGTTCAGTTCCTCGGGAGCACCGTGAGCGGCAGCGTGTTCGTCATCATCCTCGTGCTCGGCTTCACGAGCTGGATGGGCCTCGCGCGCATTGTGCGGGCCAACATGCTTTCGCTGAAGCAACAGGAGTTCGTGATCGCTGCCCGTGCCGTTGGCGCCCGCGACATCGCCATCATGTTCCGCCACATTCTGCCCAATACGCTGGCTCCAATTATCGTGTCTGCGACGCTCGGCATCTCGAACGTGATCTTGCTGGAGAGCTACGTGAGCTTCCTGGGTGTCGGAGTCCAGCCGCCAACTGCGAGCTGGGGCAATATGATGGACCGCGCACTCGAACGACTGGACACCGCCTGGTGGCTCTGGTTCTTCCCGGGTATTTTGATTCTGCTGACCGTGCTCAGCGTGAACTTTATCGGCAATGGCATCCGCGACGCACTCGACCCATACGGAGATCGGCAGAGGTGATAACCAACGTGAACACTCCACGGCTGACGCCGCTGTACTGGCAAGGTGATGCGCTCCTCCCGCTGGAGCGAATGGAACCATTCGACGAAACGGCCAGTGGGACGTTGACGATCCTGCACACCAATGACCTGCATTCATCCGTCGATGCCCGGACTCAGTTTGGCGGCCTTGCACGCATCGCCTCGACCATCGAGACCGAACGCGCTGTCGAGCCGACGCTGGTGGTGGATGGCGGCGATTCGGTTTTCGGCGGAGGTACGTGGTGGTGTGCAGTCGATGCCGGCGCGACCAGTCGCCTGCTTGCCGCCGCGGGCTACGACCTTGCGGCCATCGGCAATCATGACCTGGAGCGCGGGCCGCGTAGCCTGCGCGAGTTGATCACCGCGGGACGACGCCTGGTCAGCACAAACCTCCAGTTCGCCGACGAGGACCTGCAGCAAGCGATCGCCCCGGCGTACATCGTGGAGCTGGAGGGTCTGCGCATTGGGATGCTTGGACTGACCACGACGATGACGGTCCGATTGGTACCACGATCGGTGCTGGCCGGAGTAACGTTTCTCGATGCGCGCGCGTCGGTTCTGCGTGCGGCCTCGGCCCTGAGTCCGCTGGTGCACTCGATCGTGATCCTCTCGCATCTGGGCTTCAAGACGGAGGACTTCAGCGACACCGATCTCATTCCATCGATCAAAAGCTCCAAGGTCGCGGCAATTCTGGGTGGTCACAGCCACGAAGCGCTCAGTCCTGCTCCGGTCATCGACGGAATCGTGGTGTGCAACGCTGGAGCGCACGGGGTCAACGTCAACCGTCTCACGCTTACGCGCTCCGCGTTGGGATCGATCAGTGTGCAAGCCAGGCTCCTGCCGCAGGACGAGACGGTGCCGGAGAGCGCGAAATTCCTCGCCGTCCGCGGCGACGAGCTGGCGCGTTTGCAACCGCTTCGCGACGAGCGCGTCGTGCTTCCAACGCTCCCCGGTGCCGACCGCCAGCTGCAACTCCTGGTGGCGGCTGTACGCGCCAGCGGCAAGGCAACCGTTGGCGCGATTGCCATGATCGGGCGTCTGTATATGCTGAATCCCTTGCCAGATGCCGACAGTGTCAGCCACCTGGAAGTGATGACCGCCTATCCAAATGCGGAGCAGCTGATGGAGATCAGCATTGACGGTGGTCGACTGAAAGAACTCATTCGGAACCTATCCGGAGTCAACTTCTTTCTCGGCGCCGCACCGGTCTTGCTCGCAACCGGTGACGACGTTGTCGCGGAGGACCTCGAAGAGAGTCGCACGTATAACGTCGTGATGAGCGAGCTCTCAGCCGAAGGCGGCCTGGGCTGGACCGCTCTGCAAGACCTGGACGTGAAAGCCCGGCCACTGGCCGTCACCTGTGCCGATCTGGTCTGGAGCTACCTCTCGAGCCCCGTCCCGGCTTAGTATCTGACCACGTTTCTGACGTGCAAGGCGATCCTCTTTGACCTTGATGGTGTTCTCGTCAACTCGCGCGAATGCGTTGAGCGAACGTGGCATACCTGGTCGCTGCAGCATGGCCTGGACATCGAACAGATTTTGCGCGCGGCGCACGGACGGCGGGCGGAGGAAACGATACGGCAAGTCGCTCCGCTGCTGAACGCGGCCGATGAGGCGCTCGCGCTCGGCGCGCGCGAGTCGAACACAGCCGAGGGCGTCTACACGGTGCCAGGCGCGAGCGAGCTGCTGTGCAAGCTTCCGCCAGACTCGTGGGCAATTGTCACCTCGGGCCTTCGCGACGTCGCGGAGTTCCGCCTGAAGATAACTGGACTCCCGCTGCCGAACGTGATGGTCTGCGGCGACGACGTGTCGACGGGCAAACCTGACCCGGCGTGCTATCTCGCCGGGGCAATGCAGCTCGGCGTTCTGCCGAGAGAGTGTGTTGTGGTGGAAGATGCACCATCAGGCATCGCCGCGGCACTGGCTGCTGGCATGCGCGTACTGGCTGTTACCGCTACGTATGCCGCCGAAGAGCTGTTGGCCGCGACGCACGTAGTTGGCTCTCTCCAGCAGCTGAGAATTCAGTCTCAGGCCGACCATCTTCGGATTCACGTGCGAAGCCCGTCATGATGGATCATCGTCGTCGTTCGCGTCGGGCACGAATAGCAGGCCAGTTGGGCTGCTGAAGCCAATCGCGATGGGTGTGACGACGCCGGTCTTCAGATCGACAGTGCCAACGAAACCTGCGACGCCGGAGTCATTGGGAGCCTCGGTGTAAACGGTGCCCGGTTTGAAATCGGACGTCAACGTGTAGATAGTGTTTGCTGGACTGTCGACGACAAACAGTGTTCCGCGATCCTTGGTCGCCCACACGGTGTCGTCAAGTTGGGTGCCAGTCGGAACCCGAGTCACGGACTGCTGTGGCGTCGCGGCATTGTGGATGAACACGATTTCGCTATCGGCTTGATCGACCAGCACGACAGCACCTGATGGATCGATGGTCATCGAATCCGGATCCGTCAGGTTGAGCGTGACGGTTTGGTTGGTTGTTGTATCCAGCGCAGTCGCATTGCCGGCCAACACCGGAGTGAGAGTGGCCTTGCCGTCGTTCACCACGATTGTGTCAACGGCAGGGAAGACGTTGACACCAGCGCTATTCAGGTTCGGGTTTGACGCCGCGATGAAAGCCCTGCCCGCGTGAAACGCGAGGTCGTCATAACCACCGCCATGTGGCGGCGTTGGAAACGTAAATGGCTTTACTGTGCCAGCTGTCGGATCGATGATTGCACCGCTTGGATTGCCATCCTCATTCGCGGTCACCCAGAGTTGGTGAGTGGCAGGATCGAGTCGCATCCCGTCGACGTGGCCCGGCACGCTGTAGGTACGGTTTATATGTCCGTTGCGTGAATAATCGACGATCGTGCTGGCGCCGCTGCTGCCATCTTTCGCAGAATTGTTCTGGAAGGCGACGAACACATGACCAGCCGCCGCCACAATCGGGTCAGGGTGAGAATAGGCGCTGGTGCCACGCGCGAAGACGGCCACACGATAGCCGGGCAACGTGACGATGGGCGCTTGATCCGGGCTGTCAGCGGTGGCGGTGATGACACCCAATGCGCCGACCACGGCAGCCGTGAGTAGCAGGGTTGCAGCTGAGACAAAAACCTTCACCTTGCGAGGCTACGCGTCGAGTCGGGACGCGAATACCCCGGACATGATCTGTTTACGCGGGGTTTACGCGCAGTTCTCGATTCGTGCGACGCTCCGCAGGGGCCCAGAGTCGATCGGAAGCCAACCTGGCGCCTTCGGACAGCGCCTTGAATTTGGCCCAGGTAACGGTTGGATGCACCAACGGCTGTGCCCGCGCCCACGTCGAAAAACCGCAGTCAGTGCCGGCGATGACATTTTCGCGGCCGACCAGCTCGGCGTACCGCACCAGGCGTTCGGCCACCAGCTCTGGATGCTCGACAAAATTGGTCGTGGAGTCCAGCAAGCCAGGCACGATGACTTTACCTTCGGGCAGCGTGTGGTCGGCGAAGTATTTCCATTCGTGGGCGTGGCGCGGATTGGCAGCCTCGAACGAAATGGCCTGAGCGCGCGCCTTCACGACAATGTCGAAGATGGACCCCAGCGGAATGTCGCGTGTGTGGGGCGCCTCCGAGTTTCCCCAGCACAAGTGGAGCCGCACTCGGTTCTCAGGCAGTCCCTGGAGCGCGTGATTGATGGCGTCGACGCGCAGCTCGGCGGCTGCCCGAATGTCGGGCCGGAACGCGGCAGTCAGATCCGGTGCATCTAATTGCAGAACGACGCCGGCGTCGACAATCGCCCGATATTCGCACCGCATCGCATCGGCGACCGCGTACAGGTAGGCCTCCTCAGTGGAGTAGTAATCGTTGGCGAGATAGTCGCAGACGATTCCAGGCGACGCGGCGGTCATGAATGCCTCAGCGGGAGAGTCGACGGCGACTGCGCGTTGCAGATTGTCGATATCGCGCCGCACGCAAGCGTCGCCGCGCCAGGCGATTGGACCGGTGCATACGGGTCGCTTGAGCGTACCTAACGAGCCCATGAGCGTCTGGTAGTACTCGGGGAAATCGACGGCTTCGGCTGGCTGTCGAACAGGCTCGCGGCTTTCGCCATCGAATCCAGTCAGGCGCTCGGTAACGTACGTGGCATACGTCACCTTGCTCATTTCGCCATCGTTGACGACGTCGATTCCCGCTTCGACCTGGCGGCGAACAATTGCCCGGACCGCGTCGCTGACACGTTCTTCGAAGACTGCGTCCTTTTCGACCTCCTGTTGGTCCCTTCCCTCGAGCAACGCGAGTAACTGTACCGGCCGCGGCAGGCTGCCGACATGCGTAGTCAGAATGCGATCAACGCTTTGCTGCACTGACAAAGCCCCCGAACAACGAAAATAGGTAACCTTGGTTTCTCACGCTAGCGCGCCGCGACGACGTGAAAGCTTAAGCGCGCGTAAACGCAAGTGGAGCACTTGTGACTGACCAGGCGGCTTCCACCACTAACCACCGGCGTATCCCGGAATTCATATATGGAGTTCATCACTCCTCCGAGTTCGGGACTGACAAAAACGGCAAGCGTGCCGACACGGTGGCCGATATGGCGACGAGGATCACCACGGCGCTCGCCGCATCGGCCGTCACGTAGGCCCGGCGACTCGGGTACCGATGGCTTCGTCATCCGACTATTGAGTGCACGCCCATGTGCCGATGATCAAATCCGGTGGGTGGATGCCAGATGATGCGCGGGAGCCGAACGGCCTCTACATGACGTCCCGAGCGCTCCTTGCTGCAGGCGGGCTTGGTCCGCGATCGAAGCTCTTGCTCGCCCTTGGTCTAGTGCTCCTTCTTGTCGGCGGCAGCGCTGGTTTCGGCCTGTGGCGTCTAGCCGCGGCGACCGACGAATATGCGGCTCTGGTCGACACGACCATGGCCGCCGCGAGACAGGCTGACGATCTCAATGGGGTGTTTATCACCCGCCACAAGGTCCTGAAGGACGCGTATCTGTTCAATACGGACTCGCTTCGCGTCGCCCGGACAGCCGCCGAAGTGGCAGGTTACGACGAACAGATCAACGCCGGCCTGGCAGACTTGCAGGCCAACTCCGCGCTCACCCCAGCGGAGCACGCGCTTATCGACGATGCGATCGCGGCCCTGCGACCCTACCGCGCAGGATCAAGTGATGCCATCGGCGTGGTGCTTCAGGGCGGCGATCCCTTCGTCGTACAACAGGCCGCGGCCAATCTCACCTACTTGAAGGATCGGCCGGTCTCGGCTGCATTGGATGAGCTCGCGCAGACGTTGAATACGCGTGCGCACGATTCGTCCAGCACGGTGCATGCCGATGTGCAACACACGATTCCGATCGTCGTCGGTATCGTGGCGCTTGCGCTGCTCCTTGGGCTCGCCGTCGGACTGCGTGCCGTGCTCAGCGATCAGGACGAACGCGTTCGGGCGGAGGCCGCATTGCGCCATCAGGCGTTGCACGATCCGCTGACCGGCCTTTCAAACCGGGCTTTGCTCCTGGAACGCCTTGCGGAGCGGATCGCCTCAAACACTCCGAAGGCCGCAGTCCTGTTGCTCGACCTCAACCGGTTCAAGGATGTCAACGACACGCTCGGGCACCACCACGGCGACGCGCTGCTGCAATTCGTTGCTAACCGGATACGTGGCGCGCTGGATCCGTCCGCGACGGTCGCCCGGCTCGGTGGCGACGAATTCGCAGTATTGCTGTCAGATGCCGACGCCGAAGCTGCACAAGGGACGGCTGACACGCTACTGCAGGCGCTGGACATTCCATTGCAGCTGGCGGACCACGACGTTGAAATCAGCGCGAGTATCGGCATCGCCCTTGTACCCGAACATGGGCGCGACCCAATTACGTTGTTGCGGCACGCCGATGCGGCGATGTACGCGGCAAAGGCAGCTGGTGGTGGTCATCGCGTGTATCACGCCGACCTGGACCGCGATACTTCGGACCGGCTCACTCTTATTGCCGATCTGCGACATGCCATCGAGCGCGACGAGCTGCGACTGCATTACCAACCACGACTCGACATGCGCACGAATCAGGTTGTCGGAGTGGAAGCCTTGGTGCGCTGGCAACATCCAACCCGCGGTCTGGTGCCGCCCGACGCATTTATTTCGCTGGCGGAGCAAACCGGCCTGATCAAACCGCTGACCCTCTGGGTTTTGCGCACCGCCGTGGCGCAAATTGCCGACTGGCGTCGCGGAGGCATGAGCCTGGCCGTCGCCGTAAATCTATCGATGCGGAATTTGCAAGATCCCGGCCTGGTCGGCACCGTGGCGGCGCTGTTGGACGAGACCCCCCTGGTCCGAGGACTGCTGGAGGTGGAGGTCACCGAGTCGGCGGCGATGAGCGATGCGAAGCAAGCGCTCGAAACCCTCCGATGCCTGCAAGCCATGGGCCTCACCATCGCGATCGACGACTTTGGGACTGGCTATTCTTCGCTGGCGTACCTCAAACGGCTGCCGGTTACCCAGATCAAGATCGATCGTGGCTTCGTGCGCGATATGGCCACCAGCATCGACGACGCGGCCGTGGTGCGCGCAATCATCGATCTAGGTCATAGCCTGGGTCGCCGCGTCGTGGCCGAAGGCGTGGAGGACGAGCGAACCTGGGACCTGCTGGTGCGATCCGGTTGCGATGAGGCGCAAGGCTACTACATGAGCCGGCCGTTGCCTGCTGCGGATCTCATGACGTGGCTGCGGACCTCCGCCAGATTCGATGTCGCAAACGCCGCCTGACGGTCTTCGAATTGCATGACCCTGGACCTCGCGCCGAATTCGGCGAAATCCACTCGCTATTGAGTCAACAGGCGGAGAGCTGCCAGCGCCGGCTCTGCGTTAACGTCTGCCAATTGCAGCGTTAGCAGTTTGCGAGTTGCCAAGATTGCGCGAGCGACAGGGCATAGCCTCGTCAGTGCTATGCAGCGACACGTCGCGTTTCTGTTGGTCTGCACTCTGTTCGCCGCGCTTTCGCTGACCCCCGCGCTTGCCGCGCCACCGGCGGGCGTGCCGCGGTACGACCACATCTTCGTGATCGTCGAAGAAAACCATGGATTCACCGACGTCATCGGCAATCCGGCCGCGCCGAATCTCAATGCGCTGGCGAACCAATTCGGACTGGCCACGAATTATTTCGGCGTAAGTCATCCGAGCGAACCGAACTATGTTGCACTGCTCGGCGGCAACTTCTTCGGTGTAAGCAGCGACGATCCCTACTGGATCAACACCCGAGACAAGCCGAGTCTCATCAGTCAGCTCGACCAGGCAGGCATCACGTGGAAGGCCTACCTGCAGGCGCTGCCTTACGCCGGGTATCAAGGCATCTGCTATCCGTTCCGCTGCAACGGCTCGCCAGACATCGACCCGTTGTACGTGTCCAAACACGACGCAATCCAGAACTTCACGACCTCGCGCAATGCCGCCGACTGGTCGCGCCAGGTCCCGATCGAGCAACTACAGGACGATCTCGCCTCGGGCCACGTACCTACCTTCAACTACGTCATACCCGACGAATGCCACGACGAGCACGGCGATCCGCCATACTGCATCGACTCCGGCAACCCCTTCGATCCACAAGACCAGCACCTGGTGGCCACTGGCGACGCCTATCTTGGCCAACTGGTGGCCGAGATTACTGGCGCAAGCTTCTGGCCATCAGGCAACAACGCCATTGCCATTGTGTATGACGAGGGTGATGACAACGCAGGTTGCTGCGACTCGAATCCTGGCGGTGGCCAGGTTGCCGCGATTGTGGTCACGAACCACGGACCACGCAAGATCAAGGACGCAACCGCGTACAACCATTATTCGCTGTTGCGCACGATCCAACTCTCACTTGGTCTGAGCTGTCTGGAGTTCACCTGCGACGCGGCGAATGTCAAGCCTCTGGCACCTCTCTTCGCTGTGACTGGCTCCGAAGTCGCTCACACAACTGCGCTTTCAACGCCGGCGTACTCCACCCCGTCGCCAACTCCGACAGAACCCGTCACCTATACGTCGCATAGTGAGAGTTCCGGCGGCTGGTCGGTTGTGCCGGCGCCGGTGCTCGGTACCAATGACAACAGCCTGGGTGCGGTCTCCGGCGACGCGCCCAATGACGTGTGGGCGGTTGGCAACTTTCTACCGGACGCTCCGTCCAGCAACCAGGACGCCACTCTGAGCCTGGCGATGCATTTCGACGGCGCGCGCTGGATCAGCACGCCGACGCCAAACGCGGGGCCGAACTTCAACACCATGTTTGGTGTCTCATCTGCGCAGCGTCGCGCTTGGGCAGTGGGCGTCCATTTGAACAGTGACTTCAAGACGCGAGCGCTGGTGGAGAGTTGGGATCCGGGCAGCAGTGCCTGGCATATTGACGATGTTCCGCAGCCAGATCCCGAACGCGACCTGTTGTTCGGGACTGCCGCGCTATCCGACTCCGACGTTTGGGCAGTTGGCGAGCAGCAGGCCAATGACGGCAGGTTCGGCTCATTAATCGAGCACTGGAACGGCTCCGCGTGGCAGGTTGTCTCCAGTCCAGATCCTGGGTCGAGCGGCAACCACCTGTACGGAGTTCTCGCGCTCGCGCCGGATGACGTGTGGGCCGTGGGACAACGCAATGATGCGGGCTTGCCCGACCACGAGTTGATCGTGCACTGGGATGGCGAGCGCTGGTCTGTCCTGCCTTCGGCAAGTCATGGCTCGGCGTCCGCGGCACTGTATGCGATCAGCGCCGATCGTGACGGCCTGTGGGCGGTCGGCGAAACGACGGACGCCTCAGCGGGCGGGCACCCGTTGGTGGAGCACTTCGCCTCGCATGAAAATCCAGACGTCGTGTCCCTGCCAGCAGTTGGCACCATCTGGACCACGTTGTGGGGTGTCGCTGCCAATGATGGGTTGGTCTGGCCCGTGGGCACGTTCGTGAATCTGAGCACCGACAACAACCAGGCACTCGTGTTGCGCGGAGACGGTGGGTTTCATGTTGTAAACGCCCCGAATCCGGGTTCGGGCACGAATATTCTCGCGGGTGCTGCCGCGGTAGGTGACACAGTCTGGGCGGTTGGCCATTTCGACGACGGTGGCTCTCGTCTGCCACTGATCGAGCGGCACGTGGAGCAGTAGCTATGAGCAAGTACCGGTTCACGCGGCGACAGGCACTTTCGCCTGCCGCCGCCACCGAGCACATCGTCCCGGTGGTTGTGTCAGGTCGGCGTTAATCGCGTCGGTCGCGGCCGCGCTGGTGTTCTCGGGGAATTTGTCCATTAAACGGTCGTCGAGTGCGGCTTGCTCAGCAGCATAGGCGTTGTTGTTGTCGCAGTTGATTGCCAATCGCGTGCGATCGAGCCGCAATGGTGCCACCGAGGATCGTGGTGAGGCGAGGCAAATCAGCGCAAGGTTCTTGATCAACGGCCCTCCGCCTGTTGTCCCCGCAGCGTCATGCAGGTGCTGCTGGCTCGGGCCACCAGCTTGCCGGAGGCATCGGCCATGTCGCACTCGAGTAACCCGATTGTTCGCCCGCCACTCACCAATTTCGCCGTCGCGTACACACGGCCGCGCCACACCGGCCGAAGGAAATTGATTTTTAGCTCGACTGTGGTGAACGTCTCGTCATCGCCGAGCGTTGAGGCATATGCGTAGCCCATTGCAGCATCGGCCAAATCGCACAGGATGCCACCGTGCAACGTGCCCATTGGATTGGCGTGGCGCGCCGAATCCACCTCTAGTTGGAAAACGGCCCGTCCGGAGGCAAGCTCAACGGGTTCAAATCCAATTAATCGGGCAACAGGTGGCGGCTGAACGCGCAGATCGGCCAGCCGGTCGTGTGGTAAGTTTTTCACAGAAACTCACACTAGCAGGGTCAGTTGCTGAGCGCAACCCACCTGGCTTATGCTTTGCGCGTGGCCAGCCGTGTCAGCTATCCACTGCGCACTCCGGACGTATGCTCGATCGCGCGTACACTCGACGTCTTCGGCGATACCTGGAGCGTGCTTGTCATCCGCGAGATGTTCCTCGGTACCCACCGCTTCGATCAGCTCCAGCAACACCTCGGTATCGCCCGCAACGTCCTGGCCGCTCGGCTCCGGCGACTCGTCGCGCACGGGATCCTCTCCAAGCGGCTATACCAGGAGCATCCACCGCGCTTCGAGTACCACTTGACGCGCAGAGGCGTCGATCTCTATCCGGTGGTGGTCAGCTTGATGCAGTGGGGCGATCGCCACCTGGCAGGTCCTGGCGGTGGTCCGGTCGTCCTCGAACACACGAGTTGCGGCCACCGCACCGAGCTGGTGCCAGCCTGCCGCGCCTGCGGCAAGCCGATTGACCCCCGCGAGATGCGGGCGCTGCCGCGCTGACCTAACCGTTGTCGCTTCCACACAAGCGTGCTCAGCGCTGGGCGCATGGTCGATCGAGACAGCGTCATTGCACAGCTTCAGTCGCACGTCACTACGTCGCTTCAAACGATTCGGGAGCAAGGCGCCGTGCACGCTAACACACTGCCTACATCCGGTTAACGCCTGCGCAGTCGCGGTTAACGTGGCGTCGCTTAGGCTGTTGGAGAGGCACATGTTGGTGGTCCGTCGAACAGCAAGCTCCGCGGCAACCGCACATGCCCGCTTCCGCTAGCGCGACGCGATTCGAAGTTGCCGCCCGCGTTCTCTCATTAATTGGTTTGCCACCGGTGCTCGCATTGCCGACGGCGTTGTTGGCGGGTGCGCGCGCCGGTGGCACGTTCGCCGGCGATGTAAGCGTGGTGTGCTTCCTGTGCACCGGCTGCCTCGTCCCAACGGCATTGACGGTGTGGTTGCTCCGCCGAGGACGCGTCAGCGCGCTCGACCCGCGTGAGCGTAGCGACACACTTCTCCCATCGGGCGTGACCGTGGTTGGCTGTGGCGCCGGCGGGAGCGCTGGCGTTGGTAGGCCACGCGGCAACATCGAACCCGGTCATGTTCGCCGGTCTACTGGTGCTCGCAGTCGGGATCGGCTGGGCGCGCGTACATCAACGCCGCCACACCGTCGCGCAGGTTGCCGTGGGCGCCGCAACGGCGTTGCCAATCGCACTGCTGACGCAGTGACGTCAGTCACTGTCATCGTGCCGACGCCGCGCGATCGATGCATTTTGACCCTGAGATCGTTCACCTCGGCGGACCAGTCACCAATGGACTCGGTGGACTGGGATGTGTGTACAGGCACGTGGTCACACAGGCCTGCAGTTGGATCCCGAGATCTTTGCGCGACTTCTAGCGTGCAACGTGCATCCTGAGCTCGTGCGTGTCGCGTTGGACGTCGGCAGACTACGGTAAGCCCGGCTAACGCGGCGCGGCGTTCGACCAGACGTCGATCGCCGTGAGCGCGCTGCTCCGAATGCCCTCGGGAGCGCCGCTATGGCGAATTGAAGCGGCCGCAATACGCGCCATCTGCACGTATGACAGTCCGAATATTCGCTGCGCGAGCTGGTACTCATCCAGCAAGCTGCAACCGAACACCGCGGGACAATCTGCATTGAGGCTCGCCGACACTCCGGCCGCGAGTAGCGCTGGCAGCGGATGATGCGCCAGGTCCGGCACAACGGCTAGTTGTACGTTCGACGTCGGACAAATATCCAGACATATTTGCTCATCGACGAGTCGCCGAACGAGATCTGGATCTTCGATCGACCGAACACCATGCTGGATGCGTTGGGCGCCAAGTGCGTTCAGCGCCGCTCTAACGCTTTCTGGACCGGCGTGCTCGCCGGCGTGCGGCGCTCGAATCAGGCCAGCCTCGCGCGCGATGCCGAACGCTTCAGCGAAACGGTCGGCGGAACCCCGCGCCTCGTCGTCGGCAAGACCGAAACTGACAACTCCGCGACCAGCATAACGCGCGGCCAATCGCGCCAGCCGAATGGCGTCCTCCGTGGGACCAGTCCGGTTAGGTGTAATAATGAAACCAATACCCACGCCGGTTTCGCGCTCGGCGTCTCGAGCCGAGTCCACCAGCACCTCGAGCATGGCTTCTTCATTGTCAAGACCGATACGTTTCGCGCGCAGCCCAGTGGAGGGTTCCAGCCAGGTGACACCTTCTGCGGCGGCATCCTCAGCCATCTTGTGAATCAACCGCGCGTAGTCGTCGACACTGCGGAGTAGATTGGTCACCACCGCCATCTGCCGTAGGAACGCCGGGAACGTTCCGTCGTGGGCTTCGAGCTGTGGACGCGGTGCATCCTCGAACAGCTCGCCGAGCGAGCCCGGTCGGAGTGCAGCGGACAGATGCAGATGCAAGTGCGCTTTCGGCAACTGTCGCAGATCGCCTGCCACATTCGAGGCAATCAAGGCCAATCAGGCCCTTCCGGCACGTTCGGTAGAGGCGCGAACGACCGAAGGTACCTCCGGGCGGAGCAATGTCCAGCGTTATCCATATCATGTGACAGGTTAACCGGACGTAACCCAACGTAGTGATTGGTGATGTCGAGCCATCCTGCAGCAGTTGTCATCCGCGCCGCACCCAAGCGTCCGCGGCATCACCCTTTGCCCGGAGGGTGATACCGCGTCCGTGGCGGCCTTTTAGAGGGGCACTATCCAACCGTAGGTGGAATAGTAGAGGGCGACTCAGTCATCAGATTCATCAACCTCTTTGAAGTTGAAGAGGTCGAATAGATCGCTAATCGCCGGGCCGTTGGTTGGCGCGTAGGCGCTGACCGCCGTGTTGTACGTCGGGTCTGGCAGGTTATCCCGGCTACGGTCAGAAATCGTCGGCAAGTGCCAGTTCCGCTCGATGAACTTCAGAATCGAGACGTGGTCGGCGTAATTGTGCGAAATGTGACCAGGTTTCGTCCATGGCGAAACCACAATCAGCGGAATTCGTGTGCCGTCGCCAAAGAAATCGAGCGGTTGCACGTATCCCGAATCGTAGTAGCCCCCGCCTTCATCGGTCGTCACGAAGATCGCCGTGCTTCTCCACAGCTCGGGGTTGGCCTTCACTTCATCGACAATTTTCTTGGTGAAACCCTCGAACAGATCCCACTTCGACGATGCCGGGTGGCCGTCAACCCAACCGCTCGGCTTCACGAAGGACACCGCCGGCAACCTGCTGTCGCGGATGTCGCGATAGAGCTGGTCAGTATCGACGAGGTGCGACGTGCGGATGTCTTCGTTGGTCATGATTTGCGTCTGATATTGAAAGCCGTTGCAGATGTTGCAGTACTGATCGCTCATCGGGCCGACTTTGCCGTAGTCAAGCTGATACTTGTCAGCGAGATATGCGTCCCACTGATCGCTGTAACTCTTCCATGACACGTTGCTGCTGAGTAACACGTCGCCGATACTGCGCTGAGACGTCGGAGGAAGGGTGAACGGCGTGTTGTTGCTGTTGGTGTCCTCGTAAGCATTGCTGCCATCACCGAAGTAGCCCGGGTTGTAGTTGTTCAACAAATAGTAGTGGCCCGGCTCGCAGTTCGGTTTGACGTGGATGGCTTTCAGGTAATTGACGATCGGTCCGACCCCGGGCTGCGCCGGATCCGAGCAACTGCTGTAGCTGCCGCCGCCATAGACCCCGGTCTGGCCAGGCTGACCATTGCTGCCGAAGCCACCATAGCCGTCCTGGGTCCACCAGTTGTTGGTTCCAGCCACTGGATTCGGGTTTTCGATCTCATTGACCGGCCCGCCGAAAGCTGTCATACCGTGGTGAGCGTCGTTCGGATTCGGCGGAACGAGATTGCCGTCGTCCTTGAACCACAGGGCGTCACCGAAAAACAGCATGATCTCGTCCAGACCCGTTCCGCCCATCGCCGGCTGATGATAGTTGTCGCTGGAGGCGTATCGATCTGCCAGTGCCTTGGTATATGGCGCATCTCCCCGCTGCATGTTGTAAAAGCCCATCGAGGTCGCGCCTTCACCCGTGTTCGCACAACCGGGCACATAGTCGGTGCAGAAGGGCGTCGGCTGCGGCTTGCCATTCACGTTGGATCCGACGGTCACCTCCGTCCAGGTGAAGAGGTCGGCCAGGCAACCACTCGGATTGGCTGGGCTGGCGTGGCCAACCGCGCAGTCCTCTTGTTGCCACATCTGGTAGAAGCGGTGGACCGGGCTGTTGGCATACGAGTTATACGGAAAAGAGGCGGAGTTTTCAGTCAGCTGGAACGGGCCAGGCTTGAGAGTCGAGTAGGGAGCAGTTGCGTGCACCCCTGCGATGCGGGAGTCCGGCACTTTGCCCGTCAGACCGCTGCCACCAACCAGCAGCGACGGGTAATACCCAGACGCCAATCCGTCCTCCGACGACTTCGCATCCGCGATACTGCAGATGCCGTTGTCCTTGCACACGTTGGAGGGGCCACCGGTGAGTGGCGCCGGCAACGTCGAAAATGGCGTCTTTGGGCTGGTCGGACTCAATTGGTACGTGCTGACGCCCGTGATGTTCGTCGAGTTCTGACCAGCCTTCGCGAAGTTTGGCCCTGGCTCGCCGTTTGAGTCAATGATGCCCTCTGACAGCAAGTTGTTGACGGTCTGGCCGGACCTTGGAACATACGTGGCGAACAGGTGGTCGTAGGAACGATTTTCGCCGACGATGACGATCACGTGCTTGATTGGCGTTGCCGTTTCGTGGTCCTCGCGATCTGAGTGGTTGTCGTTCGCGGCGAAGGCTGGTGCCACGCTTGGCACCAGGGCCACCACCAGGGTGAGAAACAGTGAACCCGTCCGTTTGAGACGAGCGAGAGCGTGACGCGACATGATCGATCTCCTTTGCGAAGACTGGTGGTGGCCTATTTCCGGGTGCGGCCCGGCCCCCAGGTCGATTTGGATTTCGCCCAGCCAATCGTAGGTGAGGATCAGATGCACGCGGGACATGCAGAACGTTAATGCGAGGCGAAATTTGTGCGAATTCTTACGCTTGTTACGCTTACGCTTGAAACCTCGAGATTTGGCTTACCCTGGTTGCGGCATCCCGCTACAGCGGTGGCGCGGTCGATCCTCCGAACGCAATCGACGCCTCGAGCACGATGCTGGATGGCTCCTCGTCTGGTGATTCGATGGCTCGAATCAGCAGGTCCACGGCGGTGCTAGCCATTTCGGCAGCGGGCGAAACAAGCGCTGTCAAGCGCGGGCGCAGCGCCTCCCATATCCCGTGCAGGCCGACGCCGGCCACGGACAGATCGCGCGGAATCTCGAGTCCCAACTGAGCAGCCGCCTGATAGATACCGAGCGCCAGTACGTCGGTGCCGCACAGGACCGCCGTCGGACGCGGTTGCTGCTCCAGCAGTCGGCGGGCGACAAGCGGCATCTCATCTGAGAGTGGATCCGCGGTTACCACATATGCAGATGCAATTGGACCCGCGTGGCTTTGCATCGTGTCGCGGTACGCATTCAAGCGTGTGCCGGTGTGTATTTGTGGCGAGAAGTACGCAATGCGCGTGTGACCCAGGTCCAGCAAATGCTCCATTAGTCTCCGCAGTGCAGGCGACGCGTCGATCGCAACGCGCAGCCCCAACTCTGGCAGCGGCCCGGCCCGGTCCTGAAGGACAACCATCCTTTTGACATGCTCAGCGATGTCGGCCCCTGTCGGAGCGACGCCGTTGTGGAGAATCACCCCGTCCGCTTGACCGGAGTTGAGTACCTGCGCCACACGCTGGCGCCAATCAATGTCTGGCAGAAGTAAAAGACCGTGCTCACGCGCGCGCGCCGCTTGCGCGGCATGGAGCAACAAGCTCGACGTGAAGCCGCCGATGTCCTCGGAGCTGGGTACGATGGCGAGCGTACGGACGCGGCCCGAGCGCAATGAGCGCGCGGCCGCGTTGGTGTGATACCCCAGTTGCTCGGCAACGGTGAGAACGCTCCGTTGCGTGCGCTCCGCCAATCGATCACCCTTCCCATTCAGGACGATCGATACGGTGGCAATCGAAACGCCGGCGAGCGCCGCAACATCGCGGATGGTTGGCCGACGACCTGTTTCAGAATTCGACGTGAAAATGGCTCCGGAAGACTGTGAGTTCGTCCGACGTCACGCCGATAGACTGCAAGTAGCCGTCAATTCCGCCGAATTCAGCCTCGAGAGTATCAAGCATTGGCGCGAGATACTCTTCGCGGAGTCGCAAGTTTTCCAGGATTGGGACCGGGTCGATGCCTTGCCGACGAAACGCCTCCGACATTTTGTCCATTAACTCAGTCAAGTATTCGTTACTGAGAATATAGTCCTGGACGACGTCCTCGCGCGCGACGCCCGCCGCCGTGAGCACCAGCGCCGCGGCAACTCCGGTGCGATCGCGCCCACCACGACAGTGAAAGACCAATGGATACGCAGATGGCTGGCCCAACAGGTGAAGGAGATATGCGAAGGTCGGCGAGCTGTTCTTGATCATCGAAACGTTGAAGGCCCGAAAGTCGAGCGTACGAATGGACTCAGCAGCGCCGCGCGCTGCCGGATCCTCGATGAGAACGGGATTGTGGTGATACTTGACCGTTGCGTGCTCTTTGAAGATGTTGGGCCGCTCCTGGAGCTCGCGATCGAAGCGGAGGTCCACGACCGTGCTCAACCCGCGCTGGAGCAGACTCGCTACGTCCTCGACTGAAAGCTCCGTCAGTGCGTCAGCGCGATAGATCTGTCCCCACCGTGTCCGTCCGCTCGTGGTTGGGTAACCACCGAGGTCGCGGAAATTCTGTGCGCCAGCCAGTGGTACATGGCGGGTTTGCGGGAAATCGACCGAAATCATCACGCCACCCCCGCGCCAACGGCGGCTGGGGCAGAGCTGGCACTTGACAGCAAGTAGCTCCATACCACTTCCGCACAGGTGATATCCAGCGCACGGATCGACTTCGCCGCGGCTGGAAAGACTGTCCAACCCAGACCTCCTTCGGCCTCGAGCTCGCTGGTGATGATGGCGTAGATCGCATCGGCGTCGATGTCCGCCACCGAGACAGGCTGCTGATTCGCGAGTCGGACGGGGGTGGCTGCTTCAAAAAACATGAGCTGTTCTTGCAACTGAAGCAAACGCGTCAAGTCTGCCCCATCAAGAGTGATTTCAACAAGCTTCTCGGCATTCGGATACGCTACGCGCACGTCAACCAGGCGGAGCCGCTCAGATTCGGGCAGTTCGCCGAGCAGATAGAGCTGCGGGATGAACATGATGCTGCTATCGGTGACGTCGGCGCTGGCTTGAAGCGCGCGAGCCAGCAAACTGTCCTGGCGCTGCTTGGCAGTTAATTCCGGAACTGGCACCGCGCCGGCGGGCAGCAGCACACTCTGTTCCATGCTTGCTGCGAAAAGCTCACGTTCGCGTTCGCGAGCTTCGACAAGCGTTGCGTCCTCCGCAACTGAGACGTCCTGGTCGATGAGCGCGTGGCGGACCTCCACGACGCCGTCGGCACTGAGGCCGAGCTTCATTTCACCGACCTTGCGACCATACGCACCGGCGTTGCACACCGCGATTCCAGCGAGCACCGGCGTTGGAGCGAGCGCGTCGTGCGTGTGACCGCCCAGAATCGCGGCGACCTTGGTGCCCTTCAACTCCGCGACCAGCCTGCGATCATTTTCGAGCATCATCTTCGGCGTCTGGCCCGCGGGCATCAGCTCCATCAACTCACCCGGATCGAAGCCCAGGTGGGATAGGACAATGACGACGTCGACGTGCGGCTCGAGTGCCCGGACCGTCCGTTGCGTCGACTTGACGGCATCATCGACGAAACGGACCCCTGCCAGAACACGCTTCGGGACCAGGCCGACGGTGTCTGGTGTGGTTACACCAGTAAATCCGATGCGGATGCCATCAACGCTGGTCATGTACGCTGGTGCGATTTGCGTCTGGAGGTCCGGATCGTCGAATTCGATGTTGTTGGCAACCAGGCGATAACCACCGTCGAGAAGCTCGCGGACGCCTTCGGCCCCGTGCTCCAGGTCGTGATTGCCGAGGGCTGCCAGCTGATAACCGGCCATGCCGCGCAAGCGAGCGGTCGGACCCGCGCCTTGTGTGGACCAGACCGTAGGCGAGCCGAACACGGAGTCCCCCGCGTCGACCACGATCACAGGCGCGCTTGACTGGGAAAGCCGGATGGTTGTGGCTATGCGAGCGATTCCGCCGGAACCATCTGGGAAGCTGTCGATACACGAGTGAAAGTCGTTCGTATGAAGGATGGTGACTTCGGTGTTGTGATTGACCGGTTCGTAAGGCAAGTCGACTTCTGGGACGAGTCGATCGTCTGCCCAATGCAGTGGAACGAGACTCATATTTGAGATGCTCCTTTCGAGCTAGCGAATGCCTGAGCGCACAAACGCGTCCATGATCTGGCGTTGCGCCAGAAAGTACAGGGCGAACACGGGTACCGCGGACATGGTCGCAGCGGCCATCAGCGGACCCCATGCATTGCCTTCGGCCTGCAGGAACAATTGCAAGCCAACCTGGATCATCGTGTCATCCATTTTCTTGGTGACCAGCAGCGGCCAGAAGTACTCATTCCAGGCTTGCAAGAAGATGAGAATCGAAACAGCCGCAAGTGCGGGTCGCATGTTTGGAAGCAGCACGCTCCACAAGGTTCGAATTGGCCCCGCCCCATCGATCGCGGCCGCATCGAGCAGCGACTTTGGAAACCCGATGAAGTGCTGCCGCAAGATCAATACACCAAGGCCGACGCCGATCGTGCTGCCGAGCTGCGGAACGATCAAACCTGGCAGGGTATTCAGCCAACCGAGTCGAGCGATGAGCAGGTAGTTCGGAATCATCGTGACTTGAAAAGGGATGAGCAGCGATCCGGCGAACGCGAGATAGACGAGGCGTTTGCCTGGAAATTCCCAGCGCGTGATGGCGTACGCGACCGCGATTGAAAGCGCCAGCGTCAGTAGCATCATCACCGTCGCGACGATGAGGGTGTTCAGCATCATCCGCAGAAACGGAACGGCGCGATATACCTCGGCGTAGTTCGCCAATGTAGCGTTGGCGGTGACCAGATCGAGGGTGAATATCTCGTTGACCGGTTTTAGCGACGTCAACACCGCCCACAACATCGGAAACACCGTGAGCAGACACAGCAACGTCAGCACGCCGTGGCCAGGTGCGGACCGCAGTTTCGCGTGATTCAGCATGCTTTAGCCGCTGCTCAGCAAATCGTCCACGCGACTGGCTGCGTCGTCCATCGTATGTTGAGCATCCTGACCTTGATAGATCACGTTCATGATTGCCTGCGTATAAATGTCGATTGCCTGGCTGGCGTTCTTACCCGGCCAGGAAAGCCAGGGTTCCAGGTTCGCCAATTGGCGGATGGTTGGCAGCATACGCGGCTCTTTGTCGAGAAACGGCTTGAGATAGTTCGGATCGTCGACGACGTCGTCACGTTGGGGTACGTAGCCAATTACGCTGGTGATGATGGTGTTGCCGCGCTGCGAGGCCGCGAAACGGAGGAACTCCCACGCGGCGCGCTGTTTGACCGGATCCTTCGACATCACAAACAGACCGCTACCGGAGTTGACCGGCACAACTGGTTTGGTCCCGAATGCAGGTTCACCGGTGGTGCGCAAGTCGTACTTGCCCTGCGCAGCGGCGGACAGCGATGGCATCGCGCCGTGCCCGCCGGGCTTGACGCGCGGACAACCCTTGGCGTAGAGTCATTTCTGGTTGGTCGTCCAACCAAATTTTCTGGTCTGGAAGGCCGTCCGTGGCCGAGTCTGTTATTCGCGCTGATGAACCTGTCGTTGTTCTCATCAACGTCTTCACCTGCACCCGAGACGACCAGCAACGCCTGGTCGAGGCCTGGCAGCGCGGCACGGACGAGGTGATGCGCTATCTGCCGGGTTTTGTCTCCGCCAACATCCATCGCAGTCTGGACGGCACCAAGGTCATCAACTATGCCCAGTGGCGCAGCCGTGATGACTTCCAGGCCAGTTTCGGCAATCCCCAGGTCGCCGCGTATTTCGAGGCGCTCGCCCAGATCGGGACACCAGCGCCGGTCCTGGCCCAGGTCGTCTCAGTGCACCGCGCCGCGTCCGAAACCGAACACGTGGCTTGACACGAAACCTTTAGAGCGTGCACCGTGCTGGTTGGATGACCAACCATCAAGACCAGCCCGACCGCCGCGCGCGGATCGTCGATGCTGCCTTCCACGTCATCGCCGAGCGGGGCTACGCCGCTGCCAGCATCAAAGCCATTGCCCGCGCCGCGGGTGTCGCCCCAGGGCTCGTGCATTACTACTTCGCATCCAAAGAGGATCTCCTGATCGAAGTGCTGCGCACCGTGGCGCGGGGTCGGCGCGTGGCGCTCGACAGCTTCATGCGTGCTCGACGGCGGGACCGTGCGGCGGCGCTTCTGCGCGACGTCCTCCGTAACATCCGTCAGAACCCGAGTGGGTACCGCCTGCGGTTCGAACTGTTCGCGCTCGGCCTGCGCGAGCCGGCGCTCCAACCCGGCACGCGTGACCTGCTCGAGAGCGGTCGAACGGCCATTGGCGGGTTTCTGGCCGAACTCGGTGATGCCGAGCTTGCGCGGCCGCTGGCCAGTGTGATGCTGGCAGCCGTCGACGGTCTGGCGTTGCAGCACCTGATCGACCCAGACTTCGACCTCGACCAGGCGTTTGGCGTGCTCACGCGCATGCAGCAGGCGGTCCTCAACACGGACCCGACCAGCGGAGCCGGACGAGCAAGGCGGCGGAATTCACTCGCGCACAGACGCAGCTGAGCCTCGCGCCAGGCTTTGGAGACACGGTCGAAGAAGACGCGTCAGTTGCTCTGGCCGACAATCTCGCAGACTCTCGAGATCGAGGAAATACCGTCCAACGAGCACGCCGAGCACGATCGCAAGCATCAAACCGGCCCGCGGAACCGCGTCGGGACCACCGATGCTGTGAACGATCTGGTCCAGCTGTTGCGCCGTGTTTTCGCGCACGCCGGCGGCTGCATCGGGATGCGTGAGCATTGATCGCAGCACGGCCAGTGAGGCGACCGGTTCGTCCTGCAAACTGGCTTGCAGCGACGCCAGGACATGCTCGACCACTTCGTCCGGCGTTCCGCTAATCTCCCGCGTCGTCGAGAGATCCATGGCTTGGTGAAAGAGCGCGGCCTTGGAACCGAAGTAATGCATGACCAGGCGTGGGTCGACATGCGCGGCCGCAGCCACAGCGCGCACGGTGGTGCGGTCATAACCGTTTTCTGAGAACAACAGGCGTGCCGCGGCGAGGATGGGGGTGGTGTCGTGGCTGGCGCGCTACCACTCTCTGGCCGATCGCTGAGCTGGGTCGAAGCTGGGAGCGGTCGCCCGACTGTCGTCTTGGAAGCTGGTGCGGGCGCTACCGCGATCGACTGGGCCCCATTCATCGGAGCGCTCGCCGCCCAAACGCACGTGGTGGCTTACGATCGTGCGGGGCTCGGCAGCAGCGATCGCATGCCCTGGCTGCCAACGATCGATCGTCAGGTTGATGATCTCGCAGCGGTGATCGGGCGAACAGGTGGCGGACCCAGCGTTATCGTCGGACACAGCTGGGGCGGTCTGCTGGTACAGGCGCTGGCATTTCAGCGACCCGAGCTGGTCGCCGGCATCGTTCTGGTTGACCCGTATCACGAAGAACTCGCAACACACCTGCCCGGGCCGCTCCGTGCGCTGGTCAGGTTCGCCAATGACGATGTCATCCTCCGGATTCCGCCGCTGCTACGCGCGCTGGGGCTGCTGGAAGTTGTCGAACGGCGTTTTGCGCTGCATAGTGCTCAGCAGTTCGTCGAAGATCCACGCAGTCAACGGGCGATCGCCGATGCCTATGTGGCTGGCCGCGTGATCCAGGCCGGTACCGGTGATGCTCGGCGTGACTCTCACGCAATGGCGGCGAGCTTGCCGATGCTGCGGCAGATGCGCGCCAAGTCATCTTTTCCGCGTGTACCACTGGT
>JAFAZN010000435.1 GCA_019239775.1 Chloroflexota bacterium
TGACGCGCTCAGCTCGCGCCTGAGAAAACCTTCGGCGAGGCGCTCGCCGATCGCACCGCCTGGCACCTCACCACTGACGTCCACCTGTACTCGCGTACTGTCCCCTGCAGGTGCCAGCGCGAAGCGCGTGTTCAATCGAGGTCCACGTATGGCTCGCGTGGCGAACGCGCAGGGTGGCTGATACTCAACGACTTCAGTCTCACTCTCCAGAGGTTGGCCGAGCAGACGGCCGCTGAAGATCGCGCGCGAGCCTACGCAGACGGGTTCATCTGGGACCGCGCGCCGCGCGCGCTCCACTGACACGTTCCACTCAGGCAGCCGCTCAGGCGCGCAGATCAGCTCGAAAACACGTTCAGGCGCGGCGCGAACCACGATGTCCGCGCTGAGCCGCAAGGTCACCTATACGGCGCCGCGCTCGGGTGCTGACGGTGCGTCAACCTTCGACTTGAAGTCCGCCATGATCCGATCGGTATCGACCTGATCGTTCGGTCCGATGTCGATCTCATCGATCCAGCCCCAGGCGACCACCGCGATGGCGTGGTCCATGTCCTGGTAGGGCGTAATCGTGAGATGGCGAATCCCAACCGGCCCGGGTGGTGACGAGCGCGGCGCGTTATCGAAGAACGTCCCGAGCTGCTGCACGCAGCCGTTGTCGCACAGGTCCGGTCGATACAAGACCACCACCGCGCCATGTTCGAGCATATGGACCCAGCGGCCCGGTGGCAGCGGGGTGTCGTACATCTGGTACATCGACGGCTGGGGCACCGTTTCCCAGTGCGGCCCGGAGGATGGCGGCCGCAACCACGAGTTCGTGGGGATCGCCGCACCCTCCGGATAGTGCGTGCCTGAGAAGGTCTGCACCTGGTGCATCTGCGAGGCAACGGCGGTGCCATGCGGCATCAGCAGCACTACCGCCGCGATCGCGGCGACCACGACCACGACGATGCCCGCCAGCCAGGCGATTCGCTTGCGGCGCTGCTGGGACCGAGCCGCTTCGATCTTGCGACGCTGCTCTTCGATGCGTCGCTGGCGCGAGGTGAGGCGTTCGGTGCTCTGGGGCGAGGTCTGGGTCATGGTCGAGCTTCCGCAACTGCGCCCGGATCAGGAACGTCGGCCTGGGGCGTAGGCCGGGCTAGGGCAGCGGCCGGACGCGGATCGCCACCGACGGTCAGATAGTTGCGCACGGTTGCGACGGTCGGCACGGCCGCGGCAATGCCGGCCGCGGCACCCTGGATCGCTTGGGAGGGCACTTCGCCGCGCAAGCTCACCAGGCCATGTCGCGACTCAACTCGGATCACGTACGGGGCGGTGCGCTCATCCTGGGCCAGCGCATCAGCGACCGCGCGCACAACCTCGGGATCGGCAATCAGCTCGTTGACGACTGCGCTCACGTCGGGCATGCGCTCCACCAGCCCGCTGGCGATCAGCTTCTGGGGCATCGTGCGCACGCGGCCGCGTAAACGCACCTCGTCGCCCTGGACGTCGATGAAGATCTCCGCGTGTGACGCGCGCAGCGGCTCATAGTCCCATAAGACGCGTCGCACACGCGTATACGTTCGCTTCTCTGCTCGTTCCAGCCCGCGGTCGGGCGCGCGTACAACCCAGCTCAACTTATGCCGCCCCTACTCCGATGCCGTCGCAGAACCGGTGCGAGCACCAGCCCGCTTGCGAAACCACCTAGATGTGCCCACCAGGCGATGCCCGTGCTGGTCGTCAGCGACGCGACACTGCTGAGAACTTGTGTGGCCAGCCATACCAGAAGGAGCAGCAGTGTAGGAGTGCTCTCGACCACGTGCAAGAATAGCACGGGGGCAATCGAGCCCAGCGTGGCGCCCGGGAACAACACCAGGTGGGCGGCGATCACACCTGCGATGGCACCACTTGCGCCAACCGCGGGCGCCTGCGAGGTCGGTTGCGCCACAAGATACGCAAGACTGCCCACCAGACCGCTGACCACGTAGAGGGCCACGAATCTCGTAGCACGGATACGCTGCTCTACAGGCCGGCCAAAAACAACCAGGTAGACCATATTCGCGCCGAGGTGGAACCACCCTGTGTGAATGAAGGTCGATGTGAAAAGGGTGACTGCCGCGGCCGGACCCTCGTGGACGTCGGCCGGCACCAGCCCCCAACGCCCAACGAACGCGTCGATGTCGCTGCCCTGGGACAGCTCCACCAGGAACACCGCGACGTTCAGCACCACCAGCGCGAGAGTGACCATCCCTCTCGCGCTCCATTGTGGCGGGGTCCCGCGCCCTACGCGGCGACGGCGGCGGGGGACTTCGAGAAGGTCAGCTGGCCGGCGCCGTCCAAGTCGACGACCACGCTGTCGCCGTCGCCAAACTGGCCCTGCAGCATTTGCACAGCCAGCGGCTGTACCAGGTCCTTCTGGATTGTCCGCTTGAGCGGGCGGGCACCGTAGACCGGGTCAAAGCCGGCCCGAGCAAGCTCCGCGGCGGCCGCGTCGGTGAGCTCCAGGTGCATCTTGCGCTCCTCGAGCCGCTGCCGCAGGCCGCGTAGCTGGATGTCCACGATGCGCGCAATCTGCTCCAGGCCGAGCGCATGGAAGATGACGACTTCGTCGATACGGTTCAGCAGCTCAGGTCGGAAGTGCGAACGCACGGCTTCCATGACGCGCTCGCGAATCTCGTCCTCGCTGAGGCCACGCTCGTGAATCCACTGCGATCCAAGATTGCTGGTCATGATGACGATAGTGTTGCGGAAGTCAACGGTCCTGCCCTGGGCGTCCGTGAGCCGCCCATCGTCGAGCAGCTGCAACAGCACGTTCAAGACTTCCGGGTGCGCCTTCTCCACCTCGTCGAAGAGCACTACCGAGTACGGCCGTCGACGCACGGCTTCGGTGAGCTGGCCCGCCTCGTCATACCCGACGTATCCAGGAGGCGCACCGATCAAACGTGAGACGGTGTGCTTCTCCTGGTACTCGGACATATCGATGCGCACCATGGCCTGTTCGTCGTCGAACAGAAACTCGGCGAGTGCACGCGCGGTTTCGGTCTTGCCCACGCCTGTCGGCCCAAGGAACAGAAACGAGCCCAATGGTCGGTTGGGGTCCTGCAGCCCGGCGCGGGCAGCGCGCACGGTGTTGGCCACCGCCGAAAGCGCTTCGTCCTGTCCAACGACCCGTTCGCGCAATCGCTCTTCCATCTGCAGCAGCTTCTCGATCTCGCCTTCAAGCAGCTTCGACACGGGCACGCCGGTCCACTTGCTCACGACCTCGGCGATGTCGTGCTCGGTCACTTCCTCCTTAACCAAGGCGCGACCGTCCTGACTGCGCTCGCGCTGTCGCTCTTCTTCATTGGTGCGCTGCTGCTCGAGCTCGCGTATCTCGTATTGCAGTCGCGCCGCGCGCTCCCAGTCAGCCCGCTGCGTCGCTTGCTCCAGCTCAACGCGCTTGGCATCAAGCTGCTCTTGCATGCGACCCACCGCATTCAGCTGGTCGAGCTCGGCTTTCCACTGCGCTTCGAGCCCACTGGCTTGCTCCTTGAGCGAAGCGAGCTCTTGCTCGATGCGCTCCAGGCGCTCCCTGGAGGCGGCATCTTTTTCTTTGCGCAGCCCTTCACGCTCGATTTCGAGCTGCATGATGCGCCGACGGACTTCGTCGAGCTCGGCGGGCGCACTGGTCGCTTCCATGCGCAGTCGCGCGGCCGCCTCATCTACCAGGTCGATGGCCTTATCGGGCAGGAACCGATCCGCGATGTAGCGGTGAGACAACACGGCCGCGGCGACCAATGCTGAGTCGCGAATCCGGACCTTGTGGTGCTGCTCGTAGCGCTCGCGCAGGCCGCGCAGGATCGAGATCGTGTCCTCAACACTGGGCTGGTCCACGTAGACCGGTTGGAAGCGCCTCTCCAGCGCGGCGTCTTTTTCGATGTGCTTGCGGTACTCGTCGAGCGTGGTAGCACCAATACAATGCAGCTCACCCCGCGCGAGCATCGGCTTGAGCATGTTGGAGGCATCCATGGCGCCTTCTGCCGCGCCCGCGCCCACCACGGTATGCAGCTCGTCGATAAACAGCACGACCTGCCCGTCCGACTCGGTGACCTCTTTGAGCACGGCCTTCAGCCGCTCCTCGAATTCGCCTCTGTACTTGGCTCCCGCCACGAGCGCGCCCAGGTCGAGCGCCACAATGCGCTTGTCCTTGAGTCCTTCAGGCACATCCCCTCGCACAATGCGTTGCGCGAGCCCCTCGACGATGGCGGTCTTACCCACACCCGGCTCACCGATCAGCACAGGGTTGTTCTTGGTCCTACGCGAGAGCACCTGGATGGTGCGCCGAATCTCCTCGTCACGACCGATAACGGGATCGAGCTTGCCGGCACGAGCGAGCCTGGTCAGGTCGCGACCGTACTTCTCCAGTGATTGATAGGTCGACTCCGGGTTCTGTGACGTCACGCGCTGGTTGCCGCGGACTTCTTGCAGTGCGCGCAGCACCGCATCACGGGTGAGCCCCATTTCTTTCAAAGGAGATTCGTCCACCATCGCAAGCAGAAAATGCTCGGTGCTGACGAAGTCGTCCTTGAGCCGCTCGGCTTCCTGTTTGGCCGCCTCGAACACGTTGCGAAACCGCGGCGAAATGTAGACCTGCTGCGGCGTCTGCGTGCGACCGAACCGGCCCACCATCGCTTCCACGCGCTGGCCGACTTGCGCCGGCGAGACGCCAAGCTTGTCCAGCACGGCTGGAACCACGCCCGCCTCCTGCTGGATCAAGGCCAGCAGCAGATGTTCTGGCTCGACCTGCGTGTTGTGCCGCTGCTCAGCCTCATGCTGCGCCGCGACAATGGCTTCCTGTGCTTTTTCCGTCAGTTTGTTGAGATCCATGCCGTTTATCTCCGTGGCGCTTCGTCAGCTTCTGCGTGAAGCCGTCGAACCTCCCCCTGTAAGTCTTCAATATGTCCTTCGAGCTCACGAATACGATCGGTGAGCCGCATGATCACCTCGACGCCAGCCAGGTTCACACCCATTTCGTCGGTGAGCCGGCGAATCTGGCGGACACGTTCCAGGTCATGCAGTGAGTAGAGCCGGATGCGGCCCTTCGACCGCGCCGGCTCCACGAGCCCCGCGCGCTCGTAGTAGCGCAAGGTTTGCTCGTGGACTCCGACCAGCCGAGCGGCCACGCTGATCACGAATGCCGCGTTCGACGGCAGCGAGCCAAATTCATCGATTGCCGCCATACGCTGCTAGCTCCCTTTCGCCGCTCGCGCCAGCTCGCCGAAGAGGTCCTTCTCGCGTTCGGTCAGATTCTTCGGAAGCTGGACATTGATTTCGGCGAACAGATCGCCTCGGCCTGAGGCGTTCAGACGGGGCATACCCTGGCCGGCCAGCCGGATGCGCTGGCCGTTTGGCGTCTCAGGCGGCACCTTCAACGCCAGATGCGTGCCCTTCGGCGTGGGCACCATCACCTCGCCACCGAGAATGGCGGTGTAGAGCGGTGTCGGGACCTTCACGCGCAAATCGTCGCCGTCACGCTCGAACTGCGGATTCGGCTTGACCGTGACGATCAGGTACAGATCACCCGGCGTTGCTCCACCGCCGCCCTGCTCACCTTTGCCCGCCACGCGTACGCGCAGACCGTCGTGCGCTCCGGCGGGGATCTTCACCTCGACAGTGCGCGCCTCGCCACTCTGGGTATCCGTCAGTGTGTAGGTGCGCTGCGTGCCGTTGTACGCCTCTTCGAGACCAATCTCCACCGGTTGCTCGAGGTCACGCCCCTTGGTTGGCGCGGTGCGCACGCGCTGGCGGCCGCCCGCGGCGCGGCCGAACAACTGCTCGAACAGACCACCCAGGTCCTCGGATTCGAAGTTGAAACCGCCCGGTGGCGTGCCGCCGCCATTTGGGCCGCTCGACCAGGTATACGTGCGTGAGCCAGGTCGGCCGCGGAAGTTGGCCCCCGCCGCCTGGGCTTGCTCGATCTTCTCCCAGTCGTGCCCCCAGCGGTCGTACTTCTTGCGTTTTTCAGGATCGGACAGCACCGAGTAGGCCTCGCCGATCTCCTTGAACAGCGATTCGGACTTCTTGTCGCCCGGATTGACGTCAGGATGGTGCTTGCGCGCCAGCTTGCGATAGGCGGTCTTGATGTCCTTTTCGGACGCGGTGCGTGGGACGCCGAGGACGGTGTAATAGTCGCGTTTGGTACTGGCCGCCACACTTCCTCCGGGATAGTTGCTGAGCTTGGTTGCAGTATAAACTCTGACAATCTCGTTGTCAACATAGTGCTCGTGAGCTGCGGTTGCGGGGCAGGCGCCTGCGCGAGGTGCGGGGCTGGGGCGCTGCGGTGTCGGCGCGCAAGCGCCTTGGTGCCTCTGCGCCTTGGTGCCTCTGCGCCTTGGTGCCTCTGCGCCTTGGAGCCTCTGCGCCTTGGTGCCTCTGCGCCTTGGAGCCTCTGCGAACCGGGGTAATACCGTGTCTGGCGGCGTATGCGTGCGTCCGCTGTGCGGTGGTGGCCTTACGCGCTCGGCGCAGCAACACTTGTGGTGTTCCTCTTCACCGGGCTGCGGCACCTGGACACCGTCCCGCAGGTCTACGAGGACGAGCCCTGGCAGGCCTCGGTCGGCTACAAGCTCGCGACCCAGGGCGTCTTCGGCTCGGACCTGTTCGCCGGCTTCTATGGCATGGACCAGCGCTACTACGG
>JAFAZN010000068.1 GCA_019239775.1 Chloroflexota bacterium
TCAGGCTCCAACTCGAATTGGGCGAGCGTGTCCCCGAGGTCATTCGGGACCAGGTCTGGCAGCACGAAGACGCCTTCGACGAGCGCTCGCGCGTGGCCGCTGCGAACGACGTCGGGGCCAAGCCGGTCGCCGAGCAGCGCTCCCACCGCGTCGATAAGGATCGACTTGCCAGCGCCGGTTTCGCCGGTGATGACGTTGAGCCCCTGCGACCATTCGACCTCCAGCCGATCGATGATCGCGAAGTTCCTGATGGTGAGCCGGCTCAGCACTCCCTCGCCATTATCGGCTGCCATCGACTCAGGAACTCGACATTCCCGGCGGGACCTTTTATCGGCGACTCGACCGTGTCGGTGAGTCGCCAGGATTGCGTTCTTGACCACGCGGTCAGATCTTCGATGACCTTCTGCCGCACGTCGGGGCTGCGCACCACGCCACCCTTGCCGACCTGGCCACGTCCAGCTTCAAACTGCGGCTTTATTAGCGCCACGATCTCGTCCTGGACCAGCGCGAACATCGGCGGCAACGCGAGTTTCAATGAGATGAAGCTCACGTCGACCACACCGAGTTCGACTCGTTCGGGGAGCTCTGTCAGGTAGCGGATGTTGGTGTGCTCCATGACCACGACCCGCGGATCGTTGCGAAGCCGGTAGTGCAGCTGGCCGTGGCCGACGTCCACCGCGTAGACCTTGCGCGCACCGCGCCTGAGAAGTAAATCCGTAAACCCACCCGTCGACGCGCCCACATCCAGCGCCGTTTTGCCACTCGGCTCGATGCCCCAATGGTCCAGCGCCCGTTCCAGCTTGAGCGCCCCACGACTGACATAGTCCTCCCCCCGCGCCACCTCGATAGATGCGGCCGTGGCAACTGCTTGTGCAGGCCGCGTGGCTGCATGGCCATCGACAGTGACCGCGCCCGAAAGAATCAGCGCATGCGCCAACTCCCGCGTTTCCGCGAGACCGCGTTCGACTAGCGCAACGTCCAGCCGTTTACGCGACGTACTCGTCGAGATATTCGCGCAGTTTATGTCGCAGTTTGGGCTGGCGCAGCTTGCTGAGCGCGGCGGACTCTATCTGCCGTACCCGCTCTGAGGTCACGCCGAGCTGGTCGGCGATCTCGCCCAGCGTGTGCTCGCGGCCGCCTGCGAGGCCATAGCGCAGCCGCAGCACCTGGCGTTCGCGCGGCGAGAGCACCTGCATCGCATCGTCCATGTGCCGCCGCAGCATAGAATGCGCCGCCAGCTCGTGCGGTGAACGCACCGACCGGTCCGCGATCAGGTCACCCAAGGTCCCAGCCGAGTCTTCGTTACCTAGCGGCGTTTCCAGCGACACTGGCTGGCGCGACGAAGCCTGGATCTCCAGGACCCGCTCAGGTGTCAGGTCCAGCCGGTCGGCGATCTCTTGAACGCGCGGCTCGCGACCAAGCTCCTGCTGCAAATCCCGCGCGGCCTTGTAGACATCGCCAATAGCGGCAACCATGTGCGTCGGCACACGAATCGGCCGGGCTTGTTCAGCGAGCGCGCGCGTCATGCCCTGGCGGATCCACCAGTAGGCGTAAGTGCTGAAGCGGTAGCCCTTGCGCCAGTCGTACTTCTCGACGGCGCGAGCGAGGCCGATGTTGCCCTCCTGGATCAGGTCGAGCATCGGCAGCCCGCGATTCAGGTACTTGCGAGCAACGCTGACGACGAGGCGCAAGTTTGCCTCGGTCAATCGGCTGCGGGCGCGTTCGCCTTCGAGGACATTGCGATCGAGTGGATCGTGTTCGTCTTCTGTCAAGCTAGCGGCGTGGAGTAGCGCGCGCTTGGCGTCTTCGCCGCGCTCGATCTCCTGGGCCAGCTCGATCTCCTCTTCAGCGGTGAGCAAGGTTGTCGAGGAGATGTCGCGGAAGTAGATCGCGGCGTTGGTGGGCGGTGCGTCTTCGCCGCCGGATGCGCGATCGGATGGGCGACGTAGCGCGGCCTGTACTTCTTGTTGCGCACTGGGCGTTTCAGGTGTGCCAGGTTCGGCATCGAACTCGCCTGGAAGGGTGATTCCTGCGCCCTCGGCACCGACTTCGGCGTCGAGGCCTGCCTCGGCGAGTAGTTTGCGTAGCTCCTCAGCGTCGAATCCCAAAAAGCAGCCTCTCTCCCGGAAGGGGTCATTCCTGCAGGACGCGTGCCCTGCCGGCGAATCTCCCGACAGAAGAACGCAATCTGACCTCGCGAAGGGACGCCCGAGGGGTCGGCCGGAGCTACCTTCTTGACGTCATTGTAACGTCGCAGTAACGCCAGGTTCGAGGAAACGCGCTCGCCCCACACGAACTGGACAACCCACGGAGTGGTCCCGCCCCACGGAGTGATCAACCCACCGGGTCAACCATACGGACGGGTCGAACCCACGGGAAGTGTTCAACCCACGGAGTGATACATCCCAGGGACTGGTGCAACCCGTCATGTGGTCCACAACCGACGGAGTGATCAACCTGACTGAGTGATGTCCCCACGGCGTGGTCAACGCACGGAGTACCGCGGGGTGATGGCCGCCGCGCTAGCGGCGCTTTTTCTTTTTGCGCGCTTTGTGATGCTGGCGGTTGCTTCCGCCCGGTGCCGCGGCCGCGGGGACTGCTTGTGCCCCGGCCGCCCCGTCGCCAAGAGCTGGCAAGCCTCCACCAAGACCGCCAAGACCTCCGCCCAGGGCGCCACCGAGCGCCCCGCCCAGTCCACCTCGCGCTAAGCCAGCCATGCCAGGCAACCCCCGAGAGAGCTGCTTCATCATCGCCTGCATCTGGCGGAACTGCGCCAGCAGCTGGTTGATCTCCGCCGCCGACGTCCCCGAGCCATTCGCAATGCGTCGCTTGCGCGAGCCACCGATGATCTCAGGATTGCGACGCTCCTCGAAGGTCATCGACTGAATGATCGCCTCGATACGTTTGAACTGCTTCTCGTCCACCGACTGGCCAGCCTGGCGCGCCTCTTTGAGCGCGCGCCCCACGCCCGGCAGCATTTCGACCAGTCCAGTGAGCCCGCCGCCGCCAGCCATCTTGCGCAGCTGCGACATCTGCTCGAGAAAGTCCTGCAGGTCGAACTCACCTTTTACGACCTTCGACTGCATCTTGGCGGCCTGCTCCTGGTCGACGTGCTCCTGAGCGCGTTCGATCAGACTGAGCACGTCGCCCATGCCGAGGATGCGTTGGGCAAGTCGGTCGGGGTGGAACTGCTCGAGCGCATCGAGCTTTTCGCCGGTGCCGATGAACTTGATCGGCACACCCGTTACCTCTCTGAGCGAGAGCGCAGCCCCACCCCGAGCATCGCCGTCCATCTTGGTGAGGATGACGCCGGTCAGATTCACATGCGCCTTGAACCCCTCGGCGACATGGACGGCCTCCTGGCCGGTCATCGCGTCGGCGACCAGGAGTGTTTCGTGCGGGCTCACGCGCGAAGTGATGGACTCCAGCTCGCGCATCAGGTCGTCGTCGATTTGGAGGCGCCCTGCCGTGTCGATGATCACGAACGTGTGGCCATCCTGCTCGGCGGCCTTGACGGCGGCCTGCGACAGCTCGGGCGGCTTCTTCGACGGATCGTGGAACACTGGCACGTCGATCTGCTTGCCGAGCGTTTGCAACTGGGTGACGGCAGCGGGTCGATAGGGGTCGGCGGCCACCAGCAATGGCTTATGGCCCAGCTTGCGGACGTGCACCGCGAGCTTGCCGGCGTGTGTCGTTTTGCCAGATCCCTGCAGCCCGACGAGCATGACGACCGTCGGTGGCTTCGGACTGATGGTGAGTCTGGCTGGCTCGGTTCCAAGCAGCTCGACAAGCTGGTCATGCACGATCTTGATGACCATCTGTGCGGGAGTGAGGCTCTGGAGGACGTCCTGGCCGACGGCCTTTTCTTTGATAGCCGCCACGAACTGGCGGACGACTCTGAGCGAGACGTCGGCCTCGAGCAAGGCAACGCGCACCTCGCGAAGCGCGAGATCGACGTCCTCTTCGGACAGCCGCCCTTTGCGGCCTAGCCGATCAAAGACAGCCTGAAGTTTTTCGGAGAGTGACTCAAACATCTATCTATCTATCTATCTATCTATCAATCGGATCTATCTGCTGAGCCACAGGAGTGTAGGGCCTACGCGCGTTTGAAGAGCGCGTTCACAAACGCCTTGGCGTCAAACTCGGAGAGGTCGCTGGCTTTTTCGCCGGTGCCGACGAAGAGCACGGGAATCTCAAGCTCATCGACGATGGCGAACACCACGCCACCTTTGGCGGTGCCGTCGAGTTTGGCGAGGATCAGGCCATCCAGGCCGGTAGCCTCCTTGAAGGCGCGCCCCTGGACGATGGCGTTCTGGCCCGTTGAGGCATCCAGCACCAGCAGCGAGCGCACATGCGAAACGTTCTGGCGGTCCAGTACGCGGCGGATCTTGCGAAGCTCCTCCATGAGGTTGACCTTCGTGTGGAGGCGACCAGCCGTATCCACGATCAACAACTCAACGCCTCTTGTGCGCGCGGCGCTTACAGCATCGAAGACCACGGATCCCGGATCAGATCCGGGATTTTGGGCGATGACCGGTACGCCAACGCGGTCGCCCCAGAGCTTGAGCTGATCGATGGCCGCGGCGCGAAACGTGTCGCCCGCGGCGAGCATCACCTTCTGGCCACGCGATTTCCAGTAGTCCGCGAGTTTGGCGATGGAGGTCGTTTTGCCGACCCCATTGACACCGACAATGAGGATCACGCCCAGTTCCCCAGGCTGTGCGAGGAAATCCTCGGGTTCGGCGGGCGCCACCTCTTCCAGGCTCAGTACCAGCTCCTCCTGGAGGACGCGGTACAGGTCGCGCGAGTTCGTGGCATTTCCGAGCTCGACCTCGTTGCGCATGATCTCCATGAGCTGGTCGGTGGTGTGCACACCGACATCAGCTTGCAGCAGCAGCTCTTCGAGCTCGTCCCAGAGATCGTCGTCGACGGGGCGCGGCTGCTCGAAGATCGAGGCGATGCGCGAGAAGATGCCTTCACGCGATTTCTCGACGGACTTGTCGAGTTTGAAAAACCTGCTGAGAATCAAGGTCCTTTCCCTCGAAACGTCCCTGGTAGGAACGTCTCGTTGTCCGACGCGTCAAGGTGCGGTCTGGACCAGGTCGGACTCCTCGGGAGAGGCAGAATCGCTCTCGCGAGGTTGGTCGTGTGGCGATTGCGCGACCGCTCCTGGCCGAACGGAGAACACGTGCGAGATTCCGGCGGCGTCCATGCTGACCCCGTACATGGCGTCAGCCTTGTCCATTGTCGCCCGGTTGTGGGTGACGACAATGAATTGTATCTGTCGCGCGAACTCGGCCAGGAGATTGGCGAAGCGCTGCACGTTGGCTTCGTCCAGCGCGGCATCGACTTCGTCGAGCACGCAGAACGGCGTGGGGTTGATCTTCAACAGGCCGAACAGCAACGACACGATGGTGAGTGCTCGCTCACCGCCACTGAGTGAAAGCAGCCCCTGCAGCTTCTTGCCCGGTGGGCGCGCCACGATGTCGATGCCAGTCCGCAGCAAATCGTCCGGTTCGGTGAGCACCAGGCGGGCCTCGCCGCCACCGAACAACCGCGTGAAGCAGTCCTGGAAGGCAGCCTGGATGGCCCCAAACGCCTCGCCAAAGCGTTCGCGCATGTGAGTTTCGAGCTCGCTGGCGGCGGTCTCGAGGTCGGCCATGGCCGCGCGCAGGTCGGCGGACTGGTGCTCCAGGAAGGCGTGTCGCTCGCTCAGCTCGCGATACTCGTCCACGACCGATTCCGCCACGCCACCCACGGCGCGGAGCTCGCGCTGCAGCGTGGCGATGCGCCGCCGTGCAGCTTCGAGATCGAATGTCTCCTGGGGCGACTCGAACTCCTCTTCCAGTGGATTAAGCTGCAGGCGCAGCTGTTCCGCCCACAGGGTGTCGCCCGAAAGTTCCGCTTCCAGCTCAGCCGTCTCTCTGATCTCGGTCTTGAGCCGCTCCACCTCGTCGACGGCGCGCTGAGCCGCGACGTGACGCGCCTCGCGGCGTTCGTGTGCCGCGCGCTCCGCGGCACGCAGGACCGCCAGCTCCTGTTCAACCGCCTGCCTCTGAGCGACAAACTCCGCGCGTTGCCCTTCGGCGCTGCGCGATTCCGCCGCGATCGGATCCAGCTCCCGCTGCAACGCTTCGATCTCACGCGCCAGCTCCGCCTCACGTGTGTGGAGCTCCCCAGATTGTGTTGCCAACTGGTCCAGGCGTGCGATTGCGCTTTCGCGCGATGCCACCGCGGCGACAATCTCGCCCTGAATACGCGCGAGCAGCGCCTCTCGCGCGGCGCGCTCGGCTTCGCGCCTGCCCGCGGCAGCCTCGAGCGCAGCCACCTCGGCGCGCAGGACACCGGCGCGCTCTGTCGCGGCGGTGAGTCGCTCCTCGGTGAGCCGCACCTCCTCGGCGATCGCGGACCGGCGCAGACGGGCGTCGTCAAGCTCGTCTTCGATGGCGCGGAGTCGAACTTCGGCGCGCTGGCGCTCGTCGCCGCGTTGGGCGGCCGCGCGCACGGCACGCTCGCGCGCCGAGTCCAGCTCCTGCAGTTCGGCGTGCGCGGCCGTTTCGGCGCGGCTCACCTCAGTCGCCCGAGCCTCGAGCTCACGCAGCGCGAGTGTGGCGCCGCGTTCGTCTGCTTCCGCGTCGTCCAGGCTGTCACGTGCGGACTGCACGTCAGCCAGGGCGGCGTGCCGACTCAACTCTGCCGCATCGAGGTCCGTTTCGAGCTGGCGCACCTGGCGCGACCAATCCGCCAGAGCCGACTGCCCCTGATCAGGCGTGGCCTCTAACGGCCGTGCGCCGTCCGCCGCCAGCAGCAGTCCATCCATCGAAAGCACCGCCCAGGCCGCCGTATTCGCGGGCAACCGCTCCGAAAGACGCCGATGCGCTTCGCGCGCCGCGGCGTCATCAGCCAGAACCACAATGCGCCGCAGGTATCCGCCCATGAGCAGGTCAATCGGACGGATCCGCGCCGCCAACTCGCCAGCGAGCCCAATGACCGGCAGACCCACGAGCGTGGCTTGCCACTCGGCAGGCAGATCCGAGTCGTCCACGCTCCGCAAGTCAATCCCGCCCAGAGCCTGCAACGCGCCTTGCAGCCGGTCGGCTTGCTGGCTAGCCACGCGCAGTCGTTCGCGCGCTTCCTCCAGGCGCTCCGCGGCCTGCCGGTGTGCCTCCGAGGCAGACGCCAATCGGGACCGGTTGGACTGCAGCTGTGCGTCGAGCTCGGTGCGTTCCTGGCTGGCGGCGTCGAGCTGCTGCTGCAGAGCTGCCAGCCGCGTCTCGCGATCGGTTTGGCGCGCCTGATCAACCGCGAGGTTCGCTTCCAATGAGTGCACCTGCTGGGTCGTGCGCGCCAGACGCGCCTCGGCCTCGTGCATGGCGGCTTCGATCCCCTGCAGCCGCTGCACGAGTACTGCCCGCTCTGCCTGGACCACTTCGAGGTCGCGCGTGCCCTCCGCCAGGCGTGCCTGGACTTCGGCGAGCTGTGCCGCGAACTCTTCCGAGGTATCAGAGCCCGCGGCGGGCGCCGCCTGTGCCGCTTCGCGCTCGTCCTCGGCGAGCCGTTCCAGCGCCCCCTCCAGGCGCACCAGCTCAGCCTGTGCGCTCGCGCGTTGCTCCGACAGGCCAGTCACCCGCTCGCGCACGACCGCGAGACCACGTTCGGCCGCTCGCAGCTGTTCGCGAAATGCCTCGGCTCGCGGACGCAGTTCGCTGAAACGCTCTTCGAGTCCGGCCATGCTGGCATCTACTGCGTGCAAACCCTGCTCCCCTGCCAGCGTGGCGGCTTCTGCCTGCTGTGCTTCGGCTGCGGCGAGCAAGGATTCGTGCTCGGCTTCCCGCTGCGCCGCGCGCAGGTGTGCCAGGCGCCAGCGGAAGCTGCGTCGCAGTAAGTCGTGCAGCTCCGTTCGGAAGTGTTCGGCTTTTTCGGCGCGATCGGCTTGCGCTTTCAGTCGCCGCACGTGGGGCGTCAGCTCGGCCAGGATGTCCTGCACGCGAACCAGGTTGGCCTGCGTCGAGCTCAATTTCGAACGCGTCTCCATCAGCCGCAGCTGGTGGCGGCGGATATCTGCCACGTTCTCGAACACCACGCGCCGCTCGTCGGGTCGCTGCAGGATCAGCTCGTCGATGGAACCCTGGCCGACGACCGTGTAGCTGTCCGGGCTGAGGCCAGCATGCAGCAGCAACTGGGTGATGTCCTTGAGGCGTACGCGCGAGCCGTTGAGCAGGTATTCGCTCTCACCCGAGCGGTACAAACGCCGCGTGACGCGTACCTCGTCGAATTCGATCGGCAGGCTGTTGTTGGAGTTGTCGAGGACCAGCGAAACCTCAGCCATGCCCAGCGGCTGACGCGAGGCAGAGCCGGCGAAGATCACCTCTTCGGGTTTACGCGCCCGAACCGCTTTGGCCGATTGTTCTCCAAGAACCCACAGCACCGCGTCCGAGACATTGGATTTGCCCGAGCCATTGGGGCCGACGATGACGACGATGCCTGGTGACAGATCGGTCGAGGTGCGTGTGGCGAACGATTTGAAGCCGACCAGGTCGAGGCGCCGGAGATACAAGCACCCAAAGGTTATTCCCCGGAGGGGACCCATGTGGTTGACGCCGGTGTTCCTCTGCCAACGGTACGTCCGCGAACGAACCTCAATCGTCGCGATCGTCTTCGAGCGTCGAGTCTTCCGGCTCCTCGTAACTCTCTTGCACGTTAAGTTGCTGCAGCGCAGCGTGCGCGGCGGCTTGCTGCGCGGCACGTTTGGAATGGCCGATTCCGCGGGCATTGACCTCAGGGCCGGCTCTGACCTCTACCACGAACACCGGCGCGTGACCGGGCCCGGAATGATCCACCAGGTTGTAGACCGGCGTGGATTCGAAGCGCGCCTGCGTCACCTGCTGCAAACGTGACTTGGCATCGACCACACGTTGCGGGCTGAAGCCGATTTGCACTTCATTGTCGACCAGCGGCAACAGCACGCTGCGCGCGGCATCCAGGCCGCCGTCCAGGTACACCGCCCCGATCACGGACTCGAACCCGCGCGAGAGCAAAGCTGGCCGGTCGCGTCCGCCGCCGCGTGCCTCGCCGCGGCCCAGCATGAGGTGCGGCCCGAGGTCCAGCTGGCGCGCCCAGCGGGCGAGTGTGGACTGGCGCACGAGCCACGCGCGAAGGACGGTCAGCTCACCCTCGGGCGACTCGGGCCGCAGCTCGTACAGGCGGTGTGCGACCACGACGCCGAGCACTGCGTCGCCGAGGAATTCGAGGCGCTCGTTGGACTCCAGTTCGCGGCCAGGCCGCTCATTGACATACGAGGTATGCACGAGCGCTGACTGCAGCAGCGACGCGTCGCGAAAGGAATAGCCAAGCGTCCGGGAGAGTGTGTGGACCGCGGACGACGTGTCGTGCATCGAGTCGGGGCAGCGACATCTTACTGAGCGAAGCGTGTGAAGCGCTTCATAGCCTTTCTCGCTTGCAGGGCGCAGCATGCCCGCATGTTGACGCAGGTCGCCACGTTCCACATCGGCCGTATCTGGCTCATTGCCCTTGCCGCGTTTGCGCTCGCCGCCTTCGTGGCGTTCGCGGCGATGCCGCGCCTCCAGTTCAACGCGGCGAGTGCGCCCTCAGTGGCGGTGACGCCGGTGCAGATTCAGCGCGCGGTTGAACCCGCCACTTGTGGCAACGGCGCCTACATCACTGGCGATCTGGCTGGTGACGCCTCGCCCGCGAGCGTGTACTCCGCTCTGTGTCCGTCGCGCTGACACCTTCGGCGCGGCGGGCAGCGTAAAGCAAAATCGGGCGCCGTGCCCGAGGCCGGCCGATTCAGCCCAGATGCGCCCACGGTGCGCCTGGACGATCTGCTGGCAGATTGCAAGACCAAGCCCGGTACCGCGCACGTTGCGATGCATCAGACTTTCAACTCGGTAGAACTTGTCGAAGACGCGTCCGATTGACTCGGGCGGTAGACCCACGCCGCTGTCTTCGACGCAGACCTCGATGACCCCACGTTTGGCGCGAGCGGATAAGCGAATCGGCCCGCCCCGCGGACTGTACTTGCGCGCGTTCGAGAGCAAGTTGGCCAGCACCTGCTGAATCCGGTCTGGCTCTGCCAGCGCGAGCGGCAGATGGTCCTGCAGTTCCAGGCTCACCGGGTGGCGGGGATCGTGGGCAGCCACGTCGGCGGCGAATTCGAGCAGCTCGGCGATATTGGTTGGCCGTGGCTTGGGAAGGCTCGCGCCAGCCTCCAGCCGCTGCAGGTCGAGCAGCTCGTTCAGGAATTGGGAGACGCGCACGCCTTCATCGCGCATGGTCTCGAGGTACTCGCGCTGTTTCTCAGGTGGCCACTCCTGGGTCAGTAAGAGCTCGGTAAAACCCACGAAGGTGGCAATGAGATTGCGCATCTCGTGGCCGAGTACGGCGAGTGGCTCTGGCTCCTGTTCGCGCACCTGCCAAGATCATCCGGCCAGGCCAAGGCAGCGGCGTACCCCCATTCGCGGGTATTCCCTTCGCCCGTTCGGGGACCTTCGCTACAGGGCATTGCGAAAGATGGTCCCTCACCGGACGTGCTGCCTCATTCGGAGGTTGGTTCCGCAGTTGCGCCCGAGTGACATCGGCGCCTACGCAGGACGTCGCTGCTCAGTGACCCACGTTGCAATCTGCGCTCTCGAGTGAAACCCGAGCTTATCCAGCACATGCTCCACATGGCTGGTCGCGGTGCGCTCGGCAATGGTGAGCGTCTCGGCAATCTCGCGGTTGCTCAACCCGCGCGCCACGAGGGCGGCCACCTGCGCCTCCCGCGGCGTCAGTGGGCGCGCGCCAGCACCAGCGCCAACGCTGTCGTGCGCGAGCACCTCCAGGGCGCGCCTGCACGCCTCATCAACACTCCAGTGCGAGCCGGCCTCTGTCTGCCGCCCAGGCCCAGCCGCCTGGAGTCGTTCCTCGAGCTGCCGCTGCTCCGTCACCCCGAGCGGCGCCGCGATACCCTCGCGGATGGCCAGCGCGGCATTCGCGAACCGACAGGCATGCGCCGCCTGCCCCAATCGCGCCGCGTAAGCGGCCACACCCTCGAGGTTCTGCGCAACCCGATGCGGGTTGCCAAGCCGCCGCGCCCATCGCAACCCCTCCGCCAGGAGTCCGCGTGCGAGGGAAAAGTCGCCCCGATCAACCGCCAACAGCGCGAGCCCAAGAACGGGCCGTCCGACAAGGTACACCTCGCCAGGCGCACGTGCGCGTTCGAGCGCTGCCTCCAAAGCAGTTTGCGCCGCCTCTTCATCGCCGCCAAGGCTGCAAACCTCCCCAATGGTTGCCAGGGCGTGCGAGGTGGGCGCGATATAGCCCGCCCGCCGCCCAAGCGCCAGCGCCTCCTCCGCTCGCGTTCGCGCAAGCGTGGCATCCCCACGCAGGTGGGCAACCTGCGCCAGCAGGGCGATTGAATACGCCAGCACGTATCCGCTGCCACCCGTCTCGCTCGCGCGACGCGCCTCCTCCAGCAGCGTCTCGGCCAGCGTGTAATCTGCCTGCGCGCTGGCCGTCGAGCCACGCTCCAGCAGCGACCACGCCAGCTCGGCCGGATCGCCAACCTCACGCCGCAGCCTCAAGCTCTCCTCGCCATATGTCGCCGCGGCGCGGTAGTCGGCCTGCAGGTAGGCCAGGAGCGCAAGGCAGTGCAGCGCCCGACCGCGCGTAGCTGGCGAGCCACCGCCCATCGCCAGCGCTTCCGCCAGGCTGGTACGGCCTTCGCTGGCATAGCCGCGATAGGCGAGCAACAGAAAGAGGTACGCATTGAGCCGCAGCACCGATTCCGCTTCGCCGCGTCCCACGAGCCAGGCGCGCGCCGCGCGGAAGTTGTCGAGCTCGAGCTCGAGGCGGTCCTGCCAGCGCTCGCGCGGACCGCGCAGCACGCCCGGCTCCGCCTGCTGGACGAGATCGGCAAAGAATGCGGCATGCCGCGCTCTCAGCCCTTCCAGCTCGCCGCTGCACGCTAGACGCGCCTGGCCATACTGGCGCACGACTTCCTGCAGGCGATACCGGATCGAGCCGTCCTTGAGCGGCTCCGCCACCACGAGCGACTTGTCGACAAGGCTGCTCAGTAGCGGCAGGACGTCTTCCGCGCCGACCACCGGCTCGAGGATGTCCGGCGTGAATCCACCCGCGAACACGGACACGCGATCCATGAGCGTGCGCTCCTCATTCGAAAGCAGCGCGTAGCTCCAGTCGATGGTCGCCTGCAGTGTCTGGTGGCGGACGGGCGCGGTGCGGCTTCCGTGAACCAGCACTCGCAGTGCGTCGTCGAGTCGTGCGCTGAGCTGCGTCACGCCCAGCGCCGCCACGCGGGCGGCCGCGAGCTCGAGAGCCAGCGGAATGCCATCGAGCCGTTGGCAAACGCGCGCCACAGGGTCGGCTAGTGGTTCGGTCAGCTCGAAGCCGGCCGCCGCGCTGGCACGGTCTACGAACAGGCGCACCGAAGCGAATTCGAGGAGCTCGTTCGTGGATGGGTTCGTGCCAGCTTTGGGGACCGCCAGCGGCGGTACGCGCCAGGTCCATTCGCCGGGGATGCGCAGTTGTTGGCGGCTAGTTGCGAGTATATGGAGGCCAGGGCACGCGCGCAGCAGGACTTCGGCGAGGTGCGCGCAGGCGTCGATCAGGTGCTCGCAGTTGTCCAGCACCAGCAGCATCTGACGGTCCCGCAGGAACTGCAACAAGCTTTGCTCGATCGGAACGTGCGCCTCTGGGCGGAGGCCGAGTGGCCGCGCGACCGCCTGCGGCACCAGCTGCGGATCCGTGAGGGAGCCGAGCTCAATGAGCCAGACCCCGTTTGAGTTTGAAAGAGACTCGGTGGCTCGGGTTGCAACTTCCAGCGCGAGGCGTGTTTTGCCCACGCCACCCGGGCCAGCCAGCGTGACCAGGCGCTCGCTCTCGAGTTTGGCGATGATGGATCGCAGCTCGGCGTCGCGTCCGATGAAGCGGTTGAGTTGCAGCGGCAGATTGTGCGGGGAAGAGCTCACGTAGAGTAATAAACGGTATGCGCGTCTGGGTTGTCGGGCTGGGGCCAGGCCCGCTGGATTTGATCACACCAGCGGCGCTGGCACGGCTACGCACGCCCGGGCAGCGGGTGTTCGTGCGCACGCGCTTTTTTCCTGGGCTTGCCGAACTCCTGGAGGGCATCGCGTTCTCTTCATTCGACGACGTGTACGAGTCCGCTTCGACTTTGGACGAGGTCCACTCCGCCATCGTTTCGCAGCTGACGTCGGCGGGCGACGAGGTCGTTCTCACGGTCCCCGGCGACGGCGTTCTGGGCGAAGCGGTCCTCGCACATCTGCGGGCAGCTGGTGCCGCCGTTGATGTAATCCCGGGCGTTCCCCTCGGCACGGGCGCGCTCGCAGCCGCCGGCTTGTCCGCATCGGACGGTGCGCAGCTCGTGGAGGCAACGTCCCTCGGCGGCAGCGGCGTCGAGCTGCAGATCGAGCTGAACCCGCGTTGGCCCGCCGTGGTAACTGGCGTCTACAGCCCGCGAGTGGCGTCTGATTTGAAGTTGACGCTGCAGCGCGTCTACCCACCTGACCACGCGGTTGCGCTGGTTCACCATCCTGGGTTGGAAGACGCGCGTGTGGTGGCGACATCGCTCCTGGAGCTGGACCGCGGCTCAGGCGAACTCGATCACCTTACGCACGTGGTAATTCCACCGGTGGTTGGCTATGTGCCGAACGGCTCGATGCACGGCCTACGCGCGATCGTCTCACGCCTGCGGGCGCCCGAGATTGGCTGTCCCTGGGATCTCGAACAGACCCATCGCACGCTCATCCCCTACGCCATCGAAGAAGCGTACGAGGTGGTGGATGCCATTGAGTCCGAGGACATGCCTGGCCTGGCCGATGAGCTCGGCGACCTTCTGTTACAGGTCGCGCTGCATGCGGAGATTGCCGACCAATCGGACGAGTTCGATTGGAACGACGTGGTGCGGGCGCTATCGGAGAAGCTGGTGCGCCGCCACCCGCACGTGTTCGGCTCGGTTCAGGTCAGCGGTGCCTCGGACGTGGTGCGCAACTGGGACCAGCTGAAAGCGGCCGAGCGCGCATCCGAACCACCTCGGTCGTCGGCTCTGGACGGTGTACCCACCAGCCTTCCACAGCTGAAACGTGCTTCGGAACTCGCGCGCCGCGCGGCCAAAGTCGGCTTCGACTGGCCTACGCGCGATGGCACGCTGGCCAAAGTACGCGAAGAACTGGCCGAGCTCCTTGAAGCCTCGTCAGTTGCCGAAAAGCGCGAAGAGCTGGGTGACCTGCTGTACATCCTGGCCAAACTGGCCTGGCAAGAAGGTGTAGACCCCGAAGAATCGCTGCGCGCCGCCAACGCGAAGTTCTCCGAGCGCTTCAAAGCTATGGAAGCCATCGCCCAAGAACGCCACTGGTCCACGCTTACCGATCGCCCCCTCGCCGACCTGGAATCGGCCTGGCAAGAAGCCAAAGCGAGAGTGGCAGCCCCCAAGACCGCTTGAGTACACTCATGCGGCACCCACCCAACGCACAGTTTTCGGGATGTAGCGCAGCCTGGTAGCGCGCGTCGTTCGGGACGACGAGGCCCCGAGTTCGAATCTCGGCATCCCGACCAGAACCGTCAATTTTTCGTGCCGCTTGCGATGCTACGCGCAGGCCTGTGGCGAACTTGTAGTACGTGCCCCAGACTGCGCACGTGTAGACGTACCACAGCAGGTCTTCTATGGGGATGCCCAGCGGCAACAGGCCCGAGAGATGTGGCAGATCCCACGTCGCGGCGATTGAGCCCGGGAAGATCGCTTCCATTGCCAGATAGACGGGAATTGCCACTGCCGCGCCGACAACACCCGTCACGACTGCCACCCTGGTGAGATCTGGCCTCGGGCCTAGCACAATCGCCAGCGCCGCAAGCGAGCCCACCGTGGTCGCCACGAATGAGTGCACGCCGAAGCCAAAGACGAGCACCAGCGGTACCAGCACGAGGCAGAGCACCGGTGCTCCCCGTAGCCAGACTGACGGTGGCGTGCCGCGCTGGTACGTGGAGCGGGTCAGCGCCACATACAGCGCCGCCATGTAGCCACCGTTGCCGATGGAATAGATGACATCCTCGATACCGACAAGCGTGCCGGTGATCGTGACCGGGTGCCACCAATCGCGCGTGTAGAGCAACGCCTCCATCGGCACGCCGATACTCACGAACAGTCCGCTCATCACCAGCATCTCTCGCCGCGCACCTGGCAGCCGCCAGAACAGCAGCAGCCAGATGGGTAAGAAGAGCAATGAGCCGAGCAGGTAAACGAACGTGTACGGACCGTTCATCTTCACTCGGAATTACGCAGGTCGGCGTCGTTCAGATCATGTCTTGTGCAGACTCAGCCGGTTGAAACTGGCTCCCGGCCGTTTTTGAGCGACGTCTTCCACGTGCCTGTGAGTGGAACCACCGGTTGTGAAGACAGCTCCGGGGTCCGGTGCACAGGCACGGTTGGCATATCGCCGTTGGAGATCGCAGCTGAGCCGTTGTTGGACCAAGCAATGATGGGCGCCGGACACCGGCGGGGCGCACCGACGGATACGAGTACGCAAATCTAAACGGTCGTTTAGAATAAGGGCATGCAGACGACGGCGACTGTGCCAGCGCCTCGGCGGCGGGTGGGCGTGCATGATCCTATTGGGCGGCGGGCGGATGTGTTGGCGGCGGCTCGGCGGCTGTTTGCGACCAATGGGTATGCCGAGACTTCGATTCGTGCGATTGCAGCGGAGGCGCAGGTCAACCAGGCGCTCGTCATTACCTATTTCGGCAGCAAGGAAGCGCTGTTACTCGCGGTGGTCGCCCGCTTTAGCATTGGCGCGGAGGTCCGCGGCGCTGGTATCCAGGACCTGGGTGCGCGCCTCGCCCGGCTCTACATGGAACGCTGGGAGAGCATGCCGCCGGACGATCCCTGGCCAGCGCTTGTCCGCTCGGCGGTGTCCCACGAGCTCAGCCGACAGCTGCTTCGATCGGAGCTGCAAGCGCAACTGACGGCACCGCTCGGACGGGTGCTTGGCGAGGACGGTGACGGGCCGCTGCGCAACGCCATGGTGCAGTGCTTGCTGGGCGGAATGATCATGGAGCGCTACATCTACCGGCTGGAGCCGGCCAGCTCTTTGCCAGCCGAGGCCTTCGAAGCCGCACTCGCAGCTTGCTTGCAGCACGCGATCAGCGGGCTCAAATCCTCTGAGGCGCAGCTATGAACACTGCAAACAGGCGGCGATTCACGCTGCTGGCGATGTCCATCGCCCAGGGCATGATCATGGTCGACATCACGATCGTGAACACGGCGCTGCCGGCCATTCAGCGAAGTCTGCAGATGTCTGCGGGCAGTCTGGAGTGGGTTATCAGCGCCTATGCGCTCAGCCTGGCGGCGCTCATCCCACTGGGTGGGGCACTGGGAGACCGGTATGGTCGGAAGCGGCTCTTCCTACTTGGGTTGCTTTGCTTTGGGGTCGGCTCAGTGGCTTGTGCGTTGTCGGCGTCGGACGCGGCGCTGATCGCCTCGCGAGCGGCCCAGGGTGTTGGAGGCGCGGTCATGTCGGCGCTTACCCTGGCGATCCTGACCGACGCCTATCCAGCCGATGAGCGGCCAGGCGCCATCGGCGTCTGGGCCGCGATCGGCGGACTCGGCTTTGGGCTGGGCCCGGTGGCCGGCGGGCTGCTGCTCAGCGTGCTCAGCTGGCCGGCGGTGTTCTGGGTAAACGTCCCCATTACCGCGGTCGGCGTGGTGGTTGCGGCCGTGTACGTCGAGGACTCCAGGAGCCGCGAGCACCGACCGCTTGACCTGGTTGGTGCACTCACCTGTGCGATCGGGCTGCTCTTGTTGACGTTCGGGCTCATCGAGTCATCGTCGTACCCCTGGGTTTCCCCTCAGGTTGCGGGTTCGCTAGGGCTTGGCATGGCATTGCTGGTGGCTTTCGGCCTGTGGGAGGAGCACACGCCTTGGCCGATGCTGCCGATGCGCTTGCTCAAGGCGCGGAGTCTCGCCACCGGCTGTGGCGTGTATCTGCTGGCGTACCTGGCCTGGGCAGGCGTCATGTTTTACGTGACGCTGCTGTACCAGAACGTCGACGGCTGGTCCGCCTTACGAACCGGGGTTTCCTGGCTCGCCATGAACGTGCCGTTCCTGGTTGTGGCTCAGTTTGCCGGACGCCTCCAGGAGCGCATTTCAAGCCGCTGGGTCATGACTGTCGGGTGCCTCACCGGGGCGGCTGGTGTGGCCGGGCTCGCCAGCGTAGCGCCGAGCTCGCCGTTTGTCTTGACGGGCGTCTGGTATGTCCTGGCCGGCGTGGGTTACGGGATGCTTGCACCGGCGGTGGCCAGTGCGGCCATGCGCGACGTGCCGAGCGCGGTCGCCGGCGCCGCGTCGGGGCTGCTGAGCGCGACGCGACAGGTGGGCACCTCGGTTGGCCTGGCGGTGATCGGGGCGATCGGCGCAGCCGCCGCGACAGCTGATTGGACCTCCGAGGTCGGTGCGGTCCCGCCGGCGCTACGGCCGGCAGCCGATGGCCTTGCACAGCACGTCGCCGCCGCGCAACTTGGGCTGATCACTGCCACACTTGGCGACGCCTACTGGCAGCCCGCCGCTGACGCGTTCCTGCATGGCTACCGCGTCGCACTGGCCGTGGCTGGCGGGTGCATCCTGGTCGCCGCGGTGGTCGCGGTTGTGGGGCTGGCGGGCGCTCCGCGGCACGCCCTCCGCGCGACCAACAAGACTCACGGCGTGAGGGTGAGCCGGGGTCGAAGTCAACTCTCGGCTCGCCGGTCATAATGGTCCGCGTGCCAAAGCCGACCGCTGAAGAGTTGAAAACGATTCCTTTGTTTGCTTCCGTAAGCCGAGACGACCGCGCGCTTCTCGCCGCTGGGATGGGGACTGTTGAGCTCGCATCTGGCGGGGTTGTCATCGCGGAAGGTCAACCAAACCACGCGTTTTACGTTGTGCGGGACGGTGAGCTCGACGTCAACATCAGAAACGAGCGGCGTCAGAGCCTTCACGCTGGCGCCTTTTTCGGCGAGATCAGTCTCGGTCGCGGCACGACCGCGACAGCGACCGTGGTAGCGCGTACCCCGTCCACGCTGTATGTGCTCGATGAAGAGTCCTTTCGCACGCTTATGCAGAACACCGATGCAGTACTGCGAATCCGCGGCGCGATGACCGACCGCGAAGCGGCCGACCGGCTGTTCCCGCAGCGCCGCTGAGGACAGTCAGTTCGCGCGACCAGGTAAGCTGGGCGGAATGCCAAAGGCGTATTGGGTGACCACTTACCGCGCCATCAATGACACGGACAAGATGCAGGCGTACTCGGCGCTAGCGGGGCCTGCGATTCAGGCTGGCGGCGGGCGATTTCTCGCTCGCGGTACGGCAGCCAAAGCCTTTGAAAACGGGATCGCGCAGCGTGTCGTGCTCATCGAATTCGACAGTGTCGACCAGGCCGTCGCCACCCACGACAGCCCGGCCTACCAGGCCGCGCTGAAGGCCCTGGGTGGTGGCGCCGACCGCGATATCCGCATCGTCGAGGGCGTCTAAAACAAGCCAGGGCCGTGCGAGGCTACGTCGCGAACTGATTGGCTAGCTCGTCGCGTCCGCGCAAATCGCGTAGAAGTTCACCGTGCCGATCTGCACATTGCTCGCGCCGGGGTTGTAGACAGACACCGCCCATTGCGCGTCGTTGACGGGACCACTGGTGTTGTTGGACAGAAAACCGCCGGCGTTGAACAAGACGAAGCCACCCCGAAGACCTTCTTGCCCGTCGGGCAGTTCAGCACGTGCACCGATTCCGTCTGGGCCACAAGATTGAAGTTGTTGATGGACTCGGTCACCTGCTGATAACCGGTGAGGCCCGCTGGACCTTGTAGGCCCTGAGCACCTTGCGGGCCTGCAGGGCCGGCGGGGCCTTGCGGACCTGCTGGGCCTTGTGGGCCGGTCTGGTTCCACTGCAGTGGCGTTTCCTCACGCTTGCAGGTGTGTCCCAGCAGTGGGTCGATCACCCGCAACCGTTCACCGTCATCCGAATAGCACGCGTGGATAACTCCGTCGGGTCCTGGGATGGCGTTCAGCATCCGTCGCAGCGCCTCGCGGGACATGAGGGCCAGCCCCTGGATTTACTCCACCGCAGGGGCAATCAGTCGCAATATGACCGACACCACCTCGTCGAGCGGGGCGCTGGTGTCAACTTCGACGGTCGCGGCTTTGCGCAATTGGGGCTCAACCGTTTGCTTGAGCCGCAGGCAACGCTCGAGGTGATAGGCCAGCAGGTTGCCGACGCGACCCTCACGCCAGACCCAGTCGCGGTCGCCGTCGACTCCGTTGCCCCCGGCAATCGGCACCCACTCGCACCACTGATCGGTGTCAAGATCGATCGCGGCAAAGCCGCGCGCCTGCAGCTCGGCAATGACCGTGGACTTGCCAGTACCGG
>JAFAZN010000128.1 GCA_019239775.1 Chloroflexota bacterium
GTCATCCGACAGGCTGGTCGTACCCGCACGCTCGCCGAATGTCACGACGTTGTCGGCCTGCTCGCGCGCCACCGCGGGGGACGTGGCCGCAGCGGAGCAGCATCTGGAGTGCAGTCTGCAACTGGCTACGACCACGGTCAAACTCCGCGGCGAGCATGGCATGGTCGGCCGTGTCGACGAGGCGGGCGCCGATCCGCGTTTTCGCGTGGCGCCACTCGCTGACGCCCGCTACCGCTCGCGGTGGTATGACCGAAAGCGATAGATTCCGCTGGCCCCATTAAGGGAACACTCAATGAGCCGGACAATCGATCCTGCTGCAGCACTCGCGCTTCGCGGACGGCTCGTTCGAGAACGCGATCGTCACTTATGCCGGTGACTCCTCCGCGATAGCAGAGACGAGGTGTCCTGCGGCGCGGAGCGCGTGCACAACTGTCATTGCGCAGCTCTCGTCCGCCAGGAACTGGAGCAACGGCTATTCAGTGCCGAGCGTCAGCAGTTGTTCGGGCGCCACAAAGGGGCACCGATCAGGCCCCTCCTGCGGATTGGACCACGCCGCTCGCGGCAGCTCGGCAGCGGTCGAGAGGTCAGGCGGGCGCTGACCGAGGCCAGTGGATGTGCAGCGCGCTCATTTGCGCGGCGGCATCGCGCACGGCCGGCGCAAGGGCGTCGACGCGTTCTCGAGTAAAACGCGACGTCGGACCGCCCACCGCCAGTGCGGCCAGCACGCGGGCCGGCCGATCGAACACCGGTGCTGCCACGCCGGAGGCACCAGACTCGCGTTCGCCATGACTCTGCGCCCAGCCCCGCCCGGCAGCCCGTTGCGCTCGCTGCATCAGTGTCGACGCGAACCGCTGACCCTTCGGTGAACTCCTGGCCACCGCGGCAACCAGCTCACGGTCAGCATCGATCAGCAACACGTAGGCCGATGCACCCGCCCACAGCGGGAAGCTATCGCCAACCTGGACCACGTGTCGCACTGCCTGCGTGCCTTCCTCCCGCGCCACGCACACGCGACTGAGTGACTGCCGCACATAGAGGTTCACCGTCTCGCCGAATTGCGCGGCGAGCTCGCGCATGACTTGTCTCGCCGGCTGCGGCAGCTGCCAAACGTCGGCCGCCAGGCGCGACCAGCGCAGCAGTCCTGGGCCGATGCTGACCTGCCCATCCACATCTGACCAGATCAGGCCGCTCTGCTCGAGCGTCTTGACCAGGCGCAACGTGGTCGTCTTTGGCAATCCGACCGCACGCGCCAGATCGGAAACACTCCAGCGCGCGCGATGGTCGTCGAACTGCGCCAGGACAGCCAGGGCGCGCTGCACGCTGCGTACGCCGACCTCGGGGTTGCCATCCAGCATGGGCGCTATGGGAGCCGCGTTGTACCACACAGTGGACAATTGCGTCCGCTGTATGGACCCTGCTAGGCTCGCTCGGTTGGCATAGGGAGGTCGTCGACTTGCTCAACGTCATGGCGCTGTCCCTTGGCTTCGGCCTCATCACGGCCTCGGTCCTGGCACTGGCCGCCGTCGGTTTGTCGCTCCAGTTCGGCGTCACCAACTACATCAACTTCGCGTATGGCGAGTTCCTCACGCTGGGCGCCTATTTCGCCTGGACCCTAAGCCACGGGCTCGGACTCAACCTGTGGCTGTCGGTGGGCCTGGCTGCACTCCTGATGGGCCTCTTCGGCGTGCTGCTCAATCGCTTCCTGCTGAAGCCGTTCACTCAAAAAGGCGTACCCCTGCACTTTTTGCTGGTTGTCACATTCGGCTTGTCGCTATTTCTCAGTAACCTGATCCTGGCGATCTGGGGTCCGAATTTCAAAACACTGGACCTCCCGCGCGAAACTCCACATCGTTTCGGCCTGTTCCTCTTTACCAACAGCCAGCTCACGATTATCGCGATCGCCGCCGTCGCCATGTTGGGTGTGCATTTACTGCTGACGCGGACCGAGATTGGCAAGGCGATGCGCGCAATGTCGGACAGTACCGACCTGGCGCAAGTCAGCGGCATTGACACCAATCGGATTACGAGTTTCACCTGGCTGGTGAGCGGCGCTCTGGCTGGATTGGCCGGCATTGTCCTGGTCATGAACATCAACAGCTTCCAGCCGTCGTTCGGGGGCGAGTTCCTGTTTGTGATCTTCGCCGCGGTCATTCTTGGCGGAGTTGGCTCACCGTACGGGGCGATGCTCGGAGCGCTGGTCATTGGCCTGGCGACGGAGATGTCGGCCATTTTCGTCAATTCCGCGTACAAGAATGACGTCGCATTTGCGCTGCTAATCCTGACGCTGCTGCTGCGACCCTCCGGCATCATCCGCATGGCAGGCAAGGTCTGAGCGCCCGTGCCACCGATCGTCTACTACCTCACCACGCTGATCGTTTTCTTCTTTATCTTTGCGATCTCTACGTGGGGGCTGAATCTCCAGTTCGGCACCGCGGGTATTTTAAACTTCACGTACATCACCTTCTTTGCAATTGGTGGGTACTTCAGCGGCGTCTCCATGCTCGGCCGACCGGATGCGCTGTCGCACATGCGCTACATCATGGGCCTGGGCCTGCCATTTCCCATCGCGCTGTTGATCGGGACTGTGGCCTCATGCGTGCTCGGCGCGCTGGTGGGTCTGGTGGCGCTGCGTCGTCTGCGCAGCGATTACCTGGCGATCGTCACCGTGTCGGTGGGAGCGATCGTGTACGACCTCGTCAATGTGAACACGGAGTTGTTCAACGGAGCGGATGGCATCGCCGGAGTGCCCTATCCGTTCCAGAAGGCACTCGGTCTCGATCCGAACACCTACACGTTGTTCTACGTGTTGCTGGCCGGACTCTTCGCGCTGGTCCTGGGTATCGTGGCGTTTCGCATCTACAACGCACCCCTGGGGCGCACGTTGCGCGCAATTCGCGAAGACCGCGATGTGGCGGCGGCATTTGGCAAGAACACGTACCTGTTTCAGATGGTCGCCATGGTGGTTGGCTGCGCCTATGCGGGAATCGCCGGTGCCCTGTTGATTGGCTTCATCAGCGCCCTGAATCCGGGCGGTTGGACAGCCGGCGAAACATTTCTGCTGTATGCGGCGCTGCTGCTGGGCGGTCGCGGCAACAACTGGGGCGCGCTCCTGGGCGCATTCTTGCTGCCGGTGCTATTCCAAGAAGCCACCCGCTATCTGCCGCAGGTGCCGGGGCATCCGGAACTGATTCCGGCGGTGAGAAACATGCTGGTTGGCGCCCTGCTGATCGCCATTTTGTGGTTCCGGCCGGAGGGCATCATGCCCGAACGCAAAGCGCGCTTCCCGCGCGTGGACTTCACCCCGCGCCGCGAGGCTGCCGCCGTTGACTGACCGCCCTATCCTCGAGGTGCAAGACCTGCACTACGCCTTCGGCGGACTGAAGGCAGTTAATGGCTCCACGTTCAATGTGGAAGCCGGCACGATCAACGCCTTGATTGGACCGAACGGCGCCGGCAAGACCACGTTGATCAACGTGGTCGCCGGTGCGCTGCCGGCCGAGAGCGGCCGTGTGCAGTTCAATGGCACCGACATTACGCGCTGGCCGAGTCATCGCGTAGCGGGTCAGGGATTGATTCGAACCTTTCAGATCTCGCGCGAACTGGGCGGCATGACCGTGCTCGAGAACATGCTCGTGCCGCCACCCGATCAGGCAGGTGAACGCTTGGAGACCGCGGTGCTGCGTCCTGGAGTCGGGCACGAACAGGACGGTCAACTGGTGCGCAAGGCACTGGCACGACTGGACGAGTTCGGGTTGTACGACTCGCGCGACCAATATGCCCGCAACCTGAGCGGTGGGCAGAAGCGGTTGCTGGAGCTGGCGCGCGGCGTCATGGCGGAACCGCGCCTGATGGTGCTCGACGAGCCATTTGCGGGAGTCAATCCCGCGCTGGTGGAATTGCTGGAGGCGCACATTCAGAAGCTCCGCGACGGCGGCATCACGTTTGTCATGGTGGAACACAACCTGAACGTGGTCGAGCGCATCTGCGACCACGTCATTGTCATGGCCGAAGGTCGTACGCTGGCCACCGGTCTGCTTTCGGAGCTGCGCCAGAACGAAGAAGTGATCACCGCCTATCTGGGTGGCGCCCTGACGGAGCATCCGCATGCGGCCACAGCTGGTACCGAACAACTGCAGGGCGAACGCGGCGCGCCAATACTCACTGTTTCTGGAGTCACTGCCGGTTACAGCCGTGTACCAGTGGTTCAGGGAGTCGCGCTCGAGGCAGAGCCTGGAAAAATCGTCGCCATCGTCGGACCGAACGGAGCCGGTAAATCTACGCTGCTGAAAGCGATCTTCGGGCTGCTGCGTACGAGCGCCGGTAGTGTGAAACTGGCCGACCAGGTGATCACCGGCTGGCCGGCCTTTCGCGTGGCGAGGTCCGGCATGGCCTACGTTCCGCAGGTCATGAATGTGTTTCCCAATCTCAGTGTGGTCGAGAACCTGGAAATGGGCGGCTACACCTTGAAAACCGGCGTGCAGCAACGAGTCAATGCAGTCCTGGAAGTCTTTCCGGACTTGCGGACGGGACGCTCCAAGAAAGCGGGTACGCTGAGCGGAGGGCAGCGCAACATGCTCGGCATGGCGCGCGCGCTGATGCTCGACCCGAAGGTCGTGCTTCTCGACGAGCCCACAGCTGGCCTTTCACCCGCCTATACGCGCGTGGTGTGGGAGCAGATTCGGCGCATTGCCAACCTGGGCACCGCCGTGGTGGTTGTCGAACAGAATGTGGACCTCGCAATCAATAACGCGGATTGGGTGTATGTGCTGGTCGCGGGCCGCAATCGGCTCGACGGACCAGCAAGCAGCGTCGGTAAGGAAGATTTACCAGCGATCTTTCTCGGTGGGCAGGTTCCGGCGAACCTGGCGACATCTGAACAAGAAAGGGCACACGCATGAATATTTCGCAGTGTCTCACCAAAAGTCATCTCGGGCGCGCAATAAGCGTTGGGACCGCCTTGCTGCTGCTCGCGGGCAGCACTGCTCCCGCCGTCGCTCAGGGCACTGGCCAGGCGAGCGGAACACCGATTGTCATGTCCGAGCTGTTCCCGATGTCGGGCCGAGAAGCCTTCGTCGGTGACTGGCTGAACCATGGTGCCAAGGTCGGCGTGTGGGACGTGAACAACAACGGCGGAGTCATGGGCCACCCTATCCAGGAAGCACTCGCCGATACTGGTGGCGACCCGGTGGACGCCGTCACCGCGCAGCGCCAGCTAATGACGCAGAATCCGACGTTCCAGGTTGGTCCGTCGTCACTCGAGATCCAGGGCGTCATCCAGGACTTCGACCCCGCGCACCTGGTCGACTTCATGGAGGGTGGCACCTCCCAGGTGGATCACATGCAGAACCACTACGTGTTCCGCACCACGCCGTCGGACTCCACCTTGACGGCCGCGATGGCGTACTTCGCGCTACAGCAGGGTTGGAAGAGCGCCGTCATGCTGTTCGAAACAACCTCGGACGCCACCGACGAGCTGAATCACACCACTGCGTACTTCACCTCCAACGGCGGCACGATTCTCGATACGGAACAACTCGCTCTGCATCAGAGTTCCTACCGGTCTGAAATCACGAAGGCGTTTGCGAACGGCACGCCCGACGTGGTGTTCGTCAAGACCGATCCGCAGACCGGCGCAACGCTCTTCGCAAACATGCGCGAACTGGGCTATTTGAATCTTCCTATCGTCTCGGATGACACGGGCGACACGGTCGACTATGCGCAGGCGATGGGTACGGAGGATGCAGCGAAGTATCTGTATGGCGTGGCGGGTTCACCGGCGACCGGTCCAGCCTGGGAGCACTATGTGGCCGGCTACCAGGCGGTCTGGAACTCCGATAAGCCCGTGCAGCTTTCGCAGAACACCTATGACGCGGTCGTTATCGGCGCACTTGCAATGACCGAGGCTCAGACCTTGGATCCGACCGTCTGGGTCGATCACATCACCACCGTCAGCAATGCGCCAGGCACAATGTGCTATACGTACGCTGACTGCGTGCAACTGCTCGGCCAGGGGCAAAAGATCAATTATGAAGGCGCCTCCGGACCGCAAGACTTCGACCAGTACCACAACACCTATGGTGACTGGGACATCGTGCAGTGGAACTCGGATGCGTCCGCGACCAACTTGATCATGCACGTGGGGGCTGACGCAATCCAGCAGATTTCGGCATCCGCCAATCCGTAATGGGGCCACCGCTAATCCATAACTTTCAGCCGGGCACGCTGGAACGATGGGCCTCGGGCCGGACTCCTTGCGCGAGCTGAGCAACGAGCGACGCATCCAGAACGTTGACGCGCTCGAGGTCGAAGATGCGGAGCTCGGGCTCAGTCCGGACGAGATCGCCAGCTTGCGCCGAGATCGCGTCTTATGACCCTGGTCCACGAGCTCGCGGCCTTTCTCACACACGCGCGGTGGGAGATGGTCTCGGCTGCATCCCAGGAACGGCTGAAGCAGCGCGTGCTGGACGCACTCGGATGCGCGTATGGCGCTCTCGGGGCCGCCCCGATTCAAGCCATTCGAGAACACACGCTGGAGTTTGGCGGAAATCCGCGCGCCACCTTGATTGGAACTGCTGGGGCACGGACGAGTCCTGATCGCGCCGCGTTCGCCAACGGTGCCGCAGTCCGCTATCTGGACTTCAACGACTGCTTTTTGGGTCGCGGCGAAGCGTGCCACCCGAGTGACAACTTCGCGCCGGTCTTAGCCGCGGCGGAGTACATTGGCGCCTCCGGCGCGGAGTTCCTTACTGCGCTGGCTGTGGCTTACCAGGTCCAGGTGCGGCTAAGTCAGGTGGCGCCTGTTCGCGGGCGCGGCTTCGACCACTCCACGCAAGGCACGTACGCGGCTGCCGCGGGTGTGTCGCGCGTACTGCGCCTGGACTGCGAGCAGACAGGGAACGCCATCGCGATATCGGGCACCGCCTTCAACGCGCTGCGCGTTACACGCACAGGCGCGCTCTCCAACTGGAAGGGACTGGCGTATCCGAACGCGGCATTCGGCGCCGTCCACGCGGCATTCCTCGCCCGGCGCGGCATCACCGGTCCGATGGAAGTTTTCGAAGGCAGCAAGGGTTTCATGGATATCATCGCCGGTCGTTTCGAGCTGGACTGGGCACACGAGGACCTCGAAGCAAGCGAGTTGACCATCGTCAAGCGCTACAACGCGGAAGGGCACGCGCAATCCGCGCTCGAGGCAGCCCTGGAGTTGCGCGCCGCCGGTCTGCCGGCCGATCAGGTCGACCACGTGGACGTGCACGTGTTTGATGTGGCTTACGAGATCATCGGTCCGGGCGCCGGGGATAAGAAAGACATCCGCACCAAGGAAGAGGCCGATCATTCGCTGTCGTATATGGTGGCGGTGGCGCTGCTGGACGGTGAAGTGACGCCCGCCCAGTACGCACCGGAGCGCATTGGGTCCGAAGATGTACAGAAGTTGCTGCAGCGCGTGGACGTTCACGTGGACGATGCGCTGTCGGCGGCATTTCCACGTCGACAGGGAGTCCGCCTCGAAGTGCGACTCCACGATGGATCTATCCGGACGGTGGATCAGCCGGACTACACCGGACCTTCGACCTGGCAGGAGATTACCTCAAAGTACATTGCGCTTGGCGGACCGCCGCACCTGGTGGACCTCGTGAAGAATCTCGATCATCTCTCGGTTGCCGACCTGGTGGCGGCGCTATGACTCCGGCTGCTCAATTGCGTCATTTGATGCAGGCGGACCGGATTGTGATCGCTCCAGGCGTGTATGACGGACTGTCCGCGCGCATTGCAGCTGCCGCGGGATTCTCCGCACTGTACTGCAGTGGCGGAGCCGTCGCGCGCAGCACCGGTGTGCCGGACCTGGGCCTGCTGAGCATGACTGAGGTGCTGGCGCGGTTGCGAGAGGTGGTCGACGCCAGTTCTCTGCCAGTTATCGCCGACGCGGACACCGGCTATGGCAACGCGGTGAACGTGGTTCGCACCGTCCGCGAGTTCGAACGCGTCGGCGCCGCTGCGATTCATCTCGAAGACCAGGTCTCGCCCAAGAAGTGCGGCCACTACGCTGGCCAGGAGCTGATCAGCGCGGAGGAGATGGTGCAGAAGCTGCGTGCTGCGCTCGACGCCCGGCGGGACATGCTAATTATCGCGCGGACCGACGCGCGCGGTCGAGCTGGACTGGACGAGGCGCTTCGACGTGCCCGCCTGTACGCTGAGACTGGCGTGGACCTGGTGTTCGTCGAGGCGCCGGTCAGCCGAGAGGAAATCGCGACAATCGCGCGTGAGGTCCCGGCGCCGCTGCTGATCAACATGTTCGAGGGTGGTCGGACTCCGTTGATGCCGGCCGACGAGCTGTCTCGGCTGGGGTATCGAGTGATGATCGTACCGTCGGACTTGCAGCGCGCGGCGATCAAAGCCATGCAGGTGGTGGCGGCAGCGCTCGTTCGCGACGGATCGAGCGCGGCGGTGCGCGATCAATTGGCGTCATTTGCCGAGCGCGAAGAAGTGGTGGACCTTGAGAGCTGGACCAATCTGGAGGCGCGGTATGCCCATGGCTGACGTGCGAATTGCGGAAGTGTTCACGCGCGACGGACTGCAGACTCTGCTCCACGAGCCGGGGCTGCGCCAGCCTTCCACGGAAGAGAAGGTCGACTTCATCTTTCGCGCGGCGCGCGCGGGAATTCCTGAGATCGAGATCACCGGTTTCGTGCATCCGCGCGTCATTCCGCAACTGGCTGATGCTGAGGCGGTGGCCGCCGCGGTGGTGGGCAAATTGCCTGGGACCGCATTGCGGGCGCTGGTGCCAAACTTTCGGGGCGCCGAGCGAGCGGTCACCGCTGGAGTACCGAAGATTTCATGTCTGGTGGCGGCCAGTCCGACCTATCAGCGGCTCAATTCCAATATGAGCATTGAGGAGAATCTGCGGGATATCGAAAAAAGCGTCGACCTCGCCGTGCGCAATGGCATCGAGGTCGCGCTCGGTATGGCAATCTCGTTCGTGTGTCCCTACGAAGGGGTAGTTCCACTGTCGTCGGTGCTGAGCATCGTCGAGCGCGGTATCGAGATGGGTATCCGGGACATTCACCTGTCCGACAGCATCGGTCTGGCCTGGCCAGCACTGGTTCGGGAACGCTGTTCGGCGGTGCTGGACCGCTGGCCGGACGTGCATCTGGGTTTGCATCTGCACACGCTGGCGGGTACGGCGCTGGCGAACGCATGGGCCGGCTATGAAGCGGGCGCACGCAGCTTCGACGGCGCAGCGGCAGGAATCGGTGGTGGGATCGCGATGCCAGTCCACACCACCGAGATGGGCAACGTTGCGACCGAGGACCTGGTGTATCTGTTCGAATCCTCCGGCGTTGCAACTGGAGTGGACCTTGCGCAGGCTGCCGCAAACGGTCGCCACGCGATGCAACTGGTGAACACCGGCGGCGGCCACGTCACCGGTTTCGGCACACTGGACGGGTTCCTGGAGCTGAACCGCCAGCACCTCAGTGAAATCAGCGCGGCGCCGCCGGGGGAATCAACCAGCAAGCGGTAGGCGACTTGCCAATGCCTCGCGAATGCTCGCCAGGTGGTTGCGCGCATGGCCGACCGGCCTGCGCCGCCGCGTAATGTACGCTGAACAAAGTGACGCACCACCCGCAAACGACTGACAACCCTTCAGTTGCGAGACTATCTCGACCTATGCGCGTACTCACACGGCGTCGGTTACTTGCTGGCATGGGGCTCGCGACCGGCTCGTTGCTCCAGGCGTGCGCGAGTGCGTCGACTGGCTCCAGTCCCACCGCGCAGCCGGAGCCCGCTGCTGCGCGGACCTCGGCTCCGGCGCAGACGGGCCAGACGGTGGAGGTGGTGCAGACTGGGCTCACGGCCGACTATCCCAATTTCCCAGAGCTCTTGCAGCTGTATGCAAAGCAGGCGCCGAACGTGAAGATCATCACCGGACCTCAGCAAGGCGGTAGTGGCAGCACGCTCGCTCAGCTCAAGACCGAAGGCTCCAACACGCAGGTCAGCCTCGTCTTTTTGGTAAGGACCTCATGCCGCGGCCACCCACCAGCTATGCGGAGCTGCTGCATCCCGTCTACGAAGATCTCCTATGATGATCCGACGACGTCCGCATCAGGCTTGATCTTCCTTGTCGGAGCGATCAAGGCAAACGGTGGCACGATCGACAATCCCGAGCCTGGCTTCGCCTATCTGGAGCAACTCAAACCTCAGGTAGCGACGTACAACACCGGCGGCGCACAAGCTCTCGCCAACGTGCAAAAAGGCGAGGTTGCCCTGGCGATCCACTACAGCGAAGCCAATATGTACAACAAATACCTCCAGAATGCGCCGATCGATATCGTCGTACCGACAGACGGGATGCCACTGTCTGCGCTTTCGGTAGCCATCTCCAAGTACGCACCCCAGTCCGACGCAGCAGCCGACTTCGTCAACTTTCTGCTGACCACTGACGCCCAGCAGCTGCTTGCGCAACGCTACTTTCGCCCAGCGCGAACGGATATCAGCGTGCCGGCGGACGTACGTTCGAAATACCCCCAGAAGTTATGACGCGGTCGCAGCCAGTCTGTTTGGCGCTCTCGCGTGGGCGGCGGCGCGCGACGCGCACTTCGTCCAGCACCTCATTGCAATTGTGACATCGAGCAGTCTGCGCGATGCGCTTTGGCGGACGTATGTGGTGGCGGTCAGCAGCGCCTGGCTGACGATGCCGCCACAACCGTACGAGTACCAGGGTGCCGAGCCGATCGCGAGATTCATCGCTCGCGA
>JAFAZN010000131.1 GCA_019239775.1 Chloroflexota bacterium
CCGCTCAGCACGCGCGAGGCGGGCGGCGAGTCGCTCCTGATGCCGCGTAACGCGCTCGATCCAATCGCGGTCGTGTGCGGCCACCGCCGCGTACTGTTCGTCGGCGGCGACGAGCAGTTCGGACAGCGTGGCGTGCACTTCGTGCAACGCGGCTTCGAGCGGAGACTGATTCGCGGCAGTCGCTGGAGCGTTCATCCTGGTCCTTTAGTGGTTACTGTTGACCTTGCTGGTCGAGCATCTTGCGCGCGAGCACGCGTGATGGAACGTCGTAGGTGCCGTCCTGCACGCGCTGTTTGATGTCGGCGACTTTGTCAGTGCGCACGTCTGGGGCGGCCTGAACGGCCTGCTGGGCATTCGCCAACGACTTGGCGCTGTCCGACAGGCTCACCGAGTCGGACTGCCGGCTCTGGGCGGCGTGGTGGTGGTGTTTATGGGGTTTTGCCGCGGCCGCATTGTTCTGCGTCGCATCGGCGTTCTGCACGTACGTGCGGGAGATGTTCTGCGCGGCGACCGGATTGATGCTGGTCATAGTGTGTTTGAGTGAACCTCGTCAGTCTTCAAGTGGCTTCCAGTGATCAGTACTGACCGTGAAGTACGTTCGTACCGATCCCTTCTGCAGAGAGTATCGGCCGCCACCTTGCGGGACTTTAGGAGATCCTTTCCCCAACTTTAGTACTGGGTGTTTCGGGCGGAGCACGCGCATGCGCGTGCTCCCCAGGCGGATCATGATCCGCCTGGCGCAGCCGATCATGATCGGCTGCGTCCATTTCGTGGATCGGGAGGCCGCCCCCCGCCCCCGTTCGCCGCTTCGCTCGCAAGCTCGCTGCGCGCTCACTTCCGGGGCGACCCCCTGCATGACGGGCCTACGGCGGGTGCGAACCTGCGTTACCCAGAAGGCGTTTCGGCCGCACCGCGCGTGCGCACGCAAAGAGGTTTGTGGGACGGCGGCGCATGCGCCGCTGTGCGGAGCCCGCTCATGAGCGGGCTCCCCCACAAAGAGCCTCATCAGGCGCTCCTCAAATTGTTGGCCATTTGCTGGATTTCGTCCCAGGTTTGAACGACTTTGGCGTTCATCTGGTATCCACGCTGGGCCTGAATCATTCGAGAGAATTGGTCTGCCATGTCGACGTTGGAGCCTTCCAACGCGCCTGCAACAAGTACCGGGGCACCCGTTGCACCTTGCGCGATCGACGTGGCGGCGCCGGAAGCGGCTGTCGCCGTCCACAGGTTCTGGCCGTTGGCCTGAAGCCCCGCGTTGTTGGCGAATTGTGAGACGCCCACGTTGCCGACGACCTGGTCCTTACCCGTGGCATCGGTCGCGAGAAGAGCACCGCTGTCGTCGAGCCGCGCACTCATACTGCCCTGCGGCACCACCAGGTCTGCTCCCGTATCCGATTGGACTGGCAGACCCCCGGCAGTGACCAGGCGGCCACTCGCATCGAGATTGAAGTTCCCATCACGCGTGTAGCCCGTCGAGCCGTCAGGCTGGGTCACCTGGAAAAAGCCGTCACCTTGCAGCGCCATATCAAAGGGATTGCCAGTGGCCTGCAAGGCGCCAGGGCCGAATGTACTGGTGACGTCGCTGAGCTGCGTACCTTCGCCAATACCGACCAGGTGCACATCCACCCCAGCAGGCCCAACCGGAGCAGTCAGCCCGGCCTGATAGCCAACGTCGGTGGTGTGCGCGACCGCGCTCTTGAAACCTGTCGTGGCGGCGTTGGACAGGTTGTTCGAGACCACGTCCAGCATGCGCTGGTTGGCCAGCATGCCCGAGACCGCGATGCGCTGCGAGACTTCCATCAGCCGGTGGCCTTACCCACGTCGTTGACGGTGGCTCTCAACGTCTCGTCCTGCATCTGCAGCAGCTTCTGATTGGCCTCGTAGGCTCGCACCAGACTCATCGTGGCGACCATCGATTCAGACATATCGACATTCGAGGCCTCCACATAGCCCTGGTAGACCTGCACGCCGTTCGTCGCCTGGGGCGCGGTGCCCGCGGGCGCGGTGAACATGCCGTTGCCGACCTTGTTCAGCTGGGTACCAGCCGCGAAATCGACCATTTGCAACTGCGCGACCTGGTTGCCATCAGCGGTGATCGTGCCGTCAGCCGCGACGGCGATGTCGTTGCTCTGCGGAAGCGTGATGGGCTGACCGTTGGTATCCAGGACCGCCGAACCATCACGTGCGCGGAGAGAGCCGTCCACGTCCTGGTGGAATCCGCCATCTCGGGTATACCGGACTGTCCCGTCTGGGGCTCGAGTAGAGAAGAAACCCGAGCCGCCAATCGCCAGGTCCAGCGGATTCGAGGTCTCCTGCATGGGGCCAGCGGTCAGATCCAACTGGGAGAGGCCAACGCCCGGGCCGAGCGTGACGGCGCCAATGGGCTGCCCCTGTGCGTTCGATGCGTACCGCTGCAAGTCAATCGACTTGGTCACGTCGTCGGGCAAGCGGTCCTGCTTGTAGCCCACCGTCTGTGCGTTGGCGATGTTGTTGGAAACCACGCCAAGGCGGAGTTGCGCGGTCGCGAGACCCGCTGCTGCTGTGTAAATGCCTCTGATCATCGACGTTTGTGACCCAGGGCGTATCCTGCGCCAAACGTGATGGCCACCACGAGAGCGGCGAGTACCGAAGCGACCATCCACTCCGGCCGGCTGACCGCGTCGAGTTGGCAGCTGATCGCTGATTGGCACGCGGCCGCGTCGGGATCGCCACCCGTATTCGGCAGCACGACGGGCAGTGGTGCATTGTCCGCGCTGGGAAAGACGCCCGCGATGCTGTGGCGGTTGCTGGGAGCATCTGGCGTGGCCGAGTCCTCTACGGTGATCAGCAGCAGGTTCCAGCTCTTGTCGGGAATCGCGTCAGGCTCGACGGTTTCGTAGTCGATCGCGCCCGTGGAGGCAGCGGTGTTGAAGGCGCCCAGGCGCCGAAAGTCGTTGGTGCTGGAGTTGACGACCCACGCCACGTACTGCTTGTCGCCATCGAGGCGGGGCAGGTCGGCGGTTTTGATGCGCACCTCGCCCTCGGACATCACCAGCTCTGCGACACCCGTCGCGGCAGAGGTGTCCGTGTTGGACACGTTGGGCATGTACAGCAGGATCAGCTGCACAGGCGCAGCATCCGCGTGCGCGAGGCGACCCCACATCAGCGTTGCCGCGATCGCTGCCAACGCCAACACGGCGCGGAGCACGGCCGAAGTTGCGCGGCGGTCGCTACCCATCTCGAGTGGTCAGGCCGCCCGTGCGAGTTGGCTCGTGCGCAACAGGGCGCGCAACTTCATCACCGCGGCGGTATGGATCTGGCTGACGCGAGACTCGGAGACCTCGATCACACGGCTGATCTCCTTCAACGTCAATTCCTCGTGGTAGTACAGGTTCAGCACGAGCCGATCGCGCGGCGGCAGCGAATCAATCGCGGAGCTCAAGCGCTCAACCAGCTCGTTTTCCTCGACGACTTCGTCGGTTGCGGCCTCGTCAGGATCGTGCAGCAAGTCGCGCAACGACTGGACCTCGCCCTCGTCGTCGCCGCCGCCATTGGCGCCGTCGAGCGAGACGATGACATGGGCTGATTCGAGCAGCATGCGGCCCAGTTCGGCTTGATCGACGCCCAGCTCACGCGCCAGCTCGTCCTGAGTCGGTGCGCGGCCAAGCCGCTGCGCCAGGAGTGCCGTGGTCTCGTCGAGCAGTCGCGCGCGGCGACCCGCCCCACGCGAGAGTGGCGAGAGCGAGCGGATCGTGTCGATAATCGCGCCGCGAATGCGCTGCAGCGCGTAGGTCTCGAAGCGGACGCCCTGGTCGGGGTCGAAGCGGTCGATGGCATGCAGCAAGCCAACCGTGCCCGCCGAGAGAACGTCATCGGAATCCATTGCCGCGGGCAGGCTGATCGCCATCCGCCCGATCACATACTTGACCAATGGCGCGTAGCGCACCACCAACTCGTCGCGTGCGCCACGATCGCCTTCGCGCAGCCGAACCCAGATCGGGTAATTGGGTTCCTTGCGCAGGTCCTCAGGCGTGTGCGGATAGTTCTGCGGATCCGCGGGTTTCTTCATCACTGCGGGCGTTGTGGCCAGGGCTGCATCCATGCCTGTTTTGGGATTCCTTCTAAAAACCTTTCGCTAGTCAGGCCGCTTCGGCCCCGTCCTCTTGCTGCGCGACATTAGTCGACGGCACCAGTTCGACCCGAGAGCCGATTGGCCCTTCTTCTTCAGCCGATGGACCCTCTTCCTCAGGAAGACTGGCCCGCGCCAGCAGGCCGATCGCGATCTTGCCGAGCACCGCTGTAAGCAGCGTGAGACCGACCGCGCGACCCATCACCATGAGCTCGTCGCCATGGCCGAGAACACCAGGCACGAACACGAGCAGGTAGACACCAATGCACAGGGCCCACAGCACACGTTCACTCCATGCAATGGCCTCGTCGCCGACAACGCGCGTTCGAACCGGTTCGCGCTTCTTGAGCTCAGCCGGCCGACCTTCGGTCGGGACCAAGGCCGGGAAGTTGGCGGGCATCGTCACTGGGCGCCTCGCAGTTTGCGCAGCATGTGCCGCTGCTGAACGAAGACGTACTTCACGATCTGCTCCGCGAGTCGCTCGTTGACGCCCACGAAAGCGCAGCCCGCGCTCCAGAAGCGCTCGTGCCGATGAATCCGCGTCACCCGCGCGTGAAGCTGGACCTCGCCATCCAGGTCGAGCACCAGTTCGAGTAGGTCTCCAACGCGGAGTTCGTCCTGTGATCGAACGTTCAGGCCGGTGGCGCTGACGTCGATCACGCCAAGGCGGATGGGCCGCTGCGCGACGCCGCCGTAGAGGATCCGCGCGAGGCGTGGCACGACTGCCACCTGCTGGCGCACCGCACTTCGGCGTTGGGTAGTGGACTTAGGCGGCTTAGATGCCTGCGGCATCGCCAACGACTCCCAGGGTGGTGACTTCGACCTGCGGCGCGACCTCGCTGTACGACAGGATGGTCAGCGCGCCGAGCGACCGCTCGGTGAATCGGCGCAGCGCAAGCCGCAGTCGGGCAGGGCACAGCAGGATCGGGTTGTGGCCAAGCGAGGCAACGCGTTCCATCTCGCGCGAAATCGCCTGGATCAGC
>JAFAZN010000282.1 GCA_019239775.1 Chloroflexota bacterium
GCGTATCGCGGATCGCGTTCGTGCGCGTACGCCCTTCCGAGCGCAACGAAGTGGTGGCATCGGCTCAACTCCCAGGGGATCTTGATGTCGCACGGAACGTCGAGCAGCAGCGTGTCCTGGTCATCCGGCAGGACGTCGGCCGACCACGTGAAGCCACTGACGAAATCGCGCTGCCAGTTGATGCGCTCGCCGAGCGTGACGGGGCCGGAACCGAGTAGATCGAACGTGTGCTCGAGCGCGCGCTCGGCAGCCTGTCGGGTGCGTCGGGTGTGCTGCGGATAGGTGTTTGCGATCGCGTTCGCCGTCTGCCGTGCGCGTTCAGGATCGGTGAAAAACCGCGTGAGGAAGGCCTCGAAGGCCGCCTCAGGCGTGGTGGTGCCCAAGGCTCGCTGCAGCGTCGCATCGGACAGCTCGCCGCGATTGCGCGCGATCTGCCAGCGCCGCGCCCGCCCGCGCGCCACCCGCCAGGCATAGCGCCCCACGAGCACCGGCAGCCGCCGCGGCGGCACGCGCTTCAACCGATACACCGCTTGCCCGACTGAAATCGCGTTCACTCCGCCACCACTATCCGGGACCCGACCCGCGAGAAGCTGACTGGGTCATCATCCCCGGGAACACTGGTACCCCAGGGGTGTGCCCGCGTCCTCCAGCGCGATGAGCACCCGCTCCGCGTTCTGCCGCCACGTGTGCCGCTGCACCGCGGCCTCGCGTGCGCCGCACCCGAGCCGTGCGCGCAGGCTGGCGTCGTCCACCAGCCGAACAATTGCCTCGGCCAGGGCGCGCGGATCATCGGGCTCCACCAGCAGTGCGGTGACTCCATCCTCGAGTACGTCTGCGATCTGTCCGAGGCGACTTGCCACGATCGCTCGACCCGAGGCCATGTACTCATACAGCTTGGTCGGTGAGCCGAAGAATTCGCCGCCGTCCGCTTGTCGACCGTGCGGCGAAACCAGCACGTCGCACGCCGCGAGGTGTGCCGGCATCTGATCGTGTGGAACCATGCCCGCCAGCACCACGCGGTCATCGCCCGCAACTGGGTTGCCGACGAGGTGCCGCAGCGGACCGTCGCCGATCAGCAGCCACTTCACGCGTGGCCTCGCCGCGAGCACCAGCGGCAGCGCTTCCGCGAGGGTCGGGATGCCGTGCCAGGCCCCGAAGGTTCCCGAAAAGCCGATCACCACGCCTGAGTCGAGCCCAAACCGAGATCGGACTTGCCCCGGATCAACATTGGGTCTGAACACCTCCGGATCAACCCCGTTCGGGTTCACCACAATTCGTTCCGCATTCACGCCCTGTGCAACGAGCTCATGGCGCAGCACCTGCGAAACAACGACGACGCTGCTTGCCGCGCCCAGGTTGATGCGCTCCACCAAACGCGCGGCACGCTCCAGCCGCAGCCCGCCCCAGTATCGACCTTTCCAGACCTCGGAGCTGTTGTATTCGAGCACCAGCGGCAGCCTGAGGAGCCGCGCCAGAATCACGCCTGCGACATTGAACGTGGCATGCCGCTGATAGATTGCGCGCGGCTTGAATGCACGCGCCGCGCGCCAGGCGGCAAGAAGAAACGGCACGTTGTAGGCAAGATCCTCGAGTTCGCGCAGCCAGCCATCGAACCAGACTTCGGGTGTGGCCACGCGCGTCGGCGCGCTCACCCCGAGCAGTCGATCTGATGAGACGACCTCGACATCAACCCCCAGCTGCTGCAGTCCGCCGATCACCCCCGCGGTATGCGCCACTGAGCCGCCCCCGCGCAGCCCCAGCCAGAGCTGGCTGCGCAGATACAAGATGCGGCGCACCCCACCACCTTGACCGCCACGATCACCTTGACCGCCGCGACCACCTTCACCGCCGCGATCACCTTGACCGCCACGATCACCTTGACCGCCGCGACCACCTTCACCGCCGCGGCCGCCGCGTGACGAGATTTGTGATGTCGCGATGACGCTTTTCGCGTCAACAAGCGTCACGTGTGACGCTTCCCGTGACGCCTCCCCCTTCATAATCTGGGGTGGAGGGAGGGGGGCGGCGGTGCAGCCGCGGGGGGCGCGCGGCACCAGTAGCGTGTGGATTGCGCGCAGCGCCACTTCGCCAAACGCCAGTGCGAGCGCGCATGCGGCCGCGTGGCGCAGCACCGGCAGCGCGTTGCGCAGCAGGTGCCCGCGCAGGCTCCAGGGTTCGCACCGCCCGTAGCGGTCGAGCCGCCAGTACGTCTTCGCCCGGGCCAGGCCAAGCATGAAGCTGGTGAGCCGCAACCGCAGCTGCTCCAGATCCGGTGCGATCAGGACAGCTGACTCATACCTGTGTCGCCATAGCTGCACGAGAGCCCGCGCCGGCTGGCGCCGCAGCGTGCCGCGATCGAACCAGACCGGTGCGTCACCGAAATGCGCGTCCAGCAGCGCCTCCGCTTCGGCATGGCTGAGCTCGCCCAACGGAAGTACGAGCACTGTCACTGCGCCACACCTTTGCGGCAACGCGATAGGCGCAGGTGCGAGGTGCCCTGCCACGCGCCGCCTCCGCCTTGCACCGGCGAGGTGCTCAGCGACACGCCCTTTTCGGCTCGCACATGCGTGGTGCCAAGCCCGGCGCCGCCTCCCCCTTGCACAGGCGAGGTGCCAGGCCACACGCCGCCACCGGCTCGCACGTGCGTGGTGCCAAGCCCGGCGCCGCCTCCGCCTTGCACCGACGACGTGCCCAGCGACACGCCCTGTTCGGCTCGCACATGCGTGGTGCCAAGCCACGCGCCGCCACCGGCTCGCACGTGCGTGGTGCCGAGCCCGGCGCCGCCTCCGCCTTGCACCTGCGACGTGCGCTGCCACGCGTCCGCTGCCGCTCGCACGAGGAGGCGTCTCGTCGTTGGCACACGCGAGTTGCTAGGCCTTGCGCCCTCTCCCTCTGGCACGTGGCGACTTCGTCTCACAGTCGGTGGGAAGGGCAACGGCTGAGGCGCAACCGTCTCGGGCGGAGGGCTGCATGCGTCACCCGGATGCGGCGAAGGTGCGGGCCGCGCTGGCGGTGTCGCGCGACCGTCATGGCGCAGCTTTGCCACTTGCGGGCTCAATCGAGCACCTCTCGATACACCTCGAGCGTTGCTTCAACCGCGCGCTTCCAACTGAAGCGCTGTTCGACCTCATGGCGTGCCGCTGCGCCGATTGCCGCGGCTCGCTCCGGCTCCAAGAGCACTCCAAGAATGCGCTGCGCAAGCGCCGCTACGTCGCCGGGCGGCACCAGAAAACCGGTGCGACCTTCATCAATCGTGGCCGGCAGACCGCCCACTTCGGTCGCAACCACCGGTAGCCCGCACGCCATCGCCTCCAGCGCCACGATGCCCTGCGCCTCGGAGCTCGAGGCCAGCGCGAACATATCCGCGGCGGCGTAGGCATCCAGCAGCTCGTCCTCGCTGAGCTGTCCCATGAACTCGACTGCATCGCCCAGTCCCAGGTCAGTGGTGAGACGCACTAACCGCGCAGTTTGATCCTCCGCGCCGGCGCTTTCGCCAGAGCCAACCACGAGCAGTCGCGCAGCGGCGATCTGCTTACGCACCTGCGCCACGGCGCGCAGCAGCACGTCGACCTGTTTGCGCGGCTCCAGGTTGCCGACGAACAGCACGACCGCTGCTTCAAAGCTGATGCGGAGCCGCCGCCGAGCAGCGGAGCGATCGCGCGGCTGAAATCGATGCGTATCCACTCCGGAGCGGATCACGCGCACGCGTTTGGCGTCGACCCCAAGCGCAATCGACTGGTCGGCGATGTGGTCACTCACCGCGATAACGCGCTCGGCAGCACGCAGGTTGGGCGCCATGAGCTGGTGGATGGTCGGCTCGGCGTGTTCTCCGAACAAACTATGCGCAGTCACCACCAGTGGCAGCCGCCAACCCTCGATGCGACGCACCATGCGAGCGTAAAGGCAGCGCTCGAGCGGATGCTGTACGTGCACGAGGTCCGGTCGCACTTCGACCAGGAAACGACGGTACGCGAGCGCGTTTCGGAGCACTTCCGCCCTCGACCCAACGCGCCGCATCCGCATCACGCGCGGCAAGTAGCGCAACACGCTGACTGCGCCTCCGTACGCCTGAACGCGTGCTGGTACAGAACGCGTTTGCGCAACCACGCGGTACAGCCCGTACGCCGCGGAATTTTTGGGCGCTCGCCAACACCCGGGTGAGACGGAGGTGTTGGTCGCCAGCAGCGCGGTCTCCACGCCTGCGGCTGCCAGTCCATCTGCCAGGTGCACCTGGTGCGTTGCCACGCCGCCGGGCGTCATCCCGCCCATGTGCGGCGGCACCGGTCCGATCAGCGCAACACGCACTGCTGCTCGCGCGCCGGCGCCTCGACTTCTGCTGGTAGTTGGAGACCTGCCTGGCGCAGGATCTCGTCGCCTAGCCGCAGCCCGGAACGACCGTCCGCGAACTGGACCCAGTCGCGCACGATCGATGCCCGCTGCGCTCGATACAGGCCCGGCTCATCGAGATACAGATTGATCTGCTGCACCAGTTGAGAACGGTCCCAGGCGATAGGCACCAGGTCACGCTCGACCAGCCCCTTGTAGTGCATCTTGAAGTGCAGGCCGACCACGTAACGCTGCATTTCTTCGGGATCGATCGGACTGAATGCCACCAGCAGCGTTGGCGTGTCGGTGATGGCCGCCTCCAGCGTGACCGTGGTGGCGAAGTTGATCATTACGTCGGCCTCTCGCACCAGCGCAGCCATACGTTCAAGATCGTCACACGTCATCGTCCAGCCCAACGTGGTGAGATAGCGGTCGGGAATGTCCAGAAAAACCTCGGGCGCGTGACGGTATTTGAGGTATCTTCCAACACGATCGTCCGGATGCAAGCGCAGGACGATTTGCGACGGATAAAGGATCTCGCGGCTGCGTATCGCGTCGATGAGCATGTCGACGAGGTAGGTCTGGTCGCTGTCGTACGTGAACGAGCTGGTCGCCAGCAGCAGGGTCTTCTTGCGCGGATCGAGCCCCAGGTCCGCCTTCTTGAAGTCCCGACGGCCTGCCTTGAAATACACGTCGAGCTGCGGCGCACCTACCTGTGTGACCTGCTCGGGTCGGTAGCGGTCGATGGTGGCGGCCTCGCGGGCATTCAGGGCGTGCCAGACGGTGAGTCTGTCTGCGCGCGTGCGGAGGTGCTTCTGCAGGTTGTCCCACGAGCGCACGCTGCCCAGGCTCGGGACGCCGTACCGTCGCGCGGTGGCGATCAGGTTCGCGTCGCCGGGCCGAAGCGGATCGCCCGATACCACGAGCGCAGGCTGATACTGCTCGAACAGCCTCGCGTATTTGCGTGGCATGGGGATCAGTCGCTCCTCGATGCGGTGCATCAGGTCGGCCATGCCCGGCGTGCGCGCGTATCGCCAGCGGCGAACCATCAGTCGCCAGACCATTGACGACGGCGAGTACGCCTGCTGCGGCACGACCGTCACTCGGTCACTGGCAAACTCCGCGACAAAGGCAGGGTCGCGGACGCCAGGCGTGAGCAGGACGACGTGCGCCTCAGGCGTGCTCAGGATGCGCTCGAGCGGGCCGCTGCGCAGCAGGTCGCGTACGACCATGCCCGTCTGCACGCTGAGGAAAATCGTTTTCACCGAGCGTTCCGCGTCGCGATCACATCCGCCATGGCGTACACGCGCAGCTGGGTCGCGTCCGCACGGTTGGCAGCCCACTTTGCCAGCAGGTCGTTCCAGCCGCCCCAGGGCACGCCGTAGTGCTCGAGCAAATCGGCCAGGAACCAGGCATCGGAGCCGTTCGAAACGACCAGCCTCGGCGTGGTGCGGGCGTAGATATCCGTGAGATCACCCGCGAAAACGGACGCCTGCATGTCGACGACAAGCGTTGGATACTGCGCTGCGAGCGCATCCAGGTCACCTGGAACATTCACGAATGCCTCACGCAGCCGCGCATTTGTGCGGGCTTCTCCGACGTAGAAGCTCAGTACCGGGCCGTTGGTGCTCGCGACCTGGCCGTCGCCAATGCTGCTCAACACCGCGGACATCCCCGACGGCGCGGCATCGAGCGCGACGATGCGTGGCAACGCGAGCAATCCCAGCACCGCAACCGCCCCGCTTACCAGGCCTGTGCGCAAGTCGAAGCGAGAAGACCAGAGCCCCGCCGCACGGGCGGCCAGCCAGTCCAGCGCAAGCGCCGCTGCGAGCATCGCCCACGGCAAGGCGAGCGAAAAATGGCGCAGGCGGACCTCACCCGTCGAGTACACGCTGTACACGGCCAGCGGCACCAGGAGGGAACCCGCCAGAAGGAGGTCCGCGCGCGATCTGTGCGGGTCACGCAGTCGCCACACCAGCACTCCGATGCCGAGCAGCAGCAGCACCAAGACCGGCAAGCCATCCATCAGAGCGGTGTCGACGAAGTAGGTCGGCCACTCGTCGAAGCGGATGCGATCGGGTGGATTCATCCGCGTGAACGTCACCATCTGCTGGGCATAGTCCAGCCATACCGTTGGCGTGTTGGCGGCTCGCCCGATTTGGCGCGCCACCACATAGGCAACTTCGATGAGCACCAGCGGCGCCAGGCAGCCGGCGCCCACAATTACGCCACGTCGGATCAAGCCTCGCCACCCGGGCCACCGTCCCAGTTCGGCGAGCACAAAGATCGCCGGTAGATACGACAGACGGTTGTTACAGCTGAACGCGAGGCCCCACAGGATGCCCGCGGCCAACAGTCCGCGTGAGCCCCGGGCGCGCAGGTAGATCAGCGAAGCCAGCATCGCGAAGAGCAGACCGTCGGCCTCGACCAGCGGCTCGCGCGAGTACACCAGGTGTTGGGTTGAGACCGCGAGCAGCGCCGCGGCAGCAAGCGCCACCCGCGGACCCCAGGCTCGAACGCCGATGCCGTAGGTCGTGGCGACCGTCGCGATGCCCGCGACCGCCGAGACCAAAGCCCCGGCTAACACGGATTTGCCCAGGAGCAAGAACGCGATCGCCAGCAGGATGGCGTGGCCTGGCTTGGCGATATCCGGCGGGTGGCCGTCCACGCCGCTTTCTGTCGCTTGCGCCACGCGCTCGAGTGGATTGCCGGGCGCCTGGCTAAACAATGCAGATGCCGCGTGCTGCGCTGCGCTCACCAGAAACGCGCCTTCGCCAAGGTAGACGCCTGAGTCGAAGTACAGAACCGGCTGCGATCCCAGGCCCCACAGCCGCACCACCGCTGCCAGCGCCAACACCGCCAGCAGCAGCCAGAACTGCCGACGCCCCGCCGCTCTGAATTCGCGCTCATCGGGCGTCTTCTGCTGTACGGCTGCCACCGGGCTCATGGACGTGACGCCTCCGGCCGGAGCAGCAGGAGCGCTTTGGTACGCGACGAGCGATTGCAGCCGCCGAAGGCCCATCATGCGGGGGGTCGCCGCGGGAAGGACTGCGGAGCGAGCTTGCGAGCGGAGCAACGACTGGCGGCTTGGGGCCCGCAGGGCTCCCCCGACCCGTAGACTGGCCTTACCACGTGGTGCGCTGGCCGCGGAGGATGGCTTCGCGGTGTCGCGGCGCGAGGATCTCCTCCAATCGCGCTGTGAACTGGCGCCTTCGCACGAGCCCCGCGCGGTGCAAGGTGTACCGCGTCACCAGCTTCAGCACATCCAGCCCGTACTCGACACTGCGTTCGAAGTTAACGGACGACGCTTCGGCAAAGTAGCGCGTGGGCACCGGGATTTCGCCAACTCGAAATCCAAACGACACCGCCTGGGCCATGATCTCCTGGTCGAAAACGAAGTTGTCGGAGTTGAGCAGAAACGGCAATGTCTCCAGGAGCCGGCGGCTGTAGGCGCGAAAACCCGTGTGGTACTCCGACAGTCGCAAACCGAACGCGACATTTTCGACGACCGTCAAAAAGCGGTTCGAAACGAACTTCCACCACGGCATTCCACCCGACAGCGCGGTCCCACTGAGCAGACGCGAACCGAGCACAATGTCCGCTTTGCCGTCGAGAATCGGCTGGATCATCTGCGGGACCAGCGTGGAGTCGTACTGGTTATCGGGATGGACCATCACCACGACGTCCGCGCCGCTCTTCAAGGCCTCGAGGTAACACGTCTTCTGATTTCCGCCGTAGCCGCGATTCTGGATGTGGACTACCACCTTGAGTCCGAGCCGCTCGGCGATGTCAACCGTCTCGTCGTGACTAACGTCGTCGACCAGGATGACCTCATCGACCACGTCCATGGCCAGCCCGCGGTAGGTCGCCTCCAGCGTGCGCGCCGCGTTGTACGCCGGCATAACTACGACGACGCGAGCGCCATCCTTCACGGTGGAGATGCGGCCATGTTACGCGGCAACCGCAGCCCTGACAGCGCCTGGTCGCCTGAAGAATCGCGAATGCGCCAGTCGTAGGCAACCGCCAGAAAGCCACCCCGCGATTTGGTTGCGCCAACGAGGCTCTCGCTACCGTATGCCGCCAGATCGGTGACCACTCTGAACGCCGCGGAACTCATGGGCACTTGCCAGCTCGACGATTCCGCTTCGCTAAGCTGCACCTCCAGACGGTACAGACCCGGCAGCAGTGGCAAGCCTTCGAAAACGCACTCGAGCTCATGGCGGCCT
>JAFAZN010000400.1 GCA_019239775.1 Chloroflexota bacterium
CACGGTGCCAGTCGCAAAAGCGGTGCTGACCAGGAGAAAGACGGCGAAGGCTGCCAGGCTCGAAGCCCACAAGCGGGGGCTATAGATGAAGCGCTGGTAGGCACTGTCGCGCGCGGGTTCTACGGTGCGCTCGGCGATGTCTACAGAGAACAGTGCGGTCAGGTCTGGAGAGCCCGCCGAAAACGCGTACCTGGCGCCAGTCTCGTCACGCGCGAGTGCAGCGAAACGGGCCTGCTCTTGAATTGGCATTGACGCGACATACGCAGCGTTGAGCCGCTCAGGCAGTGCGGCCCGATGCTCTGACTCCAGCAGGTTGCGCAGGAACGTTGGCACGATCGTGGTGCCAAACCGTTCGGCGGCGAGGCACACCAGTCCGAAGTTTCCGCCAGCCACTGGTTTTAACCAGGGTCCGCCATGCGTGCCGAGCACACAGAAAAGCCGCGCATCATCCAGCCGCGATCCCGCCGTCCGCCCAGCGCGCCGGTCGCCGTCGAAGCGCACGACGATCGCGCTCATGTTGTCCAGTCCCAATTGACTCGTCGAGCCGCCGCCGAACTTCTGCATCTGCGCCCGCCGCTCGCGCGTATGCCTGGGCAGGCCGACCGTCGCGCGGTCCAGCGTGTGGTGATGGACCAGGTGATCGATAAAGTCGACCGGCAGGTTGTCGGAAATGCCGTCGCTCAGCAGGACGAAACAAGTGCCCGGCTTCACCCGCATGTCGACGGGTTCGCTTTCCTTGTTCGGCCACCACTGTTCGATCAGCTCTCCTTCGTCGACGTAGCTCAGCGTGGTGTCGCCACTCCCGACGGCGGTGGTGTCTTCGTAGCCGAGCTTCTTCAAACGTCGATCGGCGGGCGTGCGGCGGCTCGGCGGCAGCACCAGCAAGACCGAGTCGCCAATTGACGCGGCGCAGGCCGTTCCGTCGGCTGCCAGGTACAGCGCGGTGAGGGTGGTCGAAAGGCTGCCTTCACTGGAGTCGAGCAAGGCTCGATCAGCGGCGCGCAGGCCGTCCTTGATCCGGTCGAGGACGTCGATTTCGGTGCTGCTGAGGAACCGCTCGACGAACGCAGCCTGCGCAAGCTGACTTGCCCGCCAACCCGCCTGGGCCACTTCGCCGCCATCGGCATCGGGTGCAAACGTGCTGCCGGTCGCGCCATCCGCGAGCAAGCACAGCATGAACTCGCCGGCCTCGCGCGTTTGGCGACCGCTCAGGTCGCGGTTGGTGATCACGAGGCACCGGTCATCGTTCAGCTCATGGCTGTCGCCAGGGTCGCTGACCAGCGCGACCTCGGCCCAGCTAACCGGGCGACCGAACGGCGTGCGAACGTCGATCATCCGATTGGCCGATGGTGCGACTGGTTGCGGTGTGACTGACATCGCCTCAGGGCATCGCCAGCTTCACCAGGACGGCCACCACCAGCACGCAGAACAGCAGCACGCCCAGGACCCCGAGCACCGGTCGAATCAGCACCTCGCGCGAGTGACGCCGCTCGATCCTTGCTGCTTGCTCCATATCGCGCCACAGGCTGTCGCCGGCCATCGAGGCGTAGCCTTTCGTAGCCGGCTCCGCGGTAATGCACCGCTCGACGAGCGCATCGAACGCGGTATTGCCCGTCGCCGGGTTCGGATCCTCATCGACCGGCGGCTCGCGACCGGTCGCGACCATAAATAGCAGTTCGCCGAATGCGTTCACGTCGCCCACCACCTGCCGCGCCAGCTGTGGTGATGCGGCGCTTATCGGCGAATCGAGCGCACACGAAGCATCGAAATCAATGAGCAGAAGCTCGTTCAGTGGAGCGTCCGGACGGGGGAGGAGCACGTTTTGCGGCTTGACGTCGCCCTGCACGATCGGCTGTGGCAGTCGCAGGAGGTCGCGCAGGATGCCGCCCACGAGTTCGCCAACCTGGAGCGCGGGTGCAGCACCCAGACGACCGGTACGCGTGGCATGTGCGCCGATCCACAGCACCAGGTCGCCACCGGCGAGAAACGGCAGCACGATGGCCGTCGCGGGCGGGACCTCATCATTCTCGATGTGCAGCAAGTCGGTCCGTAACGGCCGTATGACACCGCGCAGGTCGGCATCACGGCAGGCGTTCAGGAGCGATAACTCTCGTTCCAGGACCGGGCGGTAGCTGCTGCCGGTGATCTTCAGTACGCAATCAGCGCCATGCGAGTCGCGCGCGATGAAAACGAGTGCCGTCGAGGTTCGTGCGATGAGACCTTCAAGGGTGAAGTCACCCAGCTGACACGGAGGTTGCAGCGCCCCCGCCAGGCGATCCAGCTCGGCGGAGCCGGCGCGTTCGTTGACGAGCACGACTTATGTCTCCTCCGCCACGGTCTCCTGTGCGGGGGCAACGGTTCGGAACGAGCCACTTCCTCCAGGTATGGAGCGCAGCTCGAACGGGCCGAGCTTTTTGCTTTCGGGCGTGGGCTTATCGCGCAGGCCGACCTGGTTGAACACAAACTCGATGCCCGTACTGAGTCGCACAACGTCGTGGTGGGACAGTCGGAAGGGCGTCGAGGTCGCGTCCTGCGGTCGGCCGAAGTGGAAGACCTGTGTCTGCGGCCGGACGTTGATTCGTTCCCCTGGTCCTGCCCAGCCGAGCTGGATGTAGCAATCGTTGGTCTTGGAGTCGCGCCAGATGCAGGCGGCGTGGCGGCTCAGGTCTTTGACGGCTTCGTCGTCACCGCGCACATCCTGGTAGGGCAGGCGGGCAAAGTCGCGGTTGCCCACCTGGTTATCCATGAACGGCGGATGGTAGCCGATGCGCAGTTTGCCTCTTGTTGGGAACTCGATCACCTCCGGCGCCACGTAGCGGCCGGCCAACGGATTGAGCCGCAACGTCGGTGGGAACTCGGTAGTTTTGACTGCCGCCGCCGCGCGCGCGGAAGGCGTCGTACGCACGAACAAGATGACGACGATGATTTCCCCCAGCATCAGCAGCGCAATAACGCCCCAATTCCGGACCGCGTTGCGCACGCTGCGCAAGAAGTCCGGTGGAACCATGATGCTCGTGCCGAGAAGTGGCCCGGCTCTGCCGCCAGAAATGATGCGCGCGGCTACCTCGTGACGACCGTCACCCAGCTGCTCGGGATCGATCAGCAATGCCCAGGGTTGAGTTGTCGCCTCGGTCACCCGACCATCGAGGGTCCATTCGACACTGTCGATTGGCGCGTTTGCGGCCGGAATCACCTCAACCCAGGTTGGGGCGGTCACCGCATCATCCGCCTTGAGGATGCCCGCGCTGGTTTCCAGCGAATCGATCTGGACAGCGCGCGTGGTCACCTGAAACGTCGTGGTCGACTGCAACTTCACGCCGGGCGCATCAACGCTCAACGAATGCGTCCCCTCCGCCGGCGCCGGGAACTGGAAGTGGTGCGCCCCAAAAGCTGGCGCGAGGAGCAAGCTGATGCGTCGGCTGATGTCCTGCCGGTTGGTGGCGTTCAGGACGTACTCGACGCGCCCGCCGGGCGTAGCTTCCGCCAGCCCTTCGGCGGGGCCCTGACCGCCAGCTCCAGGGAGAGCGACGATACTGACCTGGATCGCATTGTCGGCGGCGAAGCTACGAATCGCACCAAGCGACGCATTGATGGAGGCAGCGCCGGCTAGCGGCCGGTTGATGAACAGCAGCAGCACGCGCGCGTCGCGTTGTTGAGCGCTCAGCGCGCGCAGCGCATTCGAGACCTGCTCGAGGGACACCTGGTCGTCGGTCGGCGTGGTCTGGATGACCTGGTTCAAGCGCTCTTGCAGATCAGCAGCCGAGTTGGTGAACGGCGCCTGGTCCCAGGCTAGTGATTGGCCAGAGCTGAGGATTGCAACCGTGTCGCGATTGACGTCGACGGCCTGAATTCCCTGCGCCAGCGCATTTGCCACGGCGTCGCGCACCTGCGGCGTTGCCGACGAGTCAAGCCAGAATGCGGCGGCCATCGCGATCGACGGCCGCGGTCCGCTTAACGACAGTTGGACCGGGCGGCCGTCGACACGGGCCTGGAGTGCGTCCGCGGGCAGATCCTGCACTGCCTGGCCGGTGCTATCGATGGCGAAGAGGCTGCCTTCGACGGTGCTGCTCGCGGCATCGCTGGTTACCCGGACGCCGACTCGGGCTATGCCTGGCTGAGCTGTTTGAGCGGTGGCGACGGCTGTTCCGAACGTCAGAAGGACGAACAGTGTGATGGCTGCATGCACGGTCCGGGCATGTCCGGCGCCGAGAGTACCCACGCCTAGAAGCTCGGCCGACAAGCCGGTTTGCGGCCCGAGTCGCAGTCGGGCGAGCTTCTTTCCTGAGATTGCGCTAGGAATGCGGCAAGCGCTTCCAATGTCTGCAACAGGATTTTCGGCCGCATTCCTAGCCCCGCCTCCTGTGGCGGCATGTTCGTGCGCTCTTGCGCGCTATGTCAAGCGGGGTACCCATGCTACCGTTCGGCAGAGCAACAACGTGGCCATCCTCACGGACGCACCCCGCGTGACGAGCGCCCGTCTCGCCAGTGCGCGATGGCCAGCGCGCGGCACGTGGCAGGTGGCAGTCCGTGTGCTGGCACCGCTCGGCGCACTCGCCGTCGAAGGCTGGCCCGCGCTACTCGGCGCGCTCCTGGTGCAGGAGGGCGGCCTCCGGTTGGCCCAACGTCTGACCTCCACGCGTCACCAGCGCTTCGCCGCGAATCTCTTTCTGGCCGCCTATGCTTTGCGGTTCGCGATCGTGCTGCCGACACACTACTTCCACAAACTCGCAAACGGCAACGGCGCACTGTATCGCGACGATTACACCAACGACCTGGTCGGCGAATGGCTCGTGCGCATCGCCCATGGCGAGGTGCCGACAGCCATCTTCGCGGGGCACCAGTACCTGCTGTCCAGTGCCTACACCTACCTTTTAATGGGCATCTACACGCTGTTCGGCTACGCGCCGCTATTGCCCAAGCTGCTCAATGTCGGCCTCGCCGGGCTGTGCGCCGTGTTGGCCTTCGAGATCGCCCGGCGCGTGTTCAGCGTGCGCGTGGCCACACTCACCGCCGTCGGTATGGCCGTGCTGCCAAGCCTGATCGTGTGGAGCGTGGCCACGCTCAAAGAGACGCTGGTGCTGTTCGCCTCGCTCGTGGCGCTTCGCGTGCTGCAGTTCCTGTGCGACGCAGATCGGCGGGATGCGCGCACATGGGACGTCATCGTGGTGCTGTTGGGCGTGACCGTGTTGTTGCTCGATCTGCGGTCGTCGAGCGCCTACATCGTGATCACCTTGCTACTGTTGTTGGTGCTTGGTCGATCGCGGGTACGGCTCCGCGCGTGGCAGATCGGTCTGGCCGGCGTAGCGGTTGGCGGCCTACTGATAGGTGGCGCTCTGGTGGTGCGCGAACACGCCAGCAACCGGCCCATCAGCGCCGCGCTCGAGGATCTCGCGCTACAGATCCGGCACCGCCGTGCGCAAGAGGCATCTGGGGCCACGTCACAGTTGAGGTCAGAAACGGATCTCCCTTCTCTGGAGGACTCACCGCTTCCGAGTCAGGTTGAGGCCGCCAGCGATACCACGCCGTTTTCGCTGAGCGCAGACGTCATCGATCCGCTCGGCTACGCGCTGCTCGCGCCCACCCCATGGCAAGCCCAGAGCACCCAGGAACTCGCCGCGAGCGCCGAAATGGCCGTCTGGGACGTCCTGCTCGTTGGCAGCTTCTTCGCCTGGCGGGCGCGGCCACGCCAACCGATGTTCGCGCTGGGCCTGATCGCCTACGGCGTGGCCAACTGGCTGATCCTGGCTGCCGTGGAGGGGAACGTCGGCAACTTGCTGCGACACCGCCTCATGCTGGACCCGGTGTTGCTCATGCTGGGCCTGGCGGGACTGGAGTGGATCTGGTTTCGATTACGTACGGAGTTGCCAGCCCAGGAGCGCCACTACCCCCAGGATGAAGGCGGCCCATAGCCCGTCCGAGATGGGCATTGGCCACACGACGCAACCCGGCGCCCGATCGGCGCCACACACCGCGACCGGGCCAAGCCAACCGACTGCCGATGCGGCCACGGCCACTAGCGCAACGGTCGCCACGAGAACGAGCGCGACGACCTGACGGCTCATCGGAGACGAAGAGTGTACGATTCAGCGTCGTTGCTGGCGCCTCCTCGCGATCGTGTTCTGAACCGGTTGCCTGCCGCTGAACGCGTCTCGCGCTGGAATTTCGCGGAGGTCGCAACCGTGGCGGCGCTGGCGATCGGCGTCGGCCTGCGCCTGTGGCGCCCGGACCTGGCTCAGGTCAACTTCGACGAGAGTAACGTCGGCTCGCTGGTCGCCGCGCTGAAGTACGAGGGCGCTCTGCCGCTGGCGGGCACGGTGTCCTCTTACGGCTTTCGCGCCGGCCCGGCGTGGCCCTGGTTCGCCGCCCTGGGGCTGCAGTGGACCGATGACCCCTTCGCACTGGTCGCCGTCGGCTTGCTAGCAGGCATCGCCGGGCTCGCCGCGACCTGGTGGGTGGCCCGCCGCTGGCTCGGCGCGTGGGGTGGCGTGGCCGCCGCGCTTGCGCACGGCACCACGTTCTGGTGCCTCCTACTGGAACGGGGTGTCTGGCAGCCGGTGTTCCTACAGGCGCCAATGGCGCTGTGCCTGGATGCGCTCCTGCGACTCGGCGTCAACCGCCGTCCATGGGCGCTGGCGGTCGCCTGCGGTTGGCTAGGCGTGCTGACCAGCGTGCACTACACGTCGGTCGCGTTTGCACTCGTGGTGCTGATCGCGGCGTCGTTTGCTCGCGACGTGCTGCGGCCGATCCACCTTTTCGCCGCGGTACTCGTGGGTGCGCTGCCGCTGTTGCCATTTCTGGTGTACGAGGTGAACCCTAGCGTTCGTTTCCATGACGTGGTGGCATTGCTGTCGATGTCAGGCGGGGCGGCGTACACGCCCCGGTTCGATTTCGACACGATCTCGTCGACCATTCAAATCGACAGCACCCTCGGCGCGGCAGGGCTGGGCGGTCACTCCGGCGCCGATATCGCCGCGCAGCTCGGGCGCTGGAATGAACTTTCGCTGCTCGGCCCAATTCTGGCTGCCGGCGGACTGCTGGTTGGTCTTCTGGGTTATCCGAGCCGGCCGGTCGGCTGGATCATTGCCGCCTGGCTTCTTGCGCCGATCGTGGCGTACTTGCGACACGGCGCACCGATCATCTTCCACTACATGTTCATCGAGTTCGTGGGACTCTCGGTGTGCGTCGGCCTCCTTGGTAGTTGGGCGGCTGCGTCCTTCAGGTGGATTCGGCTCGGTACGTTCGGCGCGATTGGCATCTGCGCGGCAGCAAATGCGCTGAGCATGCTGATACTCCTGCACGGCCTGGACAGCTTCGATTTCAGCGCCGGCTACGGTGTGCCCGTCGGCCTCAGTCGCGCGGCGGGCATCGCGGCGCGGGATGCAGTTCCGGCTGGTGGAGTGGTTCTCATCGGGGATGATCCACATTCGGGCGAAGTGCTCCGCTTCGCGGTCGGCTATGCCACTCCCTCTCGAACGTTTGAAGACTGTTTGGGCGTCCCGTACGAGGCCAACGCCGTGTATCTGCTCACGAGCAAACTGACCCCAGGTGCTCAAGCCCTCGAGGCTGCCGGTGCTCCGCTGCTTGCGCGCGTTCCACGGGCTGGGGGCGACGAGTACCGCGTGTATGGACCACCGTCGACGCAACCGGGCGTGGTGGCGCCAGTGAAGGGCAACCAGGTGTGTGACGACCGGGCCGTGTGGGACGCCTCCGGGCCATGACCGACGTGCTCGTGTATGCGCACAACTTGCACGCCGATACCGCACGGAGCGTTCTCGCGGCGGCCTGCGCGGCGAGCGGGCTCAGCGCAAGGCTCGATCTCTACGGTACCGGCAGCCTGTATCAGCGACTCGGGCCCCGCCGTGGCCAACCATTCCCCGACCTCGTCTGGTGGTTCGGACCTTATGCCGCGCGCGCCGCCGCGATGGATGGCTTTTTGCAGCCGTACCAGCCGCCGCGAACTGCCGACACGGTCCTGCACGATCCCGACTGGAAATGGACCACGCTGCAGTACTCGGCGATAGGTGTTGTTGGCGACGGAGTGAGTCGCTGGGAGGACCTGGCGAGCGTGCCGCGACTGGCGGTCGCGGATCCGGAGCGCTCTGAGGTGGGTCTGATACTGCTGCTGGCGAGTCTGGACCGAGCGCGGCAGGCGGAGGGAGACGTCGAACATGGCTGGAGCTGGTGGCAGCAGCTTGCGCAGAACGGACTCCTTCTGGCGGAGGACGACGCGGGCGCGCTTGGGATGGTCCAGTCGGGCAGGGCCTCACATGCGTTGACGCTGAGTGGTGGCACCGCGCTGCAAGACCTACCGCCAGTCCCGCACGCACTTGGAATTGCAGCGTCGTCACGAAACGTGGATGCTGCGCACAAGATGATGGACTGGATCGTTGCTGATGGTGCAGCGGACCGTCTGCCGGGCTCGCCGTGGCGCAACCCTGCGACGGCGTCTCCGCAGCTGGATGTGGAGTGGGGGCGACAGCAATACGTCGCGACGCGCCAGCGCTGGGCGCAGAGCGGCTTCGGCCCCACACCCGGGCAGTGACGCTGACCGCGCGGCTGCCCGCGGAGCCCGCCACACGTAGCACATTCACGCGCTGGGCAATCTCCGGATTTGGCATTGCCACGATGCTGCCGCTGCTGGTGTACGCCTGGATTGGCAGCTATTCGCGCTATACCGCCGACGACTTTTGCTGGGCCGGCATCCTCCGCACCGAAGGCTTTCTCGGAGCCCAGGTGCACTGGTATACGCAGTATTCGCCAAGATATGCGTTCACGTTCCTGGTCAACCTGACGGAGCTGGTCGGACCGGCGTTTGTGCCGGCGCTACCGGTCACCGCAATCGCGGTATGGCTCGCCACACTCACCTGGACCTTCACTGGGTTCGGCGCACCGCGTTCCAGGAGTCTGGTTCTTGCAGGGGTCATCGCACTTGCCACACTCCAGACCGCACCGGATTTACCGCAATCGTTGTACTGGCAGACCGGACTGCTGACCTATTTGCTGCCAATTGTGCTGGCGACGTTTCTGGTGGGCTGGATTGCGCGTGATGTCCAGCGGTGGTGGGCGTATGTCATCAGCTTGGCGGTCACGTTCATCGCCGGTGGACTCGCCGAGACATATCTCATTCCGCAGAATGTCGCGTTGACATTGGGACTGCTGGTCGCGTTACGTTGCGGAACACGCCGCGCACACTTCGCGGCGGCACTGCTCGGTGGCGTCGTTGCGCTCGCTGCAATCGTGATCTCACCATCAATGGGCACCCGCGTGGAGGGCACACCGGCGGACCTCTGGCTGGCATCCTCCGCGGCCGTGGCTACAGCGGCGTTTCAAGTGCTGCGCCTTTTGCGGTTTTTTCCCATGACGGTGGTCTTGTGCATTGCAGCACCCATCGTGGTCGGGGAGGGCCTGCCGCGCATCAATCGCCAGTGGTTCGGCATCATCACCGCGGGAGTCGTCATCACCTTGCCCTTCTGCGACTTCCCCTCATTTTTCGCGCAAAACGGCAATCCGCCGATGCGGTCGCTGATCGTGCCTGGCGCGATCCTTGTCGGCTATCTGCTGTTCATCGGCGCGGCGTTGCGCCCTCACGCGGTGGCGCGGCTGCCTGAAGCGCGACGCGCGTGGGTGCTGCCCGTACTGGCATTGGTTCCTCTGGGCATTGCTATCACGAGCGTGCCGGACGAGGCCACCGCGGCGCGTTACGCAGGGCTGTTCGACGCAGAAGATCAGCTCATCCGAAGCAGTCGGGATGCTGGCCAGTCGGACCTCACCGTACCGCGATTGCCGACCAATCTCGGCGAGGACTTCGTCGGACCGGACCGCGATAATTGGTTCAACATGTGCGTCGCGCGCTACTACGGAGTGGGCTCCATCGCGGCAACCGGTTCGTAAACCGGCTGCGGCGATCCACCGGTGCGCAAGGATCGTTCCGCTGCATGGATCACGCGCACCACGTCAACGCCACTTTGTGGACTCGCATCTGGCGTTCGACCGGTCCGAATGCACTCCAGAAAATGCTCACATTCGATTCTCAGCGGCTCAGTGGTATCCAACCGTGGACTGAGAATGTCGCCCGAACGGTACGTGAGCTGAAACTCGCCGAACGACGCCGGCTGACGATCCACACCGCGATCGTAAATTTTGACTTTCTCCACCGGCTCCAGGTCGTCGTACACGATCATTTTCTGGCGTCCAACGATGCTGGTGCGCCGCAGCTTCGACGGCGCAAGCCAGCTGATCTGGAGTTGTGCCAGGATTCCGCTCGGATATTCCAGCGTGAGAAAGGCAACATCCTCCAGCGCTTCGCCCACGTACGACCGTCCGCGCGCGGAGACGTGCGTCGGGACCTCATTCAACCAGTAATTCAGGATCGAAACGTCGTGCGGCCCGAGGTCCCACAACACGCTCACGTCTTTCTGAAAGAGTCCCAGGTTCACGCGCGTGGTTTCAACGTAATAGATCGGTCCGAGCATGCCGGAGTCGATCAGCTCTTTTACTTTGCGCACCGGCGGGCTGAAGACAAAGGTGTGGCCCACGAGCAGCGTCAATCCTCGCGCGCGCGCAATTTCGGCGAGCTCCTCCGCCCGTTCGACGGTTGTGGCCAACGGTTTCTCCACGAGCACATGCTTTCCGAAGTCCAGGGCCCGCTTCACGAACCGGTAATGGCTGCTGACCGGTGTGGCGATGTAGACGGCATGCACAGTTGGGTCCGCGAAAATGTCGTCAATACGCGTGGTCGCTCTGGTGGTCGGATAGCGCGTGGCGACCGGCGCGAGCCGTGCGGGATCGGCGTCACACACCCAGGCCAGCTCGAAGCCGGGTACCTCGCTGAGGTTGCGAATGACATTTGGACCCCAGTACCCGCAACCGACAGCAGCTACCCGAACAGGTGCGATGTGGTTCACGGGCGAGCAACCTCGCTGCACACCGCCTCCAGCCCATCCACCACGCGCTCCCAATCGTAGCGCTCGACCGCGATTTGCCTGGCTCGCTTGCCCAGGCGCTCGAGCCGGTCGAGATCGCTGAGCCACACCGGCAGTGCATCAGCCAGGGTATGCGTGTGATCGTCCGCGAGGACCAGAGTCGCGTCGATCTGGCCCACCAGCTCGGGCGTTCCGCCCCCGGGCGTACCGAGTACCGCCGTACCGCAGGACATCCCTTCCAGGAGCGCCAGCGATAGGTTCTCGAACGCGCTGCTGCATACCTGCAGGTCGGCTGCCTGCATGAATGCGCGCAGCCGCGGCGGATCGCAATACCCCGCAAGGTGAACCCGGTCCTGCACGCCGTACGTCGCGGTCAGTCGCTCCAGGTTCTGGCGTTCGGGGCCGCCGCCGGCGATCACCAGGTGAGCCTGTAGCCCGCGCGCGCAGGCCACGGCAAAGGCTGTCACGAGCCGATCGAATTGCTTGACGCCGGCCAGTCGTCCAACACCCAGTGCCACCGCCTGATCGCTTGGGAGCCCAAGTTCCTGGCGCAACGCGGTTTTGTCGGCTGCAGGCACAAAGTACGTGGTGTCGACACCCGTCGGGATCACGCGCACGCGCGAGGAAGCGGCCGGTGCGCGGGAACCGATCTGGCGGGCGGAGAACTCGCTCACTGCGACGATGCGCGCGCTCTGCGCGAACACGCGAGCTTCAACCGCGGCCATGTAGCGCTGAATGACCTGGCGTACGGCGCCGCGGGCGTGCACCCATTCCGAATAGAACTCCGAGTGGTACAGAAACACCATTGGCGTGCGCGGCACGATGCCAGCCCAACCCAGCGCAAGGGCGGCGTCGTAGGAACCAACCATCGCGACCTCGAACCCGCCGCGACCCTGCGGCGCGCTCATTCGTCCGTGCGC
>JAFAZN010000005.1 GCA_019239775.1 Chloroflexota bacterium
GGCGAGCTCGACGAGTTGTTGCCTGGGCTGCAACTCACGCCGCGAGTGATGTTCTCGGTTCTGAGGGATTAGCGACGCTTGCCTCGCGAGAGAGGTGCTGCTAAATGGCCTACGCGCCCACGCACGAGATCTCGAGTGCGTCGTGGCGGCGGCCAGCGTACCGAGGCGACTCAGACTTGAGGAAGGCTGGCGCCGGTGCCCACGGGATTTTCGCGCAGATGCCGATAGATCGAAGCGCGGCTGACGCCGAGGGTGCGGGCGATCTCGGCCAGCGTGTGCTCGCGTGAGTCGTACAGCTGGCGGGCGAGCGTCAGCTTGGTGGGCGTCATGGTGCTGGGGCGACCACCGGCGCGACCGCGCGCACGCGCCGCGGCCAGACCGGCCAGGGTGCGCTGGCGAATGAGATCGCGCTCGAACTCAGCCAGCGCGCCGAAGATATGAAAGATCAGCTTGCCGCCGGGTGAGGTGGTGTCGATGTTCTCTTGCAGGCTGCGGAAGCCGACGTCGCGCTGCTGGAGCTCGGCGACGGTGTCGATCAGGTGGCGCAAGGAACGACCAAGGCGGTCGAGCTTCCACACCACCAGCGTGTCGCCGGGCCGCAGTTGATCGAGGACTTTGGCGAGCTGCGGGCGATCGTCGAGGGCGCCACTGGCGGTGTCGACGAAGACGCGGTAGCAGCTGGCGGCTTTGAGGGCATCCAACTGAAGATCAGGGTTCTGATCGATGGTGGAGACGCGGGCGTAGCCGAGCAGGTGCGCCATAGCTGCCCGCGCAGTGTATCACAAACCCTGGTACCCCGAGCTTCTGAGACGTAGATTAGTGACACGCCTTCTGAACGGCCAATCAGCCTCTAGAAAGCAAGCAAAACCAGGTGTGTCAAAAAGGAACGTTTCCGAACAGGACCGAGTGGTGTTCGACGTCATGAGGACAGCGAAGTCACTCAACCCGAACCTCATCCGTTGACCACCGCCGTGCTGCGTTGGCGTTGCCAGCACCCCGCGTGCTTCCAAGGTCGCTTCTTCGGGAAGGGTATTCGTCTTAGATAGGTCGACGCTGGTCGTACTAGCAGCAATCGGCTGTCCGTGCACGCGTTCTTCTCGAGGTGCGCACGCACGTCCGCTCGAGGAGCGGCAGACTGGGATGACTCCGAGAAGGGTTACTAACATAACTTAATTGCCTGCCAAAACGACCAGCGGCGGACTGTACTGCGCGTCACGCCACAGGATCACGGAATAGTAATCGGATTCCGGAACGTGCAATGCTCCATACATGACCCGAGCGCGGTACGTTCCGGGCGGAAGATTAATCTCCGGAGAACTCCCAGGATCCCATAAAGTCGGGCCATCAACGACCAGCCGGCCACTAGGAATATCGATGCTTGCTTCGACAATTTGGTTCCAGCCTGTGGTTTCCGGACTTGGCACCTGTGATACCACGTCCACGGACACCGGGACGTAGTCGTAACGTCCGGTCCCTACCGCTATCAGACTTGGCGGGACAATGGCTAGTCGGCGCTGGAGGGCGGGCTCAGTCCAGAAATCTGGGGACGCGGTATCACCATTGAACCCGCTGTCGCCCAGAAAGAACTGACTGTATTCAGCGTAAATTGTGAAGTCGTAGTGCGGTTCTTGCTCAATCGGCATGGCCGCGCCCTGATTTGCCGCGCTCGCGCATAAGGTAGCAATTGCAAACATCGCTACACGGGTCGACCGGATCGAAAGCGTCATCCACCTGCTGAGACGGAACATGTGTGGTTCTCAGTACGAGCGCGGAACTCAGGCCCCCATTTTGCCACGATGGCCCACCGAGTCACCGACCACCGTGGCGGAACTTTTGCACGCTATCCTCTACGCAAGGGCGAACAACTTCACGCGGGTACCGGAAGGGTCACTGGCCGAGGTATCGGTAGTATCGGCGGTTCCTGCTCATCGGGCGGCTCAGGTTCGGGCTCCACGCGATCTGGACCTGTAACGACGATGACTCGGAATTTCTGGCCGCTCTGAATGTGATTGATTCTGTAGAAGCTCGAAATCGTGCCTCCTTCAATCCTTTGTTCGGCCAATGGAATAGCGAAAGTTGAAGCGTCGCGTCCGAGCGAACTGAGCATGGCGCTTCCACCCTCCTCCGTTGATGCAAACGGATACTCATCGCAACTCAGGGGTGCATACTGTCCTGGTTTGCACACACTTTGTCGTCGCTGGCTGATCCGAAGTTGGTCATTGTCGCGTGTCAGCACATCAGGGTAACCCAACGCCATTTGCGCGAGTTCAATATGCAGTGCCTTCTGTGGCATTCGGTTTGAGTCAATCAGAAGGACGGGCAATCCGAGCACCGCGCTCTTAAGGCCCGACGGGTCAGCCCTACTAAGAGGGTTGTCATCAGCGTAAATGTAGCTGTTAAGGGTCGCCGCGTTCGTGATTGCGCCCCCAACCGGGTCTCGCGATAGCAATCGACCAAGTACCGGGTCATACGCTCGTGCGCGCAGGTATATGAGCGCGTCCTCCGGGTCACGCTGCTCGCCGGTGAAGCCGAACGGCTGCCCGCTAGTGCTCTGCGTAGCTGTGGGAATACCGAATTCGTCGGTCTGGTAGGTCTGGACAATGTTGCCGGCGCTGTCGGTGAGCTCGCGGACCGAGCCGAGCCCGTCGGTGTGATAGACCTGCACTGCGCCCGAATTCTTGTTGACAGCGTACGTTAGGCCACCAGCGCCCCAGATATACTTCTGAGTTCCATCGTCCAGCGTTATCGACAAACCGGCGCCGACGTCGTAGATGTAGTTGGTCGTGCTGCCGGCAACGGTCTTGGTGGCGCGTTTTCCCTCGCCGTCATAAACGTAGGTGCCGGAGCCGGTGCCAGTGGTCGCGCTGGTTAGCCGGTTGACCTGGTCATAGCTGAATGTGTCTGAGCCGCGGGCTGTCTCGTTGCCGGCGTTGTTGACCGTGTAATTCGCACCGCCGGCGGTCAGGATGCGGTCAGCTTTGTCAGAGGTGTAAGAAGTGGTTTGCCCCATGAGCACTTTGCTCAGTCGGTTGCCAGTGAGGTCATACGTGTAGGTGGTGCTGGGGCTGACCGGGAGCGGCGCGGCTAGCACATAGGCGGAGAGGTCCTGCTTGGTGCTCGTGGAGCCCGTCGACCAGGTCGTGGTCAGCGCCGTGAGGTTGGTCTGCGAGCTGGCCTCGCTGCCGCCGTTGGCAGGAACGCTGTGGTAGCGCACGTTTACGTCGGCCGAGCCGAAGGGGCTCAGGGCAGCAATCCAGTAGTGTGTGCCGGCGACGACGAACACCGGTGGCACTTGCGCGGTGTTCCAGGCGCCAGGTATGGCGGTGTTGAGCGTGCCTTGGGTTAGCAACGTTCCAGGGTGGCCAGCGTTGTCGGAGTAGAGACCCAGCTGCACCTGGCTGGTCATGGTGTTCTGGTCGATGTACATCACCACTTCCGAGGCAGTTCCCGTCACTGTCGCGGTGAAGGAGAATGCGTGGGCGTGGCCGGCGGTTTCGGTGT
>JAFAZN010000110.1 GCA_019239775.1 Chloroflexota bacterium
CGAGCACTGGACTCCGGGTGACCTGGCGGAGGTCCAATCGATCCTCGAGGAAATGCGCACCGCCGACGTGGAACGCTTTCACCAGGCAGATGTGAGCTTTCATCTGGCGCTGGTGCGCCTCAGCAGGAACCCGATCCTGATCGAGTCGTTCGAGCGGAGTCGCGACCTGTTCTTCCGACTGCCGGGCTACTGGCGCGTATTTACGCAACCGCCCCGGCGCGCCCGACGACGCGACGTCGTGCACCGCGCCAAGTTCCAGGAGTACGAACGTATCGTGCGCGCGATTGAATTGCGCGATCCGCAAGCCGCGGCGCACGCGATGTTGGAGCACCTCGTCGCCGTCCAGCGCGATTTGATTGAACATCTCGACCAACCCCAGACAGCACCTGTAGGAGCCACGACGTGAGCAGCAGACAGGCCATCCGCACCGATGGGGCGCCAACGCCCACCGGCCCATTCAACCAGGCGATCCGCATCGACAACCTGATCTTTACCGCCGGTCAGGCCGGCCGCAATCGTGACACCGGCCAGATGGGCGATATTCGCGAGCAGACCAACTGGGCCTTGCGCAACATCAGTGCCATCCTGCAGGCGGCTGGCGCATCGCTGGATGACGTCGTCAAAACAACGGTGTACCTGAAGGAAGGCGCCGACTCCAACGCGATGAGCGAGGCGTACGCCAGCCACTTCCAGGATCCGTTGCCGGCGCGTTCGTCGGTAGTAGTGACGCGGCTGAAGAATCCAGAGATGCTCATCGAAATCGAGGCAATCGCGGTTGTCGATTGAATCGCGGCGGCCGGTTGTGGTCGGTTCGCACGGGATGGTCTCTGCCGGCGATTCGCTAGCCGCCGCCGAGGCGCTGCGTGTGCTCCAGACCGGAGGCACCGCCATCGACGCGGCAATCGCCGCCTCGGCTGTCCAGTGCGTGGTGGAGCTGCCATGGTGCGGTCTTGGCGGCGACGCCTTCATGCTGGTTGCCACACCCGATGGCATTCGCGCATTCAACGGTAGTGGTCCCGCACCGGCCGCCATCCGGTCCGACCTCATCACCACTCCGCGCGCGCCGAGGCACGGTCCGTTATCTGTGGCGGTTCCGGGTCTTGTCGCCACCTGGGACGCCGTCACACGCACGTTTGCCACACAGCCACTGTCCACACTCCTGGACGCAGCTATCTCGTACGCCCGTGAGGGGTTCCCGGTCTATCCACGCCTGGAGCACGCCTTCTCCAAAACCGCGGTGTTCCCTCGGGCGGGTACCGGAGAGCGCTTCGGCATGCCGGCCCTCGCGGACACCCTGTTAGACATCGCCGACGGGGGCGCCGCCGCCTTCTACTCCGGTCGCGCAGGACAGGCCATCGTGGAGCACCTTGCGGAACGTGGCGGCGTGCTCTCCCAGAAAGACCTCGCCGAACTCCAAGTGGTGCCAGAAGAGCCCATTCGCATTACGTACCGAGGCCGCGAGATCGTGTCGCATCCACCGGTGTCGCTCGGTTGCATCCTCCTGGAGGAACTGAAAATCCTGGAAGGCTTTTCCCTCGAGGACTTCGAGCCGTGTAGCGCGGACCTCATCAACCTGCTCGTCGCCTGCAAAGAAGCGGCTTTCGCCGATGCCAATGGCCTCGGCGATCCTGCCGAAACCGATAACCGCGTGGACTGGCTTCTGTCATCTGAGCGTGCGGAGCATTGGCGCTACGACATCAAGCGCGGCCTGGTGAAACCGCCGGTGACGGTCGGCGCTGGCGGCTCCGATACGACCTCGACGGTGATTGCAGACGCTTACGGCAACGTTGTCACGCTGATCCAGAGCCTGTTCAACGAATTCGGCTCCCGTGAACTGGTGCCATCGTGCGGTGTGCTGCTGAACGACCGCCTGGCCAATCTCTCACTGGATGCGGAGCGGCCGAATGGCCTGCGCGGCGGCCGCCGCCCACTGCATACGCTCAACACGTACATGGTCCTTGACAACGGCCAGGCGGTGCTTGCCGGCGCCACACCCGGCGGTCGCGGCCAGGTGCAGACCAACCTCCAGGTGCTGGTCAACGTCCTGGACTTTGGCATGGATGTGCAAACTGCCGTGGACCAGCCTCGCTGGATCAGCGGTCTGCCATATCGCGGCGAGAACGACCACACGCTGTACCTCGAACCTTGGTTCCCGACTGAAACGGTGGAAGCCCTTCGGCGTGCAGGGCATGAGGTCCAGGTCGGCGTGGACGAAGGCGCGCAAGCCGATCCGTTCGGCAACTGCACCGTCATCGCGCGCGCCGTTGAGACAGGACTCTTTCAAGGTGCCGCGGACGCCCGCCGCGACGCATTCGCCATCGGCTACTAATGAGGTTCGCGCACTTGACAGCGCATGAGATTAGTAAATTCATGATGCAAAGAGGTCCAGGATGAGGCAAGGCTATCGCGTTATCGACGTCGACACCCACGTCACTCCTTCGGTCGAAGTGCTGTTTCGCTACGCCGACCAGGAGCTACTAGACCGCAAAGACGAAATGAAACCGTACGAGCGCAGGATGAAGCCCACGCCTGGGCGCGGCCATCCGGAGGAGGAGTACACCATCTGGCGGATCAATCCGTATCCCTACGAGCGGGTAGCCGGTCAGAAAGAAGGCATCAAGCCCGAGCCGCAGGGCGCGGGCGCGCGCGGCGCGCTGGAGGGGCGCGTCGACAATCTTGCCAAAAAACCCGTCCACGTGAACGTGCAGCACGACAACGCGCGCGGCCGTCTCCAAGACCTGGACCTGGAAGGCGTCGACATCGACCTGATCCTGCCCTCCACCTGGGCCTGTGGCAGCTCTGCCCTGGAGCCGAAGCTGGCGCAAGCCATTTATCGCGCTTACCACCGCTATATGCAGGACTATTGCGGCGCAGACTCCAGGCGGCTAAAGGGGCTTATTCTGGCGCCAGCCAACGATCCGGAGTGGGCCGCGCGCACGATCCGTGAGCTGGCACCCGAGCCATGGGTCGCGGCAGTCTGGCCCATCGTGCCCGAGGGGTTGCCGGTGGATGATCCGGATCTGTCTCCGATCTGGGAAGCGATGAACGAGACGAATCTGCCGTACTGCCACCACAGCTTCTTTTACGAACCGCCGTATTTTCCAGGGTATCGCGATATCTGGGGTAATACGGTGGTGGCGCGGACCGCGGCACATGTGTGGGGTGCCGAACGACTTCTCGCGTATGTCCTGGTCAGCGGCATGCTCGACAGGTACCCGAACCTCCGCGTTGCGACC
>JAFAZN010000149.1 GCA_019239775.1 Chloroflexota bacterium
GCGCCAGCGACCACCGCGATGTGCACGAGACTCGTGGCAACAAGAAAAGTGTCTGTCGGCAGGTACAGTGCCAGAGCTGCCTGCAGCGTCGCGGCCACCAGCGCGACAACGCCGATGTACTGCGTCAACCGCGTCATGCTCCGCCGGACGCCCGGAACTTCGAGCTTCCGGTTGATGGCTGCCTGTTGCTGGCGGTTGCTGTCTGCGACGCGCCGCGCGAGGATCAGAAGTATGGGCCTGCCAACGGCGACGGAGCCGAGAAACACCAGGCCAAGCAAGCCACCGACCACCGCATGGTGCAATTTCAGCGGCAGCGAACCAGCACTGGTGAAAATCGAGATACCGAGCGTTATTCCGTAGGCCGCCACCCCAACCAGTCCCATGCCATTGAGCCGCCGTCGCCAGAGTGACGAGGTCAGCGTCCACAGAATCGGAATGAACCAGGCGATCGCCAGCGCGGTTACGTCATTCTCCACCTGTGGGCGAATCAGAAAATAAAGAAGAACCGGCGCCAACCCGCTGATGAGCACACTGATAATCTGCCCGGCTGGATTGCTGAACTGTTGCGTGCGGACTCCAGTCGCAACTCCAGCTTTCGCTGGACTGCTCGGCGGAACATTCCGTGGCTCCGGGGCTGGACCTGGCAGCGGTGGATTGGTTGGTGTAAGGCCGCACGTCGCGGCGTCTACCACCTCTCGGACATATTGGATGATATCGGCGTGTTGGGCGTTGGGAATGACTACCGGGTCCACATGCAAATACTCGCGCGCCGCCCACTGCTCCCACGCCGGATTGATCGCGTCGTCATCCGCGCCGCAGATATAGACGTACTCGGTTTGCGGGAGTTCGCTCAATGAACAGACCTCGTGCATGCCAGGAGCGATGCGCGCCAGCAGTCGTGTCACCCAGTTCGCCCAGACCTGCTGGTCCTTCGTCGCCTCCCAGAACGATTGGCCGGGAAATGGTATGACCGCGTTGAGCATGACAATACGGCGGATAGGACGTGCAGCCGCGACCAGCGGCATGAACAGCCCCTCGTTGGAGATGCCAATCAGCGCGATATCGTCCGTCTCGTCGCGCAGCGCTTGAACCACGACTGTGGCGCGGTCCTGATTTGGCGTATTGCTACGAGCACGCCGCGAACGAATGATGCGACAGGGGAAGCCGCGCCGCTCGAATTCGGCCTGCAATGGACCATATTCTTCGGCGGCATCCATCCCTTCATTTCCGTGAAAGATGAAGGTGGTCATGCGTCGTTCCCTTTAGGGTCGCGAAATCAAAAAGGGTTACGAGTTCTCGGGTGTAGTGACCGACGTCCAGGTCCGGATTGCCGATCAGCAGCCGCGAGGTCCCATCAATCGCGCGCCTGATCGTGATCGCCACCACGCGCGCGTCGAAGTCGCGGAACTCGCCCGCTTCCTGACCCACACGCAGAAGGCGGATCAATGGGTCGAGCGCGGGCTCGCCAGTCAGGCTAGCCAGTGGTGGCTTGCCATCGGCCGTGCGCGCATTGAGGCCAATCTCCGCCAGCGCCATCATCTCGGTCAGGTGTTGGCTGATGTATTCGACGTGCGCCTCGATATAGGCGCGCAATCGTTCGCTCGCGCCAGATTGCGCGCTGATGCGCGGGCCGATGTACGCCGCGGCACCGTTGTAGACCTCGATCACGACTTGCTTGAGTAGCTCTTCCTTGGAGCTGAAGTAGTAGTTGATCGAGCTCTTGCTGACCTCCGCGCGCTGAGCAATGTGCGCCAGCGACGCCTGTGCGTAGCCCTCGGTCGCCAACGTCTCGATCGCACAGCCGATCAACTGCGCCCGCCGAGCCGCCTCGATAAACGACGGCCGTTTTTGGCCGACTGGATGATTTTCAGTATGAATGGTCTAATAATAGTACGATCGGTCAGGAATTGCAATACCAATCTCCACTCTGCAGCGCGGTCGGCCCCGACCCAACCGTCCGCAACCAGGCGTCTACGGTCGGACGCAATCCTGGCAGTTGGTGTAGTCCGCTTCGTCTGAGCGGCTCAGGTCCGGGCGGATGCCTGGTCCAGTTGGATGCCGATGACACGGCACACATGGATCAGGTCCACATCCTGTGCGAGCACTGATGCGCCGTGCCGCCACGCCACAGCTGCAATCAGACAGTCGATCATGCCGCGCGGCGTAATCCCAACGGAGCGGCAACGCCTGTCGATGCGGACCGCAGCGTCAAAATCTGCCGCCGTATCAAATCTCAGCAGCGGAAACCCTAGCAAGAGCCGGCGCAAGTCCAGTTCCCGTCGATTGTCACGCGCGCCGGCCAGCACTTCCATCATTACCGGTTCGGTAATCGATAACCGCCGCTCATCGGACTCGATCAACTGGACCATGCGGTGGTGAACTGCGGTCCCGCTAGCTCGGTCGTACTCCAGCCACGCGGACGTGTCCGCCAGAATCACACGTCGGAGCCGTGCGGACCTGTATCTAAGGGCACTTCGCCGAGTGCATGCGCGCCTTCCATAGCCAACGCCTCATCACGGGTCATGGGCTGGCCCGCCAGGTGCCGCAGCGCAAAATCCACAGCTTCCGTTTTACTGTGGATCGCGTAGCGGTCCATGATGCGCCGAACGTATACCTCGTCGATCTCGATGTTGGTTCGAATGCGCGCCATACACCAACTCTACATCAAAGGCGTACCGCACGTGTACCAATGCGGCGACGCGGAGCGTTGCGAACGCCCTCAGCTACGCATGCAGTGGCGGATACGATCGCTGCTAAGTGACCTGGGATTCGCTCGAGGCTATCGGAACCTTGCGGCCCGCCAGCACCCTAGCACCGGTCTAACTCCCGTTGACGCCACTTCTAGATACGTCATCCTGACGAGCGCTCGTGGCGAACCAACCGTGCAGCACGAGCTGATCGCCGAAATTCCCTCGGCCGTCAGCATCGCTATGCTGATCGCGTTCGTCCGATGGAGTGGAGTGCAACCCGCACTGACGATTGCTGGCTAGTGGAGAAATGCGTAGTCCGCGGCGTGAAGTTGGGTGGTTTCCACGCACGACGGGAAAAATCATCGCCATATACTCGGCCGATGTTTTGCCTTGTCGCGCCGATGCGCCTATCAATGCTCGCCGCGCTGATCGTCGCGACAGCAGTATTCCCAGCCGTCGCCGCCGCTGACGGCGTGGCGCCGAGCGCACCCGAAAATATGCGTTGCCCCGGCCGTCCCGCGCCTCCGCTTCCTGGTCCTGGCTGGACGATTACGCCTGTCTGGGCCTGGCAGAATGTCGTACAGCTCGATGGTCCGATGGGCGCAGGCGACGGACCTTACGCCGTGGCGCTTGACCGTCAGTGCAATGTCTACGTCGCCGACTCGATCCATTTCCGCGTGCTAAAGCTCGGCCCCGACGGTACGCAGATGGCCCAGTGGAGCCTCCCCGGCCAACGCAATCCGGGCGAGTCAAGCTCTCCTCGCGGAGTTGCCGTTGACGCCGGTGGCAACGTGTACGCGACCGACACCTCACACGACCACGTCTACAAGTTTTCACCTCAGGGCAAAGTCATCGGTACATGGGGCGACTGTCCCGGCGGCGGCACTGCCTGCGACCCCAAACTTCCTGGTCGATTCATCAGCCCCGAGGGGATCGCGGTCGACGGCGCGGGCAACGTCTACGTCGCTGAAGTCGCGGGCGGACGCATCCAGAAGATGTCTTCTGAAGGCAAGTCATTGTCGGTCTGGAACCTGGCTGGCAAGGGACTCGGCGATCAGTTGATTCCGGGCAGCCTGAGCATCGATCAGAGCGGTTTCGTCTACATGACCGAGGCGTACAACGACTGGGTCGCCAAGTTTGATCCCAACAGCGGCTCGATTGTGGGGAAGTGGGGAGGCCAGCGCGGCGGACAGCCGGGCCAGTTCCACGGTCCGCTTGGCGTAGGCGTGGACGCCGGTGGAAGCATCTACGTCAGCGACGCGGGCAACTGGCGCGTCCAGCAACTGGGTCCTGATGGCAGCTTCAAGTCGCAGTGGCGCAACTGTTTGGATGGAGATCCGCCGTGCGACTTTCCAGACGCCGGTTCCGACGTCGGTCAGTTCATGGAATCGCGCGGTATCGCCCTCGATGGCCAGGGCACCGTCTACGTCGCCGACACCGATAACCAGCGGATCGAACGGTTGATGATCGTCGACTGGACTCTTACTCCGCCGCCCGACTCGGGCAGCGGTTGAGCACCAGACCCCTTTAGCTCCGGTGCACGGCGCACTACTATCCGCGCAGCATGCGTCGGGTGGTCCCGCCCCACCAATCGCCGCCGCGACGCCTGGGCAGTTCCGGCCCGAGGCGTGCCGCGCACCTGCCGGTTCCGCTGACCGATATTCTCGGGAGACAGCGAGATCTGGAGGCGAGCCGTCGCCAGCTTCTGGATCCGCACATCCGCCTGCTCACCTTTACCGGGGCACCTGGCACCGGTAAGACGCGACTCGCCCTCGCACTTGCCGACGAGATTCGCGGCGAGTTTCCGGACGGGGTCTGGTTCGTCTCGCTCGCCCCCTTGCAGCAGCCGGAGCTGGTGCTCCCCACCATCTCCAGTGCCCTGGGCATCCGGCAGGTAGGCGGCAGATCCGCAGTCCAGACCCTCGCCCAGGCGCTGCGTGAACGCTGGTTGCTCCTGATACTGGATAACTTCGAGCACCTGCTGCCCGCCGCGTCGGCGATCGCCGAGCTCCTCGAAGCAGGCCGCGAGCTCACCGTGCTGGCGACGAGCCGCGCGCCACTCCACATCCGGGGTGAGCATCGGTTTCCTGTTGCGCCGCTCGAGGTCCCGCGTCTAGCGCCACTGCCTGTCCTGGACGACCTGGCCCGAGTCTCCTCGGTGCAGCTGTTCGTCGAGCGCACCACGGCAGTACGACCCGACTTCGAGTTGACGACCGGCAATGCGCAACCGGTCGCCGAGTTATGCGTGAGATTGGGTGGCCTGCCGCTCGCGATCGAGCTCGCGGCCGCGCGAAGTGCCCTGTTGGAACCTCGAGATCTTCTAGCTCGCCTGGACCAGTGGATGCCGATGCTGACGGACGCGCCGCGCGACATGCCGGCCAGACACCGCACGCTGCGGACGGCCCTCGCCTGGAGCTATGACTTGCTTTCACCGGAGCAGCAGCGGCTCTTCCGCCGGCTCGGTGCGTTCGCAGGCGGAGCCTCCATCGAGGCAATCGAAATTGTTGGCAATGGCAGGGAAGAGTTGCCGGTCGATGTGTTTGACGGCGTTGCTCACCTTCTAGACCACGGGCTGGTGCGCAAGGATCCCGTGGCTGACGACGGTCTGCGTGTGAGTCTGCTCGAACCTATCCGCGAGTTCGCGCTCGAGCGGCTTGAGGCCGCGGGTGAGCTTGAAGCAGTCCAACAGGGACACGCTGAGTACTTCGTCGAAGTCGCCGAAACGGCGGCGCCTCCGCGCACGGATGGACCAGACGGGCCTCGCCTGTTACGGCTTCTCGAACGAGATCACGACAACTTTCGGACGGCGCTGCGCTGGCTGCTGGACCATGGTGACGGCGAGCGGAGCGTCCGCCTTGCCGGGGCGCTGTGGTCATTCTGGGAGGTGCGTGGCCACTGGACTGAGGGACTCATGTGGATCGAACGCGCGCTGGCGGCGGGTGAGCAGATTTCCCCCGCGGACAGGGCACGCGCCTTGACAGGTGCCGCCGCACTGCATCGCACTCAGGGGGCGCCGGACGCGGCTGCGGCACTGGCGCGGGAATCGGTCGCTATCCGGCGCGAGTTGGGCGATTGGGCAGGCCTGGCCGAGAGCCTGGTGATGCTGGCGGACATGCTGTGTTTTTCGGACCCGACCACCGCGGGCCAGCTAGGAGCGGAAGCTCTGGCCATCAGACGCGCTCGCGGCGATGAGATCGGGGCCGTGTGGGCGCTGGCGGTACTCGGGAACGTGGCCATCGCGCAAAGCGAGTTCGCTTCCGCGCGCGCCTATTTCGAGGAGGGGCGCGCACTTCGCGGCGACCGTCGCGACAACGTGGTGGATGCCCACCTGCTGCGCGGCCTGGGCGCGGTTTACGGCGGCGCTGGCGAGTATGCAGCCGCCCGTCGCTTGCTCGACGAAGCGCTGGAGTTGCATACCACGGTCTGGGGGTCGACAGAGGGGATGATCTGGACGCTTCTCAACCTGGGCGATCTTGACATGCGGTTGGGGGACCCGGTCGCCGGCAGGGCGCGTCTGGAGGAGTGCCGGAAACGCTCCGCCGACGCGAGCGAGACTATGGCTTTCTCGATCGCGTCGCTCTTGCTGAAGAGTTCGTTGCCAGAAGGGCTTCCACAGAATCTCCGCGGGGAGCTGCTGGGCGCTGCCTGGCGTCGGGCACTTGGACGCGAGATGCCGCCTGTTTCCGAAATGCTCGCGGATCCTTTCGAACGGGCGGCGCGCGCGCCGCGCGACGTATCCGATGCGCTGACGCCCCGCGAGCTCGAGGTCCTGGGCTTGCTCGCTCAACACCACTCCAACCGCGAGATAGCGGATCAACTGGTATTGAGCATCCGCACCGTCGAGCGGCACCTGGCAAACATCTATGACAAGCTCGGCGTCTCCGGCCGCCGTACGGCAGTCGCCTATGCCCGCGAGCACGGCATCGGCGCGAATTGAGTAGCAACCACCCTGGAGTTGGGTGCTTTTCACCCACGACAGGAAGGTATCTCCGGCGTACGCTCGGCCAACCCGTGCTGCGGACCGCCGTCGATCATCCGGTCGGCAGCGGCCCGGACACGGGGCCATCAGGGCAGGAGGCAGGCACATGCGAATGACGAGATTCCTTGGCTCCGCGGGTTTGGCGTTGGCAATAGCGCTTACTGGATTCCTTCCAGCAGCGTCCCCCGCGCTGGCCGACGACCCGACTCTTCTGATTACCGACAAGGACACCGGCACCACGCTTACGCGAAACGGTCTCCTTGGCGCCGTTCTCACCGGTGCATGGCAGGCTGGTCGACCAACCGTGTGCGCCAAAATCATCGAACAACTCAGCCAGCCGGGCGATTACAGCGCGTACGGCGTGCAGTGCAATCTCGGTGGCGAAGTCCAGGTCACCTCCGCCGACACCACGCCCGACGGCTTCACGCTAACGGCCAACGTAAGTCGGAGCTCGCTCAGCTCCAATTTTACTCAGCCGTTTTTCGGTCAGTATGCGGATCCGTCGGCTTCTATTCAGTGGGATACCCAGCTCACGGTCAAAGTGAACCTCTCCACCAACCCGTGCGTCATCACACCCGGGACTCCCGCGGTGCCGGTGCCGTCTTTGAAATTTGACGATCAACCAGGAACGAACACGATCCAGGCGCTCAACACCAACGTGGATGTTGACTCTACATTCCTCGACGTCATCGGCGGCATCACCGGATTTTTCAGCGGCTTTCTGTTCGGCGGTGTCGGCTCGATTCCGAACGCGATCGCGGGTGCGCTGGGCACCTCCGCCATCGTCGACGGCGTCGCCCAGAATTTGCTGCCGGCTGGCGACTTCAGTTTTGCCAAAGCCGCAAACGACAGCCTCGTCGCCAAGCTCCAGCCGTGCGACATCTTGCAGGGTTTGGGCAAGGACATATCCTCCAAGCACCTCCTGACGAAGTCGGTCTCGTCTTCGCTTATCTCGCTCTCTGTTGAGAGTGGTCAACCAGTGGCCGGACCTGCGTATGTGGCGCACCACAATCTGACGGTTCCCGACTTCCAGACCGCGTTCAATCAGCTAGGCGGCCAGGGCTACCGCCTCATAGACGTCACCGGTTATGAAGACGGCGGCGTCCAACGCCTGGCTGGGATCTGGTCCCAGGCCAGCGGACCGGCGTATCAGGCTCGCACGGGCCTGACGGCAGCGGAGCTCGGGGCGATGGGGGACCAACTGGGCCCACAGGGCTACCGAGTTGTGCGCCTGAACGGCTACCAGATTGGCGGCGCGGCGCGTTTTGCGGTGATCTGGGAGCAGCGGTCGGGGCCGCCGTGGGCGTGGTACTTCAACATGACCTTCGACGATCTCCAATCCCACGGTGACCAACTGGGCAAGCAAGGCTACCGGATGGTTGATCTGACCGGTTACCAGGACGCCGGCCAGGTCCGTTATGCCGCAGTCTGGGAACAGCGCTCTGGACCGGCGTACCAGGTGCGCGTCGGGTTAACCGGCGATGATCTCGGGGCATTCGGCGACCAGTTCGGCCCGCAGGGCTACCGCATGGTTCGCATCAGCGGCTACCAGGACGGCAATGACGCGCGCTACGCAACGATCTGGGAGCAGAAGGACGGACCCGGGTGGGCGTGGTACTTCGGCCTTAACGCAGCGGATTACCAAGCTGCCTTCGACCGTCTCGGATTTCAGGGCTACCGCCTCGCCCAGGTGAGCGGCTTCAGCCTCGGTGGCCAGGCGCGCTTCGCGGCCTATTGGACGCAATAAGACCGACGTGCTTACCCGGCGAGATCTGATTGTCCGTTCGCTGAGTGCGGCTGTCATTGTCCTCGGTCGTGGTGGACTTGCAGCCGTTCAAGCGTACGCCGATCCAGTCCCGATTCCGCCCGACGCGCCGTGGGAAGCGCGCCACAACTTATCCGCTGACGACTACCAGGCCACGTTCGAAAGACTCGCCGGTCAGGGTTATCGCCTGGTGGACGTCAGCGGCTATGAGATGAATGGTCAGGCGCACTACGCGGCCATCTGGGCGAAGTTCACGGGGCCGGCCGTGATCGCTCGGCACGGTCTCAGCGCAAGCGACTACCAGGCGCTATTCGACACGCAGCCGGGACAGGGTTTCCGGCCGATCCACGTCAGCGCATACACCGTCGGTGGCATCCCGCTGTTCGCCTCCATCTGGCTGCAGGACAACACGGAGTGGGTAGCGCGCCACGGTCTTTCGAATGACGACTACCAATCCGCTTTTGACGATTTTGGAAGTCAGGGTTACCGCTTGATCGACGTCAGCGGCTATGACGACGGCGGCCAGGCGCGCTACGCGGCGATATGGGACAAGTCCTCCGGCCCGGGTTGGGTCGCGCACCACGGCCTCGCCGCCGACGACCACCAGGCTTTGTTCGACCAACTCACCGGCCAGGGTTTTCGGCCCATCCGCGTCAACGGCTACGGCGTTGCGGGAACGGACTACTACGCCTCGATCTGGCTGCAGACGAGCGGTCCAGCCTGGGTCGCCCGCCACGCCGTACTCAACTCCGATTACGAGCGGATCTTCGACGACTGGACCTACCGCGGCTTCCGTCCCTTGCAGGTGAGCGGCTACTCCGGCCGCGGCTTTTCCCGGATGGCCGCCATCTTCGAGAATCACGGGTTTTCGGATGCCGACCTGGCAACCATGGACGGCATCATCGACGACTTCATGAAGAAATGGAGCGCGCCGGGCTTGTCACTGGCCATCAGTAAGGATGAGCGGCTGCTCTACGCCCGCGGGGTGGGAAGTCTCGACAATGGCGGCAACACCCCGACCTCCGTCACCAGCGTATTCAGGGTCGTCAGCGTGACAAAACCGTTTACTGCCACCGCAATCTTCAGGCTCATCGAACAGCAGAAGCTCAAGCTGGCCGATACCGTATTCGGCGCTTCAGGAATCCTCGGCACAACCTACGGGACCACTCCGTATGGCACCAACATCGAGAAGATCACTGTCCAGCATCTCCTCGAGCACACCGCCGGTGGGTGGATGAACGATGGTAACGATCCGATGTTCGCGCATCCGGATTACGACCACGCCAAACTTATTGGCTGGGTGCTCGACAACCGTCCTCTCGACAACGCGCCCGGCACGAACTACGCCTACTCGAATTTCGGCTACTGCCTTCTCGGCCGCGTGATCGAGAAGGTCAGCGGCTTCCCGTACGACACCTACGTAAAAGCAGCGGTGCTGGAGCCATCGGGCATCAGCAACATGAACATCGCCGCCAATGGCATCGGCAACAAGCGTTCAGACGAGGCGTTCTACTACGACCAGAGTGGTGCAGACGCTTACGGATTCAACATCGCGCGGATGGATTCCCATGGTGGCTGGCTCGCTTCGGCGCTCGATCTCACGCGATTCGCAGTGCACGTGGACGGTTTTCCCCCGCAAATCCGATGTCGTCAGTTCTACGTCGCTGACCTCGATGACCACCCCGTCAGCGGCCAAATCGGATTGGGGCAAAGGCTGGGCGTTGTACACCGCCGGCGGCGAGAACAATTGGTTCATTTTCGGGTACCTGCCAGGCTCGACTTCGCTGCTCGCCCGCTACAGCAACGGGTTCTGCTGCGCCGCCATCGTGAATCTGTCGCAGTCGCAGGATCCCAACTTTCCCAACGGTCCGGATACGCAACTGCAGCGCGACCTCGACCAGATGCTGCGCGACTTGCGCACCAAAGTCACCAGTTGGCCGACGTATGACCTGTTCTAAACTCGTGGCGCGCACTCTGGCGGTTCTGTCACTGGCGTTTGCGCTGTTCGCCCAAACGAGCAGCGCCCTGGCGGTTAGTGGCCCGTGCGCACTCATGCGGCTGAACGACCAGGACTACGCCACGGTCAAGATCGATAAGGGCGACGAGATCCACCACTACGCGTTCCGCCTTGCTCCGCCATGCGCCAGGATCGACGTGACCGCCGACTATGACGTGCAGCAGCATGCGGCAGTCGAACAGTTCGTTCGCCAGGAGCCGAGCGGACGAAACAGTTACGGTTCCAACGGGTTCTCTTGCGACGGCGACCCGTGGATCTCGCTGGTCGACCAGATGTGCAACGTAGTTATTGAGAACATGGCCTGCACTTTTACCAGCGATGACTTTCGGCTCGCGACGGGGTTCAGTGGTCCAATCGGGCCTCCGTGCAACGATCCGCAGGCGCCGGATCAGATCACGCTCTACTACCCTGCCAGCGCGCTGGCGCTGTCGGATACCGCGCGGTCCTATTTGAACGGACTCATCCAGGACAGTCCACTCCGCATACGCGTGACGCCCGTGCCGACCCATGCAAGCACACAGGTTGATGGCTGGCCCCACCTGGACCTGAACACGCAAGGCGAGGCGGTCAATACCGCGCAGTATCTGCTGAAAGCGTGGGACTCGAACTACATCCCGCCGCTCATGATTCCAGGCAAGGGCACGTACAACGATCACACCGCCCAGGAGGTGCGCGCGTTCCAGCAGGCACAGAGCTTGTCCGTCGACGGCGTCGTTGGCTCCGACACCTGGCAGGCGTTGCTGGTGACAGTCCAACTGGGCGACGTGGGGCCAGCCGTGATGGCAGTCCAGAGCCAGTTGCGGGTGCGCGGCGTGGTCGGTGTTCCGATCGATGGTCAGTTCACCGCGGACCTCGATGCCAAGGTCCGCGACTATCAGAACAGCCGTGGCCTCACAATCGACGGCGTTGTTGGCCCGCAGACCTGGCAGGTCCTGCTCTCCGGAGCGTGAGGGGCGTTCAGTCATACACTATCCACAATTGGATCCGGCCAAGGCGGCTCCGGCCGGTCGACGACCGCAAGGAACGCACGCGCTAGGCTGCACCCGCTGAGGGACCGCGTCGACGCGTAGGGCATTCCCAGGCTGCTTTGGGACGGCGGCCGCCACTCCGGCCGAACCTAAGGTTCACGGGACGGTGACCGACCAACTGTGACACGGTGCGACTCGCAGCGCAGGGCAATCCGTCGCCGGCGACACGGCTGCCTGCCAATGCCTGGATCTCTGCGCTATGCGGAACCTGTAGCTCTGGCGCAGAACAAAGACGAAGGAGCTTGTGTCGCCGCCCCTAGCCTGCTTTCAGGGGAGTGGAACCTCTCTGGGGAAGTCTGGTTCGACCGGCAGGTTTTGGGCGGACTCCACAGCTTCTGGAGGGTGTTGTCGAGGTTGCGGAGTGCAGCATCGAGGCGAGAGGTGAGCTCCGGTGCTGGGATGCGGGTGGCGTGTTGAGTCGTCGGAAGCGGCGGTGTAGCGGAGTGTGTGCGGAATGCAGCGGATGACGTCGTAGAGGCGAGTCGGCGGAGATCGAAGGTCATAGCGCCGGCGCTGTAGGTGGCCAGGTTTCGACCAAGCAATGCAGCAACCAGTGGAGCAGGTCACCGTGCGGAAGCCTGTAGGCAAAATGGCCGAAGTGGCAGAGTGCCCCCGAACAACGCCTGTGCGCGTGGATCGCCGTCCTCGAACGTTGAGGGCCACCAGAAGACGGGCTATCTCCACACCGGCACCCGGGGGCAACCTGATCGTCAGCAGGCCCGGAGTCTCGATCAGGCGAGTCCATCGTCCTTTTCGAAGACCGAGAGGAGCGGTCCTCGTGGGGTCGCGGCCAACGCGGTCATGGCCCGCGCACCGCGCAGCGGCAGAGGGGCCGTACAGGTACATCACCTCGGCCGACGCGATATAGCCACCGAGATCCTCCGCGTGGGCCAAGCGCGGCCCGTGCTCGTCAGCGATGCCCAAGAAGGGCGCCGCGTCTGTCCCCGCGGGGCCAGTCCAAACGCCTCCGTGAATACGGGCGCTGGAAGGTCCTAGCTGATCCTCGAGTTGCTGGTGGCTATCCCCAGTCACCTTATCTATTGTTGAGTGCCGTATTTGTCACGTGGTGAACCCGAGAGTCGCAAGATGCAACTTGAAACCGCAGAACGACCCGGCCTGGACGGGGACGGCATCGAGCAGCCAACG
>JAFAZN010000151.1 GCA_019239775.1 Chloroflexota bacterium
GTTCATCGAAGGCTGGTACAACCGGTTCCGGCTCCACTCGACTCTCTGCTACGCCAGCCCAGACCTGTATGAGGAGGACTATTATCGTCTCAACGCAGCCGCCTGATCCTCTCTACCAAATCCGTCCGCCGGACCGGGGCAACACCACTCCGTCCAGGCGAAAGATGTTGTTCTAATGCTGGAGCGAGACGCCGTATGACCGCGCCTGGCGGCGCCGAAGCCAAGGGTTCGACCCGCACCACATAGCGCAAAATGGCCATGCCGAGCAGCTGAGCGGCGGCCAATTCCACTCGCAGTTCGCCCTCTCGGCCGCCGATGGCGCGCGCAACCTTGCGCACCAGCCCAGCCTGAAACGTCGCCTGCACCAGTCGAGCCGCGTCCTCGTGGGTGAGCGCGCTCCGCAAGACCGCCAGCAGGGCGTCACGTACCGAGGCGTTCTCCCACAGCTCGACGAAGAGTCGGGCAAGGCGCTCGGGCCGGTCCTCGGCACCCGCCTCCAAGACGCGCCCGATGACGTCACTCGGCTCGATCGGCCAGCCCACCGCCTCCCGAAACAGGTGCTGCTTGGAGCCGAAGAAATGGATGACGAGGCCCGGATCGACGCCGGCGTCAGCCGCGATCGCGCGGACCATCGCGTGATCGTAGCCCGCGCGAGCAAACCGGTGCCTAGCCGCGTCCAGAATGACAGCCCGGGTGTTGCTGGAACCAGGCCGTCGTCCGCGTGGCATTGCGCCTTCAATTCTACACCAGTAGAATTAATCCGAGGATTTCAACGTAAGGTGAATTGAGGGGTGACGACACATCCCAAGGTGGTAAGTTGCGCAGAATTTAGTACGCCATTTGCGGCGAGTTGCGAACGGTCGGGTATGGGGCGAGAGCCGCTTTACGGCGAGCGGTCTTCGTTCGACCGGCGAATCCGGGCACGTGGCGCCAGGTCTCACCCCGCACGATCCGTGCGATCGTGTTTTCACTGACGCCGTATTTACTCACAAATCGGGCGTACGTCATCGTTCCCATCGCGTGTTGTTGGCGAATGGCTATGACGTCAGCGGGCGTTAATCGCGCTGAGTGGCAGCGCTCGCCACGAGGCCGTTTTTCCGGGCGTGCGCGCGATCCGTTCGTATCGCCGCGCGCCCTGAGTTCAAGCGGGCAGTGCGGTGCCGCCCTGCGTCTGGCCGTGAGGTGGTCGGGACGGACACACAGTTTTTCGCCGCACACCTGCTGGACTATCTGGTTCCTCGGAATCGCGCCAATCGCGACGAGGTACGCGTACCGATGTGCAAACATGCGCGACCGGATGCCCCACCGACGCATCTGACGAAGCCGAATCCGTTCTCGTCTACGGGTCCACTCCAGCACCAGCAGCCGATACCCTCCGAGCGCTGGACACGCATGCAGAACCACGCCGCGGCAAGTCCAAGCTTGATGCGTCGGTGGTGAGCTCTTTCTGCCTGAAGGTCAGCATCATAGCCCGCGGCAACCAGCTCCGCTGGGATTCCGAATCGCGCAAGGCCGATGGCGAGTGTTGCCACGGATGGGACAGCATTTACCAGAACGCGTCCGAACTGGACATCAGCCGAAGTACTTTGAAGGTCGCCAGCCGCGACACGCGCTTCGACTGCCTCGCGTATCAACAGGCGTGAACGCGAGTATGTGTTGTGGCCTGGCCCATAAGGCAATGCGGAGTAGGACTCGCGCAATGCGCGCTCATCGACATGCGCTCGCTCAACGACCCGACGAGGAAGCCGATCCCACGGTGCACCACATGTGCCGCAGACGAACGGCCGGGTCCGCTTGCCCCATGCGAACAATGCGCGCCCGCACACGCACCGCGACTGCAATGTCAAACGGTGGACAGCGCATGCTGATAGCCCGGCGAGCACCGACGATTTGAGCATCAGGTGACACTCGGCAATGCATGCAGGACAGATTCGCAACGCAGTCATCGCACCCAATGTGCGTGCCCGGATAGGACGCGACGGCTTGAACCGGGCGAGCGCCCCAGCAAAGGCAGTGGCCTCGATCGCTTCAACCGGAACTGCTATCCAAACTGGCAAGGCGTCCGAGGTCGAACAGCGTCGCCACGATGAAGTTGTCGGGCGTGACGCGCGGACTCTCAGCAAGTGGAGCCGTAGCGATCAACTTGGCCGTCCCGCCCGCGAACCAACCGTTGATCAGGTCGCACCATAACAGCAGCCCGACTTGCCACTCGTCGGAAATCGGCTCGAGTAGGTGTGGAAGCGTCGTCCCCCAACCCGCCTGGTCGGCCGTAATTGAACAAGCGACAAGATTAGCTTCGAGTGGGTCGCTCACGCAGACTACGACGTCGTTTTGACTGCCGACGACAACCCAGTTCCTGACAACAGCGTCGGAGCAAGACGGTTCTGTTTGAGTATCTCCAGTGCCGCCTGCACGACCTGGCGATCGGCATCCGGACCGCCGCCCGAGTAGTGCATCCACTGGACCAGATCTGCCACAAGATCGCCGAGTTTCACCAGGTTGTCCATGGTGACCGCGCCGGTCTGGTACGGGTCGAAAGTGCGGGCGGTCAGAGCGCGGTGGACCAGTCCGGCGTGCCGCTGAAGCACCAGACCGTTGAGACGATCACCATGCGCCAGGTCGAGTCCTGCGAGCACGAGCTGCACCTCGGTACGATCGTGATCGGCGATGCGCGGGTAAGGATGGCGCATGTCCAGACGCCGACTGAATTGCACCCAGGTGTCTTTGTCCTGGCCGAACGTCTCCCGCAAAGGAACGATGTTCTGAGTGCTCACGCACACCAGACATACACTGATGCGTCGATAGAAAGGCGGACCCCCGAGGTCGTCGGTCAACTCCTTGATGTAGCCGAACTGACCCTTGCTGCACACGTGAGCGTCATCCACAATCAACTGCTCGACACCGTATTCATAGAACTGGTTCAGCAGCCACGGCCGGACATCGTCCCACCGCATGCCGGGTACAACACCAAATTGCGCGCGAGCTTCTTGCCGAAGTCTCGAACGCCAGGTTCGTCTCGGTTCGGCGCCCGCATTGCAACGATCGGCATGTGCACCCGCCCATTGCGCTGCTTCTCACCGGGAAAGCAGCGCAACAATTCGCGGATCGCCGGTGACTTGCCCGAGCCAGTCAAAGCGTGCGGAACGTGCCAGGTGCGATGCTGCTTGGCTTCCAGGAACAAACTGAGAAGTCGTTGAGCAAATGGCGTATGCATGAAGAATGTCGGCATCGATTTTGGCGAATCAGGACCCGGCAGCTCGGAGTGGCTGTTGCTTTCGTGGCCCGCAAGAACCCAAACCAGCTCTGCGGGCACGCTGCCGGATGCTTGTGTAACCGGGACCGATTCGGCCTCAATCATGTCGGCTCTGAGATGTCACTCCACTCGACAAAGCGCACGACCGGCGGTTGGATCGGCGTGTAGGGTTCCTCGTCCCGACTGCCATCCAGATCAGCATCCGCCGCGACGCCCTCATAAACATCTGAACGCGCTGTCTGGAGTGCGCGCAAGAATAGACGATCGCGTGGCGTCATAAGTTCGGCCTGTTTGTTCTCGGCTTCCTGACGCAGTGCCTCGCGTGTTGACTGTTGGCGCTCGGACCGGAGCAGATTGGATCGGCGACCCTTCAGGCTGCGCGCTGCGCTGTTGCGCCGATTCGCGCGACTGTCGCTCGCGGCTATCCGTGCTTGGCGAGCCTGATCGGCACCTTCCAGCTCGAGCGCCCAACCAGGAGCATATGACGTCAGGTCCCGGCAGACGGCGGGTACGCCAAGATACTCGGCGTTGTAGAACGGATAGACCACGCGCTCGTCTTCCTCGTTCACGTACAGCGTGACTTCCTTGCCGACGAGTGCCTCGAATACGCCGGGGCAGACGTAGGGCCGGGTGCCGTATGAGATTGCGTTGTTGGCATGCACGAGGTAGCGACGGGCGGAGCCATCGGTCCGGTTGATGCGTTTCATCAAGAGCAGGATCAGGTCGTCGGGCGAGCCGGTGAACTGCTGCACGCCGTACTGCTCGACCGCGTCTCGCCACAGTTGGTAGTGTCGCCCGCCGCGACGCTGGTCCCATTCGCGCATGTAGCCATCCGCAATCGATTGATACAGCAGGTCCTGGAAGACCTCGTACGTGATCCCTGCTTTCTCCGCTTCCTGGACTGGCTGGTAGACGTCGCCCAACCGTACGGGATTGCTTTTGGTCGTGCCTGCGATGCGGTGAGCCACTTTTCGAGTAAGCCACGTGAAGAGCGACTCGATCTGGCCCTTGGCCTCAGGATCCCGCGGCGGCGCACGGTCGGCGAAAATGCCGAACCGGTCGCACAACCTCCATCGCGTGCTGGGAGACGAAGATCGAACCGCGATCCGACAGAATGAGCTGCGGCTTGGCGACGACGTCCCAGTCGTTGACGAACCCGTGGATCATCTTCAGTTGATCCTTGGGCTCCATCGCCTGCTTGAGTAGGCGCATGTAATCCCACTCGCTGAGGGCATGCGCGGAAGTGACCGCGCCGAGAATTGCGCCGGTCGCGACGCACACCAGCACACCAATGTGGATCCGGCCCCGAATGATCGTTCCGTTGTGCCCAACGAATCGACCATCCCACAGGTGCTCATCCACCTGGCAGATCAACCCAGGCACCTTGACAGAGCTGATCAACGACTCGACTGAGGTCAATCCGCGTGGAATGCCGCGCAATCCGGACCGTTTGGCGCGAACGGCCGAATCGGTCCGCTCGAGATGCTTGCAGTAGCGGTACACCTGCCAGTAGCTCGGCTCTGGGAGGTTTAGGCTCTTGCACGTACGTTCGAGCT
>JAFAZN010000295.1 GCA_019239775.1 Chloroflexota bacterium
AGGCATCGGCGATGATCGACGGGATTTTCATGCCGAGCGACAGCACAACTGGCAGCGGCAGCGCGGTGAATGTGTCGGGACCGGCGAAACGTTCGACGAGCGGCGCGCCGCCGAGCAGCACGTAGGCGCGCGCGACAGGCCACCAGGCCAGCAGCATCGCGGGCGGATAAGCCCAGTATTCGTAGAACTGTTGAAAGCCTGAACCATGCGCAAGTGTGCTGAGTTCGCGCATGCGTTCGTACGGGGCTGCGACAGCAGCGACCAGGCTCGATTGATTGCCCAGCTCACTTGCGACGTTCCACCACGTCTGTGAATCCCACGTGTGCTGGAGCGGACTCAGCAGCACGCGCAACGCTATGCCGAGGGCGATCCAACGCCAGATTGGACGCAGCTCATGCCATGCGTCTTGCGGTAGGCGCCGCAATTGGGTGCCGCGCAGCGCGGTACGCATGTCAGGTTGAGATGCTCCGCTGGCGCTTGTGGCATGCGGGCGAGTTGGCGCGTCTCGCGCTGGACGAGTACTGGGCGTGAGCTGGGGCAACACACGTTCGACGCCTACGATGGTGCCGCAGGTGCGACCACGCTGGGACGAAGCGCGGCCCTGTGCGCGGGAGCGTGCGGTCGCCGCACACAGGCGTGCGATCGTGCCACACGATGCGGTCTCGTGCCCGCTCGACCGTAGACTGAGAACTAGCGAATGTCACGCGCACGCTGGCTCGAGTGGCTGCAGTCGGACTTTGGACGTCTGATCATGCTCGCGATCGGAGTGCGCCTGTTGCTGATCCCACTTTCGCATACCTGGGATGGACAGTCGTGGGCGAACGTGTTCGCCGAACTCGGGCAATCGGGCAATCCGCTGGAAGCGGTCCGTCGACCATATGAAAGTATGCGCGAGCTGAGCCTGCTCACCGCGGCGGCCGGCCGGCATGCCGACCATTACGAATACTGGGCGTACCCACCCCTGCAGCTGTATGTGTTCTGGCCGTTGGCCCGTCTGTACACGCTGCTGGCGGGTCCAGCCGACGCGCGCTTCGCGGTCCAGCCGACGATGATTGCGCCCAGCCTGCCAATTCCTTTGCTCGCGCTGATCCACACGCCAAACATCATCGGCGACGTCGCGTCGCTTTACATTATGCGCGCACTCGGTGTCAGCCTGAGTCGGCTGCGCTGGTACGCGTTCAATCCGTTTGTGCTCCTGGTCGGCGCCTGGACCTTCGACTCGGAGATGGTTGTTTTCTTACTCCTCGCGCTGTACTGGACGGAGCGCGGAAACGCTGTTCGGTCGGCAGCCGCGCTCGGCCTGGGAGCAACCATGAAGTTCGTGGCATTGATCGCGCTCCCGGCTGTTCTTCTCACGGCTGCTTGGAATGGCGGGTCAGTCAAGTCGATTGCAGTTCGGGCAGTCACGTCAATCTCAGTCTGCGCGGTGGTCATCGCGATCGCGTGCGCGCCGGCCATCGACGGGGTTGTGTACGTCGTGCAGTTTCAGCTGTCCCGATTCGCTGCTGGAATGAGCCTTCCACAAGTGTGGACGAGCATTGTCGCGCCGGTGCCGAACTCCAGCTACGACTGGCAGCCGCCGGTCCAGGCGTATGTTTCCGGGGAGATAGGCGGCATCATCCTGCCAGTGCTGGTAGCCGGGGCGTGCCTGGTACTCGTCATCTGGCACCTGCCGCCGAGCAGCGGGTTCTTGTTGCTGGTGCTGGCATTTCTCGCTGGGGCGAAAGTTGTCAACGAGCCGTACGCGCTGAGTGCGGTGGCGCTGGCGACGATCGAGATCGAACGCCGTCCTTCCGCCGGTTTTCGGGCCGGCTATCTTCTCCTCTGGCTGGTGCCCTTTGCCTACGCGGTCCTCAATACACCCGTCTGGGCGTTTTTCCTTTCGTTCGTCCAGCAGGTGGAGCCGGGACTTACGCTGGCGATCAACGGTTGGCTACAGGTCTATCGAGAGTTCCGCGGACTGCCCGAGGCGCGCTGGCCGTACGTCGGCCTCACCCTTCTGTTCGAGATGGGATTGGTCGTCCTGGCCTCTTCGATGGTGCGGGTGGTGCGTCGCCAAGCGCATGGGTAGCCGACTGCGCCTCGGGGTGATCGTCGTTATTGGGGCGGCGACGTTATTCTGGCTCGGCTACGGTGTCGGCCGGGTCCAGAGTATCGACCAGCTCGCATCTCGAACGCGTGACGCCGACACCGACCGATATTCGATCACTCAGGCCGGCGTGCTGGTGCACTTCGAGCGACTCGGCGGCGACGGCAAGCCCTTTATCCGCAGCAGCTCTGGCGCGGAGGTTGTCGATATTAGCGACTGGGACGCCGATTCGCGCATCATCGTCGATGGCACCCTGTTCGAGCTGGTGCGGCTGTATCCACAGTCGGCCGTCGACTACGAGCGGTCGCGCATTGTCGAAACATTGAATGGCGATGGATGGCTGGTTCAACGCGAGATCACAGTGGCAGCCGATGGGACCGTGCAGGTGATTCATTCATTTGTCGCGCGTCGAAGCATTCAGCGTGTCGACCTGGCGGTTGCGCACACACACCAGTACTTTCTGAGCCTGCAGGTCGACGAGGTCTCGGTATCGGCAACTGTCAATTCGCTCACGCGCGATCAGCTGCAGAATGGTGTGGTGGCCGCGCCGACGCACCGACTGACGGTCCGGTCCAGCTCTGAGGGTGCGGCTGCGCACTTCCGATACGGCCAGGCGAGCGCGTACGGGCCGCAGAGCTTCGTTGCAGATATGGCGGCGGATAATCCGCCTATTGATACGCGAGTGCTGCTGGGAGAGGAAACGATGACGCTCGCGGCGCTGGCCTCTCCCTCACCCTAACCCAGAGGGAGAGGGGACCCCCGCAGGGAGAGGGAACTCCCGCAGGGACGGGGGCTCAGGGTCGCCAGTCCAGGAGTTTGTCGTTGGCAGTGTTGTCGCTGAGCAGGTGCATGTCGCTGCCGTCGCGATTGACCACGCCGATTCGGCGTGTATGGGCGGTTTCGACGTACTCCGTAAAACCAATGGCACGACCGTCAGGTGACCAGCGAAGACTGGAGTAACTCACTCCGGTTTGCGCTGGCACCACAGTAGATTCGTTGGTGCCATCGACCCGGACTGCACGCAATTCCCAGGCGACAGCCGGACTGGCAGCCGTCTCGGCAGCGTAGGCGATCCACGCTCCATCCGTTGACCACGCTGGATTCGATTCCAGAACGGAATCGGCGGTGAGCTTGCGCATGCTCTGCGACGTGAACGGTTGGTCAACCACGTAGATGCTGAAGAAGCTGGCGTTCCCGGCGAACGCGAATGCCAGGTGCTGGCCATCGGTCGAAAGCATCGGGGCGAGTCCATTTATTGCGAGCGGGGTTTGCGAGCGCTGCGCCAGGTCCAGCAACGTGATACCGCCGGGGGCGGTTTGGCGAACCAGGAGCTTATCGGGGCCAGCCCAGCTCAACGAGAGATAGGCGGACGGGTTGCCCGGTTGGACGCCGGGCAAAGCGGGCATGAGGTCGGTGGGACTGGTGCCATCCTCGCTACTGGAGAGAACTCGGCTGCCCGCGACAATAGCGGCAATAGCGCCACCACCAGGTTTTGCGGCTGCATCCACGATGCCTGCTTCGTCGCCGGGCAATCCGATGGATTGCCGGCCACGATTGCTCCACCAGGCCAGCCGGTAGTCGGTCGCCAGGTCGGACTGTGGACGCGAGGTGGAGCGCGTTGTGGCAATAAGCAGCCGACCATCGATGGCCACCGGCGAGGCTGCAGCGACGGGTGATTGGACCGTGGGCAGGCGCGGGGAGCCAGCTGCGGCTGGCGCCGAATAGCCCTGCCCAGGGTTCGCCTGGGGCGGTGGAATGGCAACTGTTGGGGCTGGTGGTGATTCGCCGCGGGCCGGCGCAAGACAACTCGCAAGACAAAGCCCCGCCATCGCACACAGCACCAGCAGGCCGCGCCGCATCACACCCGCGACACAGAAAGCGTCGCGTAGTAATGGTACTGACTTTTGGGTGATTGTCCGTGTCCGGGGACCTCGATATAGTCGGCCGTCACGTCGAGGAGGAATTTACTCCAGGTGCAGGTGCACAGTATTTTGTCAAGCTATCGAATGAAGTTGGGCCTCGGGCTCATAGCCGCTGCGTTCTGCGCGGCGCCGCTTGTGGCGCAGGCCCAGGAGGATCCGGG
>JAFAZN010000311.1 GCA_019239775.1 Chloroflexota bacterium
GGGCCGCATCGCGGGCTTTGACCTGGTGCCGACCACGATGCCTGAAGGCGCACTGCCTGCACCTCGACCCGACGGCGATGGTGGCTTGGGCGACGAGCTGCGCGCAAGGCGGGTGCTCGCTTCGGCGGGTTTGCAAGAGGTCATCACCTATTCGCTGATCGACCCCGATCTCGCCGCGCTCGTAGCAGTGGACGACGCCGCGAATGGAGCGCGCGCGCCGATTCGCGTCGCCAATCCACAATCGGTTGAGCTAAGCGAGCTGCGCGAGAGTTTGCTGACGAGTCTCCTCATGGCACTCCGTTCGAACCTGCGCCAGCGCGATCGAGTGCTGTTGTTCGAGCTGGCGCGAACGTGGCAATCGGCCTCTGATACCGCAGAACCGTCACCTCGAGAGCGCCGCCACGTTGGCATAGCTATGGTCGGTCCGCGCGGTCCGCGCCACTGGACAGCGCCGCCGCAAGACGTCGACTTCTTCGACGCCAAGGGTGTCGTCGACACCCTATGCGCGGCGTTCGGCGTCGAACCGGACTACACGCCTGGCCGCCATCCGAGCCTGCACCCTGGCCGCACAGCCGAGGTTTGTGTCGGCGGGACGCGCCTGGGCGTGCTTGGACAGCTTCATCCGACCGTTGCCGAGCGCTTCGACCTGTCGGCAACCGGTGCGCCCGTGCTGTTTGCTGAGCTCGATTTCGACCAGCTCGTCCAGGCTCGCCAACCGCTGGAGCGGGTGAACACCCCGTCGCGGTTTCCGGCCGCCGACCGCGACATTTCGTTCTTCATCGACGAGTCAAGACCGCATGCCGAACTTCTGGCTGCGATCCGCCACGCAGCCGGCGACCTCCTGGAGCAGGTGGAGCTGTTCGACGTCTTCCGCGGCGGCTCCGTACCAGCCGGCAAACAGAGCCTGGCGTTTGCGCTGCGGTATCGGGCTCCGGATCGAACACTTGAAGACGACGAGGTAACCGCCGCGCACATGCGCGTTGAGCACGCCCTCCGCACCCGCTTCGGGGCGGAGATCCGCGGTCGTTCCTGACCGAACGGGGCAGCGCGCAAGCCGATGGAAGTGCTACAGCGACTCCAACCGCTGGACATCCTGTTCGCCATCACCTGGGCGGCAATAGTCGGCTGGGGCCTGCAAACCGGGATTGTCCGCCAGTTGGGCATGCTGGTGGGCGTCTACGGTGGGGCGCTGGTTGCCGGCTCCCTCTACCACCAGCTCGGGATGGCACTGACGTTGGCGTTCAGCACGGATATCCAGCCCAGGCTTGAGTGGGTCGCCTACGTGGTGCTGTTCGTTGCAGTCTTCGGCATCATCGCGGTGCTCATCTGGCGCACCTATCCAGCGAGCCGCTTCAATCGCGGCTTCAGCTCGGATAATGTGCTCGGAGCGGCCCTTGGCGCGGTCTGGGGCGTGCTCTTTTTGATCGCAGTGCTCACGATTTTGCGCTTCTACGCTGTCGTGCCCTGGTCCGAGAGCGAAACCAGTCAGCAGGGCATCGCGCACCAGGTGCAGCTCTCCCAGGTGGCGCCGGTGCTCGAGATCGTCGCCTCACCACTGTGGCAAGCGATGACGCCCTGGTTCCCAACACAAGTAGCCGCCCGCCTATAAGCGAGACTTATGGGTCTCATCGAGCCGATCAGATTCCATAGGCTCTCGCAGAGGCGTAGTCTGATGCTCAGGTAAGTCTGCGCCACGCAATGCCGCGTGTCGTTCAGCGGGAGGTACCAGCCGATGAGCCCGAGCGAACTGATGATCCGCACGATCCACTGGGTCTGTCCATGCTGCGGGGAAGTTGCGCGCACGGCCCGCCAACCGCAGAACTGCATCACATGCGGGCGCAACGGCTCAAGCTTCGAGCAGCAACGCGAGGTTTCGCTACCCTCCGACTAGCTTGACGCGCTGAGGCGCGCGACGCGTCGGCTCCGCCACCTGACCCCCGTTTCAGGCAGGCCAGGCGGTCGAGTCGAGTCGAAAGTAAGCGGGGCGCGGTCTCAGGCTGCGCGGCGAGCGTTGGCGCCCGACAGCTTCAGGGCGACCTGGATCTCGATTTTGCCGAGCTCAGTCTCGAGCGGGATGACCAGGCGCTGCACATCGAGCGTGCTGATCATGGTGCCGCGGCCGACCAACAGCATTGGCGGCGCCAGGTCAGATGGGAAGCCGGCCTCGGCCAGCAGAATCGCGGCGCGACCGGTGATCACGTTGCCGATCTCGGCGATGCCGCTCTGCGCAAGCGCGTCGAGCTCAGGGAAATCCTGGCCCATCATTCGCGAGACCATGGCCCGAGCCGTCTCCCCGGTCATGGCGAACATCACCATGCCGGCGATCTCGCCAGTAACCGCAACGACGGCGGTGACGTCATCGCTGGTATAGGCCGAACGCTGGAGGCCAATGCTGCCGCGTGTGGGCGCGCTGCCCAACTCGGATTCCAGCACCTCTGTGGCGGCTTGCAAAAAAGGATTGATGAATTCGGCTCGCATGGTCAGGCCGCCAGCAGCTTTTGCAACGCGCCCAGTACACGATCCGGTTGGAACGGCTTGAGGACGAAGTCCTTGGCGCCTGCTCGCAGTGCCTCCATGACGATGGCCTGCTGGCCCATGGCCGTGACCATGGCGATTCGCGCCGCGGGATCGATCTTCTTGATCTCCTTCAGCGCGGCCAGACCATCCATCTCTGGCATGGTGATGTCCATAAGCACCGCGTCTGGGCGATGCTCGGCGTACTGGCGCACTGCATCTGCGCCATTTTCGGCCTGAACGACCTCATGCCCGTTGTCCTGCAAGACTTTGCAGGCCCGCAGACGCATGAACGCCGCATCGTCGACGACCATTACCTTTGCCACGTACCAGTTCTCCTGTGCCCCGAGGTGTGAGATGGATCTTTCAAGGCCAGACCGCGGGGGAGGCGGCTGGTTGTGTTTGGATAATCGGCGGGACCATACGCCCTGCATGACCCCCCACATGGGGGAGATGGCCGCGCCAGTATCATTTGCGCCCGTGGCATTCGTCGAAGCGCACGGCCTGCGACTGCACTACCTCGAGTGGGGGACCGCAGCTGCAGGAGGAGGAGGAGGAGCAGGAGGAGGACGAGGAGCAGCAGCAGCAGCAGCGACGGCGGCACCAGCTGGCATCGTGCTGGTGCATGGGCTCGGCTCTGGTGCGCACATCTGGGACCTGGTCGCCCCGCTCCTGAGCGTTGCAGGATCGCCACGCGTTGTTGCCCTCGATCAGCGTGGCCACGGCGAAAGCGATCAGCCCGACAGTGGCTATGATTTCGCAACCATCGTCGCCGACCTGGCCGGGTTCATGGACGCGGTCGGGCTGACGCAGCCGTCGGTGCTCGCCGGCCACTCCTGGGGCGCATCGGTGGTGCTTCACTACGCCGCGAGCCATCCCGATCGCACGGCGGGCGTAGCCCTGGTCGACGGCGGAACGGGCTCTCCCGGCGAACGCTGGTCCTGGGCGGAGGCCGAGACGCGTCTGCGTCCGCCTGACATTGACGGCATGCTCTGGTCAGAGCTGCACGAGCGCATCTCGAGCAACAACGGTGCCTATGCGGATTCGCGCACGGAGGCAGTCGGACGGTCGCTCTTCCACGTTGACGCCGAAGGCCGCGTCACCCGCCGCTTCCGCATCCCGAACCATATGCAAGTCGTCCGCGCACTCTGGGAGCAACGTCCGGCTGAGTTGCTAAGCCAGGTGCGCTGCCCAATTCTCGTCTTGCCGGCGCGCCAAACGACGGAGCCGTCGGAGATGAACTCGGCGAAAGGGGCGGCGGTCGCTCGAGTCCAACAGATCCAACCGCGCGCGCGTGTGCGCTGGTTCGAAAACACCGTCCACGACGTGCCCTTGCAGCGACCTGAGGAGCTCGCGGACGAGTTGTCGGCTTTCGCGCGGGAGGTGCTCGAGCTACGCGCCGCCTCGTCCTGAGGTCTTGCTGTTCGCCGGCCCCAGCGCCAGGCCACTGCTGGGGCTCACGCTTAGACAGCATCAGCAACCTTCTGCTTGGTTCGCTCCTGGTTCGCGCGTTTCTTCTTGCGCGTCCGATGTTGGTTGCGCGCAGGTGACTTTGCGCCGTCGAGCGGCCCAGGCGCGGCAGCGGTTGATTGCGCCCCCGCGGCAGCCATCGGTTGACGCGTCGCGCCGGGTGTCATTTGCGCCGTCGCGGCGGCAGGCGGTTGTGCGGTCGCGCTGAGGTGGCGCGTGCGCAACTCCAGAATCCGCTCACGCATGGCGCGGCGCTCCGCCTCCACCACCGTCGCGGCTCGACCGAAGCGCTGGCGCGACCGCTGCGCCAGTTCATCGCGTAGCCCCGGTTCAGGCGTAAGCGGCGGATCCAGGTGGACCGAGAACGTCGGCATCCGTTTGCCGCCCGCGGACAGTCGCACGTAGCACTGGTGCTCGCCTAATTCCACCAGGTCCTGCTCGTCGAGGACGCCGCCGAGCTCCGGAACCAGGTACTCGGCGTCTTCGGCGCTGCAGTTGAATGCGAAGAGTCCATCAAGGTTGGCAAAGACGGTCGCTCGCAGTCCGCGCCCCTCGTCTCGACCGAGAGCCAGCAGGCGTGCAAGACTCTGCGTCGCCAACACGAGGTTCGCTCCATATTTGCTGAGCTCCGCCAGGATGCCTTCGTAATCGGCGCCAGGCATTGTGTGGAATTCGTCGACGAAAATACTGATTGGACAGCGCGCCTCCGCCCGCACTCCCACCTGTTCCGCAACCGCCAGCGATACGAGGTTTAGTAGCGTGCTGCCAATCAACGCCGCGGAGTTTTCACCGATCATCCCGCGCGCGGTGTTGACGATGATGATGGCACGATCGCGCAGCCAAACGGCCGGATCGATGGTCGATTCCGACTGGCCGACAATCTGGCGGGCCGAAGTATTTCCATCGAACCGGTGGATCTTGGTGAGGACGGGATTGACCACCTCCGTCTGGAAGCGACGGTCCATCGGCTCGAAGTAGTGTTCCCACCAGCCGCGAATGCTCGGATCATCGACCGAATTGAGGACTTCGCGGCGGAACAGCGTATCGGTCAGCAGCTGCGGAACTTCCAGCAGCGTGTATTGCTGGCTTCGGCCCGAACCTGGCTCGGAGCGGCACATGCGCAGATTGGCCTCGTACAGGCTCATGAGGGCGTATCGGAAGGCGTCCTCCATGCGCGGGCCCCAGAAGCGATCGCCCCACTCGCGCTGGAAGATCGTAAGCGCATTTGCAACTGCGCGGTCGCGATCCCAACCAAGTCCAGTATCCAGCAGATTCAAGCCGAATGGCTGCGCTCGGTCGGCAACGTCGAGGTGGACGACGGCGTCACGTCGCTCCGGTGGGACGAGGCCCAGCACCGCTTCGGCAAGGTCACGGTGCGGATCCACCACCAGCACCGCGCGGCGCGGCGCGCACTGCATCGCATAGCGGGCCAGCCGTTGGAGCAGCGTGGATTTGCCGCGCCGGGTCTTGGCAACCAGCAGCAGGTGCCGGCGGAGGACATCGGGCGGCAGTGCGACCGAGACCTGATGGCTCTGGTGTGTCGCGGTGCCGATCGGGCAGCCTTCGGCGACCGCGGTGGGTAGCGGCAACCAGCGGCGTGCACTGGTGCGCTCCAGTAGCGCAACATCAGCGGCAGCGTGCGGCAGGTGCCATAAGCCGGCGAGTTCGAGCGTGGTGAGCACCGCCTGCCGGCGCGCGTGCCACACTTCCGGGCGGATAAGGACAGCCGGGTCCGGCCGGGCTCGGTGCGGGACGAAGCCATTCGCAGCAGCCAGATTGAAACGGCGGTAGACCGTCGCAAACCGCTCCAACTGCAGGCGCACCTGCGCGGCCGACACCTCGGTCGGTGCGAACACCACCAGGCGCAACTCGGTGCGGCAGGCCGTACGTGTGACCTTCTCGCGCACGAGGTCCATGTCATATACCGTCGGCCGACGCAGGCGGCGCACCACCCATACCGTACCGACGACGACAGCTAGAGCTGCGAGCAACGTCACGGCGAGCTGGAGCCAGGCTTCGGCTCGATACAGCCGAACTGCTTGAAACGCTACGGCGAGCATCACAAGCAGACACGTCGCGAAGGCGAACGCTGGCGCCGCGCCCTCACCCGGACGTGCCAAGCGCTCGTGTTCCAGCGGATGCTGGATTGAAAGGCGCTGGTAGCCGCGGCACCAGTCCTCCGGCGCGCGCTGCACCACCAGTTGGCTCAAACCTCGCCAGCCTGCTGGCAAATCTCCGAGCACGCTGACGATGCCTAGTATGGGATCGGCCTGGGCGGAGCGTTCGCCGTCGACGTCCAGATCGGTAAACATCCGAATCGGCAGATACGCCGGTGCGCGCAGCTGAAGGGTGCATGCAGCGAACTGCTCACCCGGTCGCGGCCGTGCGGGATCATCCTCCGGCTGCACGCTACGCAGGTCCGCTTGCGGATATGCTGCACCAATCTGCGAGACGAGCTGATCGCGCATTCGCTGACTGCCGGCGCGCACGAGAAATCGGCGCCGAGTCGAGTCCGCGGCAAGTTCCACCTCAAAGGGTTCACTCAGTGCTATGGACGCAAAGAAATTCTCGGCTGAGCTCAAGGTAGCGGTGTTGGTGCGCGGGGTGACCACCTCAAGGACCTGCACGTCGCAGGTGGTTGCGGAGGCATCGCGCCTTCTAACGCTGATGCGCATCCACACTCCCGTTTGTCGACCCGTTTGCTGCGAGCTCCGCCAACTCGCGCGGCGCCGTAGTCGCCAGCCGATGCTCGGCCGGACTCGCCTCGATACTGAGAGCGAGGCGCGCACCCCGCGCAAATAGCAGTCCTTCTCCTTTGCTTGCGCCGAGCAGATACTGGCGTTCCTCGGTGCTCAGTTGAAATGCTTCGGTGACCGCGTCCACCGTGGTCGCATCCTGCTTGAGCAGCAATTTCATCGCCGCGTTGACCAGCACCGCTCGGCCGTGCTCAGAGCGGACGAAGTCCGCCACGTCCTGGGTGATAGTAACCAGTCCGAGGTAGTATTTTCGCGCGCGGCGCGCCATACCGGACACGAAGTCACCACCTTCGGCGTAGCGCAGCAATGACCACGCTTCGTCAATCACGAGAAGACGCGGACGGCGTTCGCGACGCACGCGGTTCCACACGAAATTCGCAATGAGATGCATCGCCACCGGACGCAATTCGTCTTCGAGTTTCTGGATGTTGAACACAACCAGCCGCCGGTTCAATGCCACGTTCGTCGGCCCACCGAGCAAGCCGCCCGCCAGGGAGCCGGCGACATACCGGTGCAAACGCGCCGCCAGCCCGCTGGCTATATGGTCGTCGATCGATTCGAGCGCGACTTGCAGGTCACGAAGGATTGGGACCGGGCGTGAATGGGTCGCCGGATCGGGGCTGATGCCGGCATTGGCGTAGGCCATGTACGCGGATTTGTCGAGCATGGAGCGTTCGTACGGGCTGAGGCTAGAACCGCGTTCCGCCAGCATCACGTTCAGCAACCCGACCACCGCGGTTACTTGCTCGGCGAGCACATCGATCCCGTCAGCCGCGGCGGCATCGTCAGGTGGCAGGTCGAACGGGTTTAGTCGGTGAGAGGACGTGCTCGCCAGTCGGATGAACTGGCCGTCGGCGGCGCGGCACACACCGCCATATTCGTTCTCGGGGTCGACCACCAGGAAATCGACACCGGCGAGCAGGTTACGCAGGGCCATGAGTTTCACGAAATAGCTTTTGCCAGCGCCAGCCATTGCAAAGACTGCCAAATTCGCGTTTTCAAGGCTCGAATCGAATGGATCAACGATCACGGGCGACTGGGACCGGCTGGCGACTCCGTACAGCACCCCGCGTTCCATCGACAGCGAGCTGGAGCTGAACGGAAATGTGGTAGTCACCGAACTGGTGTCCAGGTTGCGGTACGCCAGCAGCTCGTCCCGACCCATGGGCAAACATGCGCGAAAGCCGTGCTCCTGCTCGAGGATGGCAACGCGCGAGTGCGCGAGCATTCCATCCAGGGTGGATTCAACGCGACGTGTCAGATCATCCAACGCACGTTGCGACGTCGCGCGCAGCAGCACATACAGACTCACCGAGAACACCCGCTCCTCGCCACGCTGCAACGCATCGCGCAACCGTTCGGCATCTTCGAAGGCAACTTCGCGCTCCGGATCAGACAGTTTGCCGCTGCGCACATCGATGAGTCGCGAGGACTGCAGCTGCACCAGCTTCTGACTGAGCAGTTTGACGATGCTGGCGGTCTCCAGCGGTTGGACATGCAGGCTCACCTCGATCGAGTGCTCGAATTCAAGCAGCGGCGTCAGCCAGCCAGGCACCACCGAGCGCGGATAGCCCACCACCGCCAGCACGCGGGCGTATTGATATTCAAGGCGCAGGTGGTCGCGCGCGACCTCAACCGCCGCTGGCGCCAATAAGTCCGCAAGCGACCGTCGGCCCAACGCAAAGCGGCGGTCCTGGCTGCCGAGCGACTGCGCCGCCCGAGTTGATTGACGTCGCTGCAAGCGCAACATGTGCCGCGTCCTTACTCCGCCGCCGCAGGATGTACGGACTGACTGGCGCGCACGGCCAGCGTGGTGTAATCATCCAGCTGCTGACGGAACCGTTGCGCTCTGGCGCGTTCGGGCGACCAACATGTCAGATACAGTTGCGCCAGCTCCAGGTCGCCCAGCCGGCGTGCTCCGAGCCCACAACGCGCGAGCTGTCGTCGAACGTCGTCGCAGCGCAAGACGAGCTGGCGTCGCGCCGCTTCGCGGCGTGGTTCGACCTCAAGGTTGTCGCGGCCGCGGCGACGCAGACGGTTCGTCCAACTGAGCGGCGGGGCACTTTCCGCGGGCACGACGACGTAGAAGCGCCGCTCGAGCAGGGTGCGCTGGCGCGCCAGGCCCTGAACGAACGCGGCATGATCGTGCGCCATCTCCGCCAGCTGGCCATCCTGGACTTGACGTCCGCGCTCCTCCAGCGCCGCCAAGTAACGGCTCAAGTCCACCGGCGTGGCGCGTACGAGGATCTGGATCGGATAGCTGAGCCCATTCAGAAACGTGGCAAATCCGGCCAGTAGACCCTCAAGGCGGACGTCGTCGTCGAACGGCCGCGCGGTCCCGTTCACCTCCAGTACAGCGCGGTACTCACCACCAGTGAGCTCCACGACATCCTGCTGGATTGCCTGGATGCCCAGTCGGACCGTCTGGACCGAGGCGTGCTTTACGGCCACTGCGTCTCGTCCTCCACCCAACTCGGACTGGGGGCCAACTCCTGCCAGCTGTCGCGAGCGGGGTACCAGTCCGCGGGCTCCGGCTCCGCGGGCCGCCAGATTGCACGGCGCGGCGTTGCGCCATACACGAGTGCAGCGGCGCACCATTCCTCCAGCGGACGGTCCGCCGGGCGGACTAACGCGAAGCAAAGCGTAATCAATGCGCACCCGGCCGCGAGCATCCCCCGCAGCGGGATAGGCAACGCGTCGAATTGCTGCCACAGCGTGTAGGTGGCTGAGCTGCCGAC
>JAFAZN010000324.1 GCA_019239775.1 Chloroflexota bacterium
GCCGCCCTGGTCGCAGCCCTGAAAACGGCACCGCCCGATTTGCAGTGCTTCGCCTTCCTACCCGCGCCCTCGCCAAAGGCGTTCTGGGCACGCCGTCAGGCGCACGAAACCGCCATGCACCGTGTCGATGCCGAACGCGCCGCTGGCACAGTGACGCCGTTTGCCACTGACCAGGCGGTCGACGGCATCGACGAGCTGCTGCTGGGCTTCATGGCGCGCCCTGGTCAGAAACTGAAGTCCGAGACGCCCCGGATCCTTGCGCTTCGCGCCACAGACGCCGATGCCGACTGGCGTGTCCAGGTCGGAACTGACGAGCCCGTGGTGATGCGCAATGGTGGTGACGACGCAGCCGATTGCCGCGTCGCTGGACCGGCCTCAGACCTGTTCCGCCTGCTGTGGAACCGCCGCTCACGTTCGGGCCTGGACGTCACAGGTGACAGCAGCCTGTTGGACCTCTGGCAGCAGACAGTCCAGATCCACTGGCGCTAAACGCGCTGCCCACACCCGGGTGACGAATTGTCTTCCTGGATATGAATGGTCCTCCTGGGAGATGAGTTGCTCGCCTGCTGGGTCGAGCGCTCGAGCGCTGGACGCCCGAGGCCAAAGGACAAACCTACTCTTCAAACTGAAGGACAAACCTCCCTCTTCAACATAGTTGTGGCCTGCATTTGTTGACAGCACACGCTCTGTACCGATAAAGTCTGTATCGGTACAGAACACAGATGGGCCAGCGGCGCGTCACTCTCGAAACGCTTGCTCGGGCTCTCAGTGTGTCCAAAATGACGGTCTCCAACGCCTACAACCGACCCGATCAGCTCAGTCCAGCGCTGCGCCAGCGCATTCTCGACGCTGCCCGCGAGCTGGGCTACCCCGGGCCGAACCCGGTCGCCAGCACGCTCCGCCGCGGCAAGAGCGGCACATTGGGCCTGGCATTCGATGATTCCCTGTCCTATGCCTTTACTGACCCGGCTGCGATCGAGTTCATGCAAGGCATCGCCCGCGAGTGCGAGCGCGCCGGTGTCGGCCTGCTGCTGGTGCCTGGCTCGCCGCGTCGTTCGGGCGCGCTCGACGTGATCCGCCACGCCATGGTCGACAGCTTCGCGGTCTTCTGCGACTACGAAGGTGACGAGCGCATTGGCGTCTTGCGCGAGCGCGGACTTCCGTTCGTGCTCATCGATTCACCCCGCTTGAACGACGCGCCGGCGGTCGGCATCGACGATCGCGGCGGAGCGCGTCAGGCGGCTCAGCATTTGCTCGATCTCGGCCACCGTCGGTTTGGGATTCTCTCGTTTTGCCTCAACCCGGATACGGTGGAGGGTCCGCTGGCGCCTGACTGGCAGGATCAGGCTGGCTATTTCGTTACGAAGGAACGCCTGTGCGGCTATCGCGAAGCACTCTCCGCGGCGGGCATTGCCTGGGACTCAGTCGCCGTGTACCAGGTGGCCGGGGTTGACCAGACGGTCGACAACGATCCCGAAGACGATGGTTACCGGCTGGCGCGTTTCCTCCTCGACCAGGCTTCCCGCCCGACCGCCATCCTGGCGATGAGTGACGAGCTTGCTCGGGGTGTCGTGCGGGCAGCCGTGGAGCGCGGCATCCGCGTCCCGCGCGATCTCTCAGTGGTGGGCTACGACGATACGGCCCAGGCGGCGCATGTGCAGCCCGCGCTCACGACCGTTCATCAACCCCTCGCTGAAAAGGGGGCGACGGCCGCGCGGCTGCTGCTCGCGCCCAGCTTCGACGTACACGCGCATATTGAATTGCCGACCCACCTGGTGGTGCGGGCCAGTACGGCGCCCGCACCCACTCCCTAGGAAAGAAAGGTCATGGTTATGTTGAATCTTGTTGCTCTTCGGTTGGTCCAGGATGTCACGCAGCAGCAATTCCAGACGGGACCCCTTCACCGCGAATCCAACGCGCCCCGCATGCGCTGGCAACTGAACCTCTCGGCGTGGACGCACCCACTCGCGGTGGCGCTTCGCTCCGCCGCCGATGCCCTGGAGCGGCCCGCCCTTGCCTCACAAGCCTGAGCGTGAGCTACATCATTCTTCGTTGCGCGCGAACTGGCCCGTCTCGCGCGAACGCCGGTACATGTACTGGAAGAACCAGGTCGCCCCGAGAAAATAGACCAGGTTCTCCAGTCCAGCGATGGTGAACCAATCCCAGCGAATTGTCGGGTCACTCAAGCCTGCGCGCGCCGCTTCGAACACGTACGTGGGTGGAAACAAGCGAGCGATGGTTTGCAGCGCGGGCGGCATCACCTGGAGTGGATAAAACGCCGCGGTCAGCGGCTGGAAGATCAGCACCAGCCCCCAGGCCAGCGCCTGAATGCGCGTGCCGACGCGCAAGATGATGCCCAGGATGAACAGGCCGGTCGTGTAGCCGAACCACACCAGGTTCACGAACGCGAGCGCGAGCGTGCCGGCGCCCATGCTGAACACGTTGAAGTCGAACACCATGGCGGCGATTACCGCCGCCACACCAAAGAGCAGTACTGCCTTGATGACGGCCGAGAGCATCTGCGCCACCACATACTCCAGCATCGAGAGCGGCGCGATGAACATGTTGCTGAAGTTGTGGGACCAAACGTTCCACAGTGCGCCCAGGGTCATGGAGTACTGGGTGATGCGCATGATCTCCCACATGAGCGTGCCCATGTACAGGTATTGAGCAAACGTCGGGTTCATGACGGATGCCAGAAAGCGCGTCACGAAGCCGAACACGACTACCGTCATGAGTGACCACAGCGGCAGGTCGACCATGACCTCGACCGATCGGGCGGTGATGAAAGCCTCCTGCAGCAGAACCGCGCGAACGCGGTCAGTTGAGATGGCCGTTGCCACGCGCGATCTGCAGGAAGACGTCTTCGAGGGTTGGCTTCTGGATGTCGATTTCGAGCACGTGCACGCCGGCGTTGCCAATGTCGTAGATGGCGCGTGGAACCTGGTGCTCCTGCGTGGTGACCACGACCATGTTGTTGCCGCTGAGAGCCACGTCATCGAAGCGCGGCGCGAGGGCGCTCATGACGTCGCGCGATTGACCGTCGAAGCGAACGTGGACGCGGGTGCCGCCGGCGATCCGTTGGGTCAGGCCCGCGGGTGAGTCCTGGGCGACGATGTGGCCTCTGTCGAGAAAGATCACCTCGTCGCAAATGCGCGTGACCTCGTCCATCTGATGGCTCGTGTACACGATGGAGAGCTCCCTCGACTCGCGCAGTGATTCGATCAGTGAGAGCGTTCGGTCAGCAATGTCTGGGTCCAGGGACGCGGTCGGTTCATCCATCAAAATGACCTCTGGGTCGTTGAGCAGCGCCTTCACGAGGTTGACCCTGGTCTTCTGCCCTGCGGACAGCGTCATGAACCGCTGGTCCATGAGCCTGGTGATGCCGAAGTACTCGCCCATGTCTTTGATCTTGGTCTCGGGCTTGTGCACCTGGTAGAGCCGCGCGTACACGATCAAGTTTTCCCAGACCGTGATGCGGTTCTGGAGCATGTTGTACGAGGACGCAAAGTTCACCCGCTGCAGGCACGCTTCGCGGCGCTGGTGCAGGTCCATACCGAAGTAGTGGATCGAGCCGGCGTCTGGCAGCGTGATGCCAACCAGCATCTGAATGGTGGTCGTTTTTCCAGCCCCGTTGGGACCGAGCAGTCCCAGGATCTGCCCTTTCTGCAGTTGGAAGGAGATGCCATCCACCGCGCGAAAGGCGCCATAGAGCTTGGTCAGCCGCTCGACTTGAAGTACAGGTTCAGCCAAAGCGCACAAGTCTACCGCCTGGCGTCCGCGCTCAGGCGCGCCGCAGCCCGGGTCAGTACCCGGCGACGCTTACTCGGGGCGCGTCTGGCGTAGAGCAGTCAGTGCGCTTGCTGGTTGCGGCCAGGAACGCGAGGCGCTGAGATTCGCCGAGGCGACGCGCCGGGCGTGTTCCTCGAGGGACATGCCACCTTCGGGCACGGCGGTCAAGTCGGGGTCGTCGGATTCTTTGCGAAGGTCGATTTCGACTCCCTCCGGCTCGGGCGCACCTGAGGCGTCGAACAGCAGGCGTACCAGCGGACGGTTGGGCGCCGATGGACGGCATTCCACCACCACCCCGTAATAGCCGGCGTACTTGCCGCTGCCGAAGCGGACGTGCACCCCCACCGGGTACACCTCGACCATGGAGACGAAGGCCTCAACGGCCTCAGCGTTCAAGTGTTCGCCAGCCATGCGTCGCAAATGCGCGAGCACTTCAGGCGGGGCCATGGCGCCGCGTTGCGGCCGATCTGAAGATAGGGCGGAGCACACGTCAGCGACTGCCGCCAATTCCGCCAACAACGTCATGCGCGTGGTGTCGAACCGCTCGCGCGGCGTGCGGAAGATCTTGTTGGTGCCAACCAGACCGTTGGGATAGCCCGAGCCGCTCTGATGCTCGTGGTGTTGCAGCGCAACGTGCGCCGGGCGCGGGCTGCTGATTGGCATTTGCCGCATCAGCTGGAAGCCGAGGACGGTGTGCCGCATCACCTGCTTGAACTCCGCGGGCGTCAGCTTGCCGGGTTTACTGATGACGCGTTCGTCGACGTACATCTTGCCGATGTCGTGCAGCAGACAGCCCAGCGCCAGGTCGCGCAGGTACTCGTGCGGCAAAGCCAGCTTACGGCCGAGCATCACCCCGTACACAGCCACGTCCACTGAGTGTTCGAATGTGTAGTTGTCGTGCGATTTGAGCGACGCCACGCCCTGCAGGATGTGGGCTTCTAGAGCCTCGCCGAGCAACTGCTCCACCTGATCTTCGAGTCGCTTCATCTGTCGCTCGACCGCGGTTGCCAGCTTCGGTGGGACTTCGCGCAGGACGTGCGCGCCCTCTTCCTTCGCCTGGTCGACGACGGGCTTCGTGGCGGTGGCCACCAACTCGAACATCGAATCGAGGTTGCGAACCGTTGCCGACCGCAGCCGCTGCGACACGAGTCCCAGCGGTTCGACGTCGTCGGCGATGCCATCCATGATGTACACGGAGTGGTACCCGCGCTGATTGATTGACGAGATGAACGCCGGGTTCAGCGTGGTGCCGCGGGCGAGCAGGACGTCGCCGCGATGGTTGTACAGGCTGCGCGCTAGCTGCATGCCTGGTTCGAGAAGTTGGGTAGGAATTCTGTGCACGGATTCCTCAGGCTGCGTCGGGCAGCGCCCCTGAAAGAACGTCTTGAATCGGTAATGCCACACATACGGTCGTGCCTGCGCCGGGCCGACTCTCGGCCCAGATGTGCCCGCCGTGTTGCTGAACGATCGCGCGGCTGATTGCCAGACCGAGACCGGTGCCGCGCTTGTCGCGTGCGTCGTGTTCGTCGACGCGGGCGAACCGCTCGAAGACGGATTCGAGCTTGTCCGAAGGGATGCCGCGGCCTTCGTCGCGTACGCGCAAGAGGACCTCGTCTGGCGTGAGCTCGGCATCGAGCCACACACTTCCGCCGCTCGCGGGCGAGAACTTGATGGCGTTGGCGAGCAGATTGATCAAGACTTGCAAGAGCCGGTCGGGGTCGCCAACCACGCGCGCCTCGAGCGGTACCACCTCGATGCTCACGTGTGCCTCGGCGGCGAGCGCGCGCACGCTCTCGGCGGCCTGGCGCATGAGCTGATCTGTCTGGCACACCTCGCGCCGCGTAGCCGCACGACCCGAGTTGATGCGCTCGAGGTCCAGCAGGTCGCTGACGAGCCTAGTCAATCGGTCGGTGTTGGATATGCCGACGTGAACCATGCTCTGGCCGCGGTCATTGAGCTGGCCGAGCAGCCCGCTAGCCAGCAGGCCAAGCACGCTGCGGATCGATGTTAAAGGTGTGCGTAGCTCGTGGCTGACAACTGAGATCAACTCATCTTTGCGCCGCTCGGCGGCCGCGCGCTGGCTCACATCTCGAAGCGTGACGATCGTGCCACCCGTTTCAATTGGGGCGCTCTCGTACTCGACGGGAAAGCTGCTTCCATCGTCGCGGACGCACTCTTCCTGACCAGCCGCGCCCAGCTGCATGAACTGAACGTAGGTGTGGATAGGGATGCCGATCAGTTCGTCGGGACTGGCGCAGCCGAATAGTCGGGTCACCGCGTCGTTGGCCAGTTGAATCCGGCCGTCGGCGTCGAGGCAGACCACGCCGGTGGGCAGCCGTTGGAGCACGAGTGTGTGAGAAGGCGCCAGGTCGCTCATCGGCGTCGCGCGCGCACTATGTCTGCCCCGCCAACTCGGTGCAAGCCTTGCAAGGCCTGCGGGACGAACGGCCGCGCACATCGCGACCATCGGGTAGGTTCGTTGCGACGCGTATGCTGGTGAGCGTGCGCCTCACGGGCATGATCACCGCGGTGGATGCGCACGCTGGTGGGGAGCCAGGCCGCGTGATCGTTGGCGGCGTGCTCGACGTGCCAGGCGCAACGATGTTCGAAAAGCGGCTGTACCTGGAACAACACGCCGATGGACTTCGCAAGCGGATGCTCCGGGAGCCGCGCGGCTACCCCGGCCTGTGCTGCAACTTGATCCTGCCGCCAACCCGACCTGAAGCCGACGCCGGCTTCGTGATCATGGAGCAGACCGACTATCCGCCAATGTCGGGCAGCAACACCATTTGCGTCACCACCGTGCTGCTGGAGACCGGCATGGTGCCGATGCGCGAGCCTCGTACTGAGCTCACGCTTGAAGCCCCAGCCGGTCTGATCAAGGTCACGGCTGAGTGCAGCAATGGCAAAGTCCGCTCGGTGACCTTCCGCAACGTGCCAGCGTTCGCGGTCCACCTGGATGCCACGCTCGAGGTGTCACGACTGGGCACGTTCACGGTTGATGTGGCCTACGGCGGCATGTTCTACGTGATCGCCGACGCCGCGTCCTTTGGATTGCGGCTCGTGCCAGAGGAAGGTCGCGAAATCGTCCGCATTGGCGAGATGATCAAGGCTGCTGCGCGCGAACAGCTCCCTGTCTCATATCCGGAAACGCCGGATGTGGCCGGCTACAGCGTGGCGCAGCTCTCAGGGCCAGCGCACGGCGCACATGCAGATATGCGCAACGCGGTCGTCATCTCGACTGGCGCATTTGACTGGGACAAACCCGATACGTGGACGGGCGCGCTGGATCGCTCCGCATGCGGGACTGGTACGTGCGCGCGTATGGCCACACTGCACGCCCGCGGCAAGCTGCCGCTTGGCCAGCCGTTTCGCCACGAGAGCATCCTCGGCACGATCTTCACCGGCTGCCTCGATTCCGCGACCACCGTCGGCCAGTATCAGGCCGTGGTCCCCACCATTACCGGCAGCGCGTACATCACAGGTATCAGCCAGTACGTGGTCGACGCCGAAGACCCCTTCCCCGAAGGCTTCACCGTCGGCGACCTATGGCCCGCCTAAGTGTCGATCTTCGCGCAATTCGCGTATTCCGGGGCAGGGGGCTGCCGCCCCCCGGGGCCAGTCGCTCGTCGCGCTGCGCGCGGTCGCTCCTTCCCGCCCCGTCCCCCCGATGATGGGCCTATTCGGCCGTTGCACCCGTGTCGAGCGCTCGAACGCTGACCGCATGGCCGCACAGGTGGGAGCCGGTGCCACATATCCGACGGACACTCGGGCGAGCATGGCGCGGCTCAGCACGTACCCAGGGGGACGGGGCGGGAGGGAGCGCGCAGCGAGCTTGCGAGCGGAGCAGCGACCGGCCCCGGGGGGCGGAGCCCCCTGCCCCGGAATACGTCACTACGCGAACCCTCGTTAAAGGTAGCTTGCCGCCGGGACGATGATCGATGATGAGTACACCGAACTGATGTCGTTTGTCGTCTTGCTAGCCGCGCCGCGCGGCTTTTGCGCTGGGGTCGAGCGCGCCATCCGCACCGTAGAGTTGGCGTTGGATAACCGCGCGCTCGGCGACGAGCGCCCCGTCTACGTGCGCCACGAGATCGTGCACAACAAGGTAGTCGTCGACGACTTGCGCGCCCGCGGCGCGGTCTTTGTTGAAGACACGGAGGAGATCCCCGTAGGTGCCACCGCGGTGTACTCCGCGCATGGCGTTTCGCCTACCGTGCGCGAGGAAGCCAACGCCCGAAACCTCGTTACCCTGGACGCCACCTGCCCCCTGGTGTCGCGCGTGCACGCGGCGGTGCTGCGGTACGCTAGTCGCGGCTACACGATCCTTTTCGTCGGCCACGCCGGCCATCCCGAAGTTGAAGGCGTCATGGGCGAGGCACCGAACCATGTCAAGCTGATCCAGACCGTCGCCGACGCTGATAGCGTGGCCATCGAGGACCCGTCGAAGGTCGCCTATGCCACCCAGACCACCCTGTCAGTGGACGATGTTTCGGCCATCGTCGAGCGGCTCCGGCAGCGCGTTCCGCTGATGGTTGGCCCCGAGGCGGGTGATGTGTGTTACGCCACCACCAACCGCCAGGAAGCCGTCCGTGCGCTGGTGCAGCAGCACAACGCCGACGTCGTGCTGGTGTTGGGATCGCCGAACTCGTCGAACTCCAATCGACTTCGCGAGGTGGCTGAACAGTCGGGCGCCCGCGCGTACCTGCTTGGTCGTGCGGCTGAGCTCGATCCGGTTTGGCTGCATGCCGCCAAGCGAGTGGGCATCACCGCGGGAGCTTCCACGCCCGAGCACCTGGTGCAAGCGCTCGTGGACTGTTTGCGCTCTCTGGGTGCGTCGGAGGTCCAGACGGTCGAGACGCGGGTGGAGGATGTCTTCTTCGCGCCCCCGCCGCTGCGCTGCTAGTCGCCTGTACACTGCTGGGCAGAAGCGATGACCGACAAGACGGGCGCACTGCGCACGCGTACCGAAGAGACGCCCACCACCTGGCAGTGTTTGACCTGCCACTTCGAAGTGGTCGACCGTATGCTGCCGCGCAAGTGTCCGCGCTGCGGCGCCTCGCGAGTCAAGTTCGTCGAGGTTGGCGCACAGGCTGAGAACGAAGCCTGACCGCGTAATCGCCGCCGGGCTGGTTGCCCTGGCGCTGCTGGCACTCGGCGAGCAAGCCCCGGCCGCCTTCCCCGTTCACGTCAGCATCGAAGCGCACGCCGGCAACCTGGAGGTCAGTGTTGACGGTCAAACGCACAGCCTGTCCTCGGCGCTGGGCGGCGGCTGGCAATCGGTGATGCTCGAACAGCCTGGGCCGCTGCAGCGCGAGTACCAGCTCGACGGGAGTGACACTACCTCCACCGCTGACCGTCAGCCGGAGGTCATTCGCGCGTTGCTGGGCACGCCGGTGTACGCGCTCGATGCGTTCCTGCGGGACGAGGGCAGCTACTCGCGTTGGGAGAATCTGCGCATCACTGATCTCGACAGCGGACGCGCGCTCACCACAGGGGCGTCGTTGCCGAGTGACTTTCGCGTGGAGGCGGACCTGCGACGGCCTGAGTCGGCTGCGCGGCTCTGGCTTGTGGTGGCGCCCGACCGGCGCGAGGGGCTGGAACTGGACCGCGACAAACGCAACGCCCGCTGGCTGATCATGCGCGGGCAGGGGCTCGATACGCTGCCGCGCTGGTTTTTTCCCGAGCAGCCAGCCCCTTTCGCGGCCGAGTTGTTGTGGCTCCTAGGCCGCTCAGCCGCCGCCGCTTACGCGCTGGCGCTCGCCGCACTCGCACTGCGACGGCTCACATCCAAAACCGGTGGGGAGGGGGAGGCTTCCCGCATGGAGGTGGACAGCGGGGTCTGGGTTGAGCGCCTCATCGGCCTCGGCGCTCTGGGGTTGTGGCTCGTGAGCGCGGCGCTGGTGAGCGTCAGGGAGTTCCAGCAACTCCCGCACATCC
>JAFAZN010000495.1 GCA_019239775.1 Chloroflexota bacterium
CTTTGAAAGGATGGAGCCGATGGGCAGACGGAGCAGGTATCCGCAGGAACTGCGTGAGCGTGCGGTTCGGATGGTGCAGGAGCACCGCAACGAGTACCCGTCCGAGTGGGCAGCTATCACGTCGATTGCCAGCAAGCTGGGGGTAGGGACCGAGGCACTGCGGCTGTGGCTGCGGCGTGCGCAGATCGATGACGGCCAGCGGCCAGGTCTGACCAGCCCAGAACGGGACCGGCTCAAGCAGCTCGAGCGAGAAAACCGTGAGTTGCGGCGAGCGAACGAGATCTTGAAGGCGGCATCGGCTTTCTTTGCGCGGGAGCTCGACCCGCGGCTGCCGAGGTCGTGAAATTCATCAGCATGTATCGCCACCGCTGGGGGGTCGAGCCGATCTGCTCGGCATTGCAGGTCGCCCCATCCACGTTCTACGCAGCGCTCGCTCGGAAGCCGTCGCGGCGCAGCCAACGTGATGAGCAACTCAAGCTCGAGATCGGCCGAGTACACCGCGACAACTTCGGCGTGTATGGCATCGAGAAGGTGTGGCGCCAGCTCAATCGCGAAGGCGTCAAGGTTGGACGTGATCGGGTGGCCCGGCTGATGGACGACCTGGACCTCGAGGGTGTTGTGCGCGGTAAACGCAAACACCTCACCACGGTCAGCACCGAGGTAGATACGCGGCCGGCGGACCTGGTGGAGCGCGACTTCACCGCAGACGCGCCGAACATGAAGTGGGTCGCCGATCTTACCTACGTCAGCACCTGGAGTGGCTTCGTGTACGTGGCCTTTGTCATTGACGTATTCAGTCGCTGCATCGTTGGCTGGCGCGTGCTGAACTCGTTGCGCACCGACCTGGCGCTAGATGCGCTGGAGATGGCGATCTGGACGCGTCGCCGGCACGATTTGACCGGACTGATCCATCACAGCGACCGCGGCGTTCAATACCTTTCGATTCGCTACACCGAGCGGCTCGCCGAGGTGGGCGCCGTCAACTCAGTCGGCTCACGTGGTGACAGCTACGACAACGCCCTGGCGGAAGCCGTAAACGGCCTCTACAAAGCCGAAGTCATTCACAAGAGCGGCCCTTGGCGTTCATTGGATCAGGTGGAGTTCGCCACCGCCAAATGGGTCCACTGGTGGAACCACGAGCGCCTGCACAGCGCCATCGGAAACGTGCCACCTGCGGAATACGAGGCCATCTACTATCGTCAGCAGCAAGCAACTGCGGCGGCGTGACTCAAACCAAACAGTCTCCACCGAACCCAGGGCGACTCAGAGGTTCCCCGGAGAATCCGCCGCGTGTGCTTGAGTTGGCAGCCTATTGGGCGAAAAAGTGTCGATCGCAACCGCGAGAATTACCAGGCAGATCATGGCCGTCCGGACATTCAACACATGCAACCCCTCACTTACACTTGACTGGCTCGCACTGAATTCTGGTCCCCGATCCTCATCCGACCGCCCTATCGGATTTGATCGAGCCTGACAAATTGCTCGGCCAAGCCAGCCAGGTATTGTGCCTCCCCGAGGTTGGCCGGCGTGGGGCCCGAGGCCCCCATGGCGGCATCGACAGTTGCCGTCAGATAAATGTCATAAGTCAGATCTGCTTGAGCGTCGTACCAGGCGATGCTCCAGTCGGGTGGGGTGCTAAAGGCGTGGGTCACGGCCGCTGGTGTGCCGTTAACACTCAGAGTTGCAAACCGCTCGACCTGGTAACCCGCAAAGATCCTCCAGACGCAGTAGTCGTCAGTCGAGTGGCAGCCAAATGCGCCCTTGAGTGCGCGCTGGTATCCTGCGTCGCCCGGCTCGCCGGAAATTGACGCAACACCCAGTGGGCTGCGGTAACTGACGCTGTACCGCGGTGCTGGTGCATTGGCAGACGGTGGCCCGATTGATGTGGAGACGCTGACTGCCTCGATGCTCATGGAGGCGAAGGGCCTCAGATCCTGGACGGGCAGAATCACCGGTTGGGGGAACGCACCCAGGGCTTGCTGGCCAGCCGCCGCGACATCCAACACTATCGGAGTCGTGCGCCCTCCAGCGGGTACAAACTGCGCCGCGAGTCCGGCAAAGTACCGGACCTTGTCCGCGTTCTGGCTCCCAAGAGACTTTTCAAGTTGGGGGTCGAACATGTTAGACAACTGGACACTGTAGGACGTATCCGCGCCTCTATCGTACCACTCAAATTGCCACAAATTCGGATCCGCACAACAAATCACATGACTCACCAGCGATGGGTTGCCTCTGATAGCGATTCCGCGGAAGATCTCGCCAGTTGGGCCGCTCTGCCTGCCGCCCAATCCATACTGGGGGCAGTATTGCGCGGTCGCCGCGCAGCCGGGCTGGGCCATCGCTGTGTCCTGTGTGAACTTTGCCTGGCCAAGACTGCCTGAAACCGTTGCCGTACCGCCGTCCTTGGAGTAGTCAACAGAATAGCCAGCCCCGCCCGGCGATTTCGTGTCGATGCCCACGCCTATCTGGACGCTCGCGTTCGCGAAAGGTGCGAGATCTGCAGGCGGGACGAGGGCCACGCCTGGAAAGGCTGCGAGGAGCGCATTGCCGGCCTGCTGTGGCGGATGAAGTGCGGCCCAGTGAGGCCCGTCACGTGAAAGGCTGACGGCCGCCCGAGTCAAGAGGGAGTCGCTGCCAGCGTATGCATCGGTGCAGGAGTACAGCCCGAGAACTGTGCCGTGATTCTGCAGAATGTAACTGCCCGCGTTCGAAAGGATCGCGTCGCTGCTGAACAGTCCCTCTTGGGGGCAAATCGTCCCGGTCAGCACGTCGCCCCCCAACTGAAGCACCGAATCGGGCACCCGGACATCCACCGGCGGAGCGTCGCGCAACACACTCAGGCCTCGGCCCACCGGTCCCCAGAAGGTGTTGAGGGCCTGGTCGTTGATGATCGGGTCGTAGAAGTTCTCCACGGCGGTGATATCGAACCGGTCTGCCGCCCCGAGCCATAAGCTGATCGAGTCAGGATCGGCGAGCTGTTGAGAAACGGGTCCGAACAACATGACGCCGCCGTAGGTGTTCAGCGCATCGGACTCCACCCCGCCAAGCGGGCTGTCCAGTGTCACGATGCGATGCACACGTGAAGACTGCCGACTGGAAGCCCACCAGTATGCGACCGGGCCGCCGAGGCTGTAACCAACCAAGTCGATAACGGCATTCGAGTCGACGCTTCCGATCGCATTGATCATGGCGTCCAGGACTACCTCCTGTTCGCCGAGGTTCTCGTGTGTAGCCTCCTGCGTATAGCGAGGATGTCCGAAATCGGGGTTCCCGTCGGCCAGCTTCTCCCAGGACCCGCCCGGACACACGCCGGTTCCGCAGTAGCTGAAGTACAGGAACCGCGTGGTATTTCCAAGACTCGATTCGGCCAGGTCCTTGAAACGATCGAATATGTGAACGGCTTCTTCGGAGCCGGGCGCGCTCGCATTGTTAATACCCGCAATAAAAACGACGTAGCGGTGATTCGGAGCAACGAGTGATGAATCTAGGGCGAGTGGAGCAGTCGCGGTGTGAGCACTGGCTGTAGGTAAACTTACGGCCACAAGCGAGAGCGCGATCAGTAGGCGAGTCAGCTGGTGGGCGTATCGATATCTATCGGGTTGGTGTGGATTCCACGTGAATGGTGGCTCGACAAGTCGCGTGTTCTGTGCAGAGTCAGCTCGATCCGACCTCGTCACTTCCATGCTCCCACGGGGCATCGGACGCTCAGGGCGATACGCGTCCTCTACCTGTGAATTGCGCTGCTTCGTGAACAACTGAATTATTGCAGCCAATCGATGGACCGGCGGCCATCTCTCGACAATCGAGCTCGTCATGGAGCTCGGCACACTCGCCACGCACCGTCCTCCCGAAGCAGGAATACGTGGAGGTCGACTGGACTCCGAGCACCGAAAGTGCCGGTCACGGCGGAGCCTGTGACATGCACCGAAGCAGTCTGGCCGTCGTTGCGGTCGATCTGATAAGTGAGGCTACCGGCGTCAGACTTCGCTCCCTGTAACAACATTGCCCCAGGTACGAAGGCTGCTTGTATACCGTAAGGGTCTCGTTCACGCGCGCATGTCAGTTGCATGGTGCGACTGTTGTCCCCCGCAATGACGGACGCTGTCCAGTCTTTCGCTGTCTGTTCAGGAGTCGTTGTCCCGGAGCAGCCAGACGCAAACAGCGCTGTCACGATTGCAATGGCTACTACACTCTGCAGCGTTCTAAGCGCCGGGCCACGCCCGCGCATCAGAATCATGTCGGTCTTCCGCACGGGATCGCGTTAATCCTCGCTGAACGGCGATGTCTCGCCAGACGCCCGACGGCTGACCGCATTTGGTGATCGGTTGGACCCCGCACCGTAGGCAGCGCGAATAGACGACACTGGAAGGAATCCGGTGCGTCCGTCTTCCGTACGGACCTGCAGCCAACTGTCCCCGTCGACCGATATGACAGCCACTCGCGTGCCTGCGGAAACGGACTCGCCTGGCGGGCTCCATAAAGCCGGGCGTGATCGCAAGGGAGTGGCGGAGGCGGTCAGTACATCCGCTCCGGGCGCAGGCACCCAACTACCGGTCCGGGCGGCTCGGAAGCCGAGAAAGCCTCCGACCGCGGCGGCAATCATAGCCAGCATCGAAAACCAGAGCCCGAACGAGATTGATATGCGGGCGAATAGATTCTGTTGGGACCCGAGTCCTGATGACACCAGTAAGAGCAGCAGGACACAGATCGCGGCGATGGCCATCACGCTGATCGCCGCGACTCTTGCTGTCTGAACCCTGGCTGCCAATCCAATAATGGCGATCGCGCCGAGGGCAAACAGCCAGAGCCCCGGTCCTCCCTGTGCGCGTTGTGGTCCAAGAAGAGTCTGGACGGTGGGCCCGACGGCCATCTCGAAGCCAGACCACGTATAACTCACGATGCTAAGGACGCTCACCCAGGGCAGGAAGAAGCCCAGCAGTGCCACGCCCCCTGCAATACCACTGATCAGCCGCCAGTTCGGGGCGAAGCTCGACACGCGCGACAGACTCGACAGGTCGACCACAATGTTTGTCGGAGCGCCGGTCTGGGATGGTTTCACGGGTTTGCCGCACGCGTGACAGAACGCGGCAGAGGCTTCGAGTCGCGCCCCGCAACTTTGGCAGTACATTCAAGCAGCCCTCCCTAGCAGAGTCATGCTGAGACTATCGTCGAACCTCGTGAAACCGATTGCGGTGGAGTCGGATTAATAGGCGAGCCGCACCAGCTACAGAACGCCGCTTCCGCCGGGATCGGTCGCGCGCACCTCGGGCACTGCAGTGCGGCGACGGGTTCCACGGAGCAATCTCTGGCTGGGTGCAGCTCGCGCGGAAGCTGAACCCGAAGGGTTCCCTGAAGGACCAGATAAGCGGCAACGAGAGCGCCCAGTAGAATCACGCCGGCCAAGAAGTCCCATACCGACGTGGCGCCGCTACCGCTGGACAGCAGAGGCACGAAAAAGCTGAGCACTCGTGCTATCACGGCGATGTCGAAGAAGGCTACGGCGAGGAATCCTGCGTACCGCGCGATAACCGACAGTTGAGCTAGTGGTCCGCGAGGATCGCTAACGAACAGGAATCCGAGCACCAACCCCACAGCGACGCTTAGGAAGTCAAGAAACGGCTGCCCCGTACTGCTGCCGATCATGGCTGCTGTGAACCTTCCTTTGACGAAGCCGTCACTGGTGCCACTTGCCCGTACTCCCGAATCGAGCCCAGCGACTGTCGCATGGAACGGTACTGA
>JAFAZN010000505.1 GCA_019239775.1 Chloroflexota bacterium
TGCGGCACGCCGGATGCGACACTGGTACCAAAGGAATGGTTCGCAACAGGTTCCTGAGGTCAGCCGCGGTGGCGTTGAGTGCCTATGGCGTCCTCGGCCTCGTCATCGCGGCGGCGATGCTGGTGGTTGGCATCTCCACCTTCTCACAGGTGACCAGGCTCCAGACCACGCTGGAGTCCGAACGCCAATCGCTGGTGCAGTCGATCCGAACGGTCTCAGGCACCCTCAAAGACACCAGCGCCGCAACGACGAACTTTCAGCAGAGCATCGTCGGCGCACGAAACGCCGCTGATCAGGCGTCCCAGCTGGCGAACAGCTCAGCCGGCACGTTCAGGAATCTAGGCGGCACGACGGCGACGGTGAGCGTGCTCGGCTTCCAGCCGCTGGCGAGCCTTGCGCCGCAGTTCAACGCGAGCGCCGACCAGCTCCAACAGCTCGCGATCACGATGGGGATCACGCGTGACTCCCTGTCACAGAACGGCACCGACGTGCAACGCGTCGGCGGCGACCTGTCCCTGCTCCAAACACAGTTAGACGCAGTCGCAAATTCGCTCACCCAGCCCGGCGTCCTGGGTCTGGATGCCCAGAGCTTGCTGCCGTTCCAGGTGGCGTTCTACGGGATGTGCCTGCTGGTGATCGTGCAGTCCGCGTTCAGCATCGTCGCCGGGGTGGTGCTCTTCCGGCTGCAGCGAGCGCTCGGGGGCGAGCCACTGTTCCCCCATATCAAAACGGCCACCACCAGTGACGGTGAGGTCGTCGGGCGCGGTCACGTTCGTGTGTCCTGACCAGGTCGGCAATATTGCGCAGATGCAGTTCACGCTCGCCGTCTGGCAAGCACAGCTGCGGCCCTAACGTTTCACCGGTGCGCGCGTGGCGCACCACCCGCTCTGCGTCATCACGCTCGGCGAGTCCGCCGTACCACTCACCAGGCGGGTAGAACGCCACGTTCGGGCCATAGTCGCACTGGCCAAAGCAGGAGTAGCCCAGCAAACGCACCTCGGGATCGTGTTTGAGCAGCTTCACGAGCCGATGGCGGAGGGGCAGTGCGCCGCGTGCGCGGCAGTTCGGACCGCGGCACACGACGACGTACACAAGACGAAGCGTAACGCTGGCACTTCGAAAAAGGGCTTCTTTTGTACTGACAAGTTGGGACATAATCGGCAACGACCATGGCAGGGCCAATGCGCTTGCGGGAACGACGTTCCATTGCTCGTCGCCGTAGCGTGAGGTCGCGTCTGCTCATCGGCGGAGGTGTCTTCGCTGTTTTGATTGGCGCGGCATGCCTGGCGCCGCTTGCCCCGACCGCCCTGGCGCCGCTCTCGCCGCCCGATGACCCGGTGATGACGCCCGCCGTGCTGGCGGTGGCGGCTGCGCCGGTTTCGGCTGCGATCGTCTTACCCGTGGCGGTCGTGGCGCCCGCGCCAACCGCGACACCGGTGCCGACACCAGTCGTCGTTCCGACGCTTACGGCCGCTGGCCAGAACATGCTCGGTGCGATCCGTGCCGATCGCACGGCGCAGTGGGTGAAAAACCACACCGAAACGCCGTTGCGCTCGGGTCCAAGCGAGGACGCGAGCGTATTCACACGGCTTCCGCAGTGGAGCCTCCTGGAGCAGATCGATACTCGACCCGATTGGCTCGAGGTGCAGTACAGCGGCGACGGCGACACTCGCCAGCCTGGCCCTGGTTGGGTCAAGGCGTCTGACGTGGGCGCGGTCGATGCACCAACGGTGTGGCTGCGAACGTCAAAGGCAACCACGTTGTGGTCCACCGCTGATGCCTCCGCCACACGCCTCATGGATGTCCCCGCTGCCACCCTCATGGAGGTCGTGAACACGGACATCCAGGGAACCAGAGTCCACGTCCATCTTCCGGGTAATGGTCGGACCGTTCCGCCTTCGGAGGGTTGGATTGATGGTGACTCGATCGCGCGCGCAGCCTCGCCCTCCCAGCGCGATCTGCCCTGGGCCTACCCAGAAGATCTCCGCGCCGATGTGCGCGTCAATGTGCCGTATCGCACGCAGCTCGATGGTTCGGATTACGCAAGCGCCAACTGTGGCCCCACGGTGCTGGGCATGGCCCTCGAATCATTCGGGGTCAACCTGCAGCCGTCGGACATCCGCGGGCAGGTCCTGACCTCAGAGGACTTCGACCCGACTGACACCGACGCGGGTTCGTTCATCTGGGCTCTTGCGAATGTCGCCCGAGAAGATGGCGTGCAGGCACGCGGGCTCTACGACGAGGACGGCTCGCTACATCACTGGACCGTCGACGATATCCGCACCAGCCTGCGCGCCAAGCAGCCAGTGATCGTGCAGGTTGTGTACCGAGCCCTGCCAGGCCGCGGCGACTCTGGCTACTACGGTGACCACTACATCATCATCACTGGGCTCCTCGGGGATCAGTTTCTGTACAACGACCCCATCGGTGGCCCCGAAGCGCACGAGGCCCCGGGCTACGACCGCATCATGACTGCCGCGCAACTGCAGCACGCGATGCGGGCCAGCGACACGGGCTACGCCTTCTCCGGCTTCTCCCTCGCCCGCAACTAGTAAGTCCCATTCCTCTTCGAGAGTTTCTGTTTCTCTCCGAGAGGAGACTTCGTGTTTCTGCGTTGCGGCGCTCGGCAGCATAAGCCCAAGCGCTCTGCGCAGTAGAAGACAACCAGGAAGGATCCTGGACCTCCTTGGAAGATGGACCGCCTTGGAAGATGGACCTCCTTGGAAGATGGACCTCCTTGGAAGATGGACCTCTTTTGGACGATGAACTCGCTAGAGGGGAATGTTGCCGTGTTTCTTCGGTGGGTTTGACTCCCGCTTGTTCTGCAGCATCTCGAGCGCGCTGATCAGGCGTGGGCGAGTCTCGCGTGGCTCGATCACGTCGTCGATGTAGCCGCGGGCGGCGGCAACATAGGGATTCGCCAGGTTTTCGCGATAGTCGCGCGCCAACTGGTCGCGCAACGCATCGGGGTCCGCCGCTGAACCCAGCTCATCCCGAAACACGATGTTGACGGCACCTTCAATGCCCATCACCGCGATCTCGGCAGTCGGCCAGGCCAGATTGACGTCGCCGCGTATGTGCTTCGAAGACATGACGTCGTAAGCCCCGCCGTACGCCTTCCGGGTGATGACCGTGAGTTTAGGCACCGTGGCCTCGCAATACGCGTACAGCAGCTTGGCGCCCTGGCGAATGATGCCGCCGTGCTCTTGGGCCACCCCAGGCAAGAACCCGGGCACGTCCACAAACGTCACCAGCGGGATGTTGAAGGCGTCGCAGAACCGTACGAACCGTGCGGCTTTCACTGATGCGTTGATGTCCAGCACGCCCGCCAGCACCGTCGGCTGCTGCGCCACGATCCCGACCGACCTGCCGCCAAGGCGCGCAAAGCCAACGATGATGTTCTGCGCAAACTGCGCGTGCACCTCGAAAAAGTCGCGCTCGTCCACCACCGACCGGATCACCGCGTGCATGTCGTAACTGCGCGTGGGCTGGTCGGGGACGAGGTCGTTCAACGCATCGTCCATGCGGTCCGCGGGATCCGCGGTTCTACGCAGGGGCGCGTCGTCGAGATTGTTCGAAGGTAAGAAGCTCAAGAGCCGCCGAACACCGTCGAGGCAGGAGGCCTCATCCTCCGAAGCGAAGTGCGCGACACCGCTCGTGCCGCTGTGCACGCCGGCTCCGCCGAGGCCCTCGAAGTCCACCACCTCATGCGTGACGGTCTTCACCACGTCTGGCCCGGTGACGAACATAAACGAGGTGCCTTCGACCATGAAGGTGAAGTCGGTCATTGCCGGCGAGTAGACCGCGCCACCCGCGCACGGGCCGAGAACAGCAGAGATCTGGGGGATTACGCCGGAGGCGAGCACATTGCGCAGGAAGATCTCGGCATATGCGCCGAGCGAAACCACACCTTCCTGAATGCGCGCGCCGCCAGAATCGTTGAGCCCGATCATGGGCGCACCATTCTTCAGCGCCAGGTCCATGACCTTGCAGATCTTTGCCCCATGGCTTTCGGAGAGTGAGCCGCCAAAGACGGTGAAGTCCTGCGAGAACACGTACACCAGGCGGCCATCGACCCGACCGTAGCCCGTCACGACGCCGTCGCCGTAGTAGCGCTCGTTTTCCAGCCCAAACGCCGTCGACTGATGCTGGACGAACTTGTCGATCTCCACGAACGTGTCCGGATCCAGCAGCAGGTCGAGCCGCTCGCGCGCGGTCAGCTTGCCCTTGGCGTGCTGCGCATCGATCCGACGCTGCCCGCCACCAAGGCGTGCCTGTTCGCGCACCTGGCGCAGGTGCTCGATCTTACCGTGGGTGGTCTCCTCACGGATGCCGGATTCGGTCTCAGCCATTACTCGACACTTCTTTCAGAACCTCGTCAGCCACCGAGTACGGATCGTCGTCACGCGAAGCGATCGCTTCAAAACGTGCCTGCCAGACTTCATTTGCCGCCGCACGTTCGAACCTTCGTTGGACGCGGTCCTCCACGATGGCTCTGACCTGTCGACGTGCGCTCTCCACACGGCGGGCGTGCCAAACGCCGGTGCTCTCAAGATACGTGCGATGCTCTCCCAGTCGGTCCACCAACTCCGAAACGCCAACACCTTCCGTGGCGACCGTTCGGACAATGGGCGGTGACCACGAGCCGCGCGGCGAAGCGCCGAGCTGCAGCATGGCGCGCAGGTCCGCGACCAGCCGATCGGCGCCCAGCAGATCGGCCTTGTTGACCACCAGGACGTCGGCAATCTCCAGGATGCCGGCTTTGATCGCCTGAATGTCGTCGCCGAGGTTCGGCACGCCAACGACCATGATCGTATCGGCGGCGCGGGCGATCTCGACCTCATCCTGCCCTACGCCGACGGTTTCGAGCAGCACCACGTCCTTTCCAAAAGCGTCCAGCAGCAGAACGACGTCGAGCGTGCTGCGTGCGAGTCCGCCCATCACGCCGCGAGTAGCCATGCTGCGCACGAAGACATCGGGATCGCTGTGCAGCTCCATCATGCGCACGCGGTCCCCGAGAATGGCTCCGCCGCTGTACGGACTGGTGGGGTCGACAGCCACAATCCCGACCGTCTTTTCGCGTGCGCGATATTCGAGCGCCAGACGCGTAGTCAGGGTCGACTTGCCGGATCCCGGCGGGCCCGTAACTCCAACGACGTGGGCCCGACCCGTCTTATGGAACAGGCACCGCAGTTGCCTGCGGGCGTCGTCGCGACCGGTTTCGACCGCTGACATCAGCCGCGACAGCGCCAGACGGTCGCCCTCCAGCAGCCGCGCCGCGAGGTCAGAGGCCGCCGCATCGCGCGAGAGCGACGTGGTCAACGCGCCGCGGCCGTTCTGAGGTTGCGCAGAAACTCGATCGTTTCGGTCGTTGGTGAGCCAGGACCGAAAATCGCACGAATACCCAGTTCGCGCAGCTTCGGGATGTCTCCCTCGGGGATGATTCCGCCGGCCCAGACCACGACGTCGTCGAGGCCGCGCTTGCGCAGCTCCTCCAGGATCCGCGGGAACAAGGTCATATGCGCCCCCGAGAGGATGCTGAGCCCGATCGCGTCCACGTCTTCTTGCAGCGCCGCTTCCGCGATCATCTCGGGCGTCTGCCGAATGCCCGTGTAAATCACCTCGAAGCCGGCATCTCTCAGCGCCCGCGCGATCACTTTGGCGCCGCGGTCATGCCCATCCAGGCCAGGTTTTGCGATCAGCACGCGCAGCGGCGGCGAGTCAGTCATGCTGCGCCTGGAGTAGCTCGACCAGCACGCCCAGCGCGGCTGATGGCTGCAGAAACGCCACTTCGCCATGAGCCCCGGGCCGGGGCGCCTCGTCGATGAGCTCGACCCCTTTGTCGCGAAGGTCTCGCAGGTGCGCTCGAATGTCCGGCGTCCCGAAGCACAGGTGATGCAGCCCTGGACCCCGACGTTCCAGGAAGCGTGAGACGGTCGAGTCCGGATCGGTCGGTTCCAGAAGCTCGATGAGCATGTTTGCTGCCTGGACGAAAACGACCTTCAACTGTCGTTCGGGCATATCGACCGTATCGGCGATGCTGAGTCCAAGCTTGTCGCCGTAGAAATGCATCGCGTCGTCGATGCTCGGCACGGCAATGCCGACGTGGTGAATCGCCAGCGGCGACGGCTCCATCGCAGCCAAGTATCTCAGGTCAGCGCGGTAGCCAGCACCTCGACTGCAGCGGGAACGTCCGCTACGAATTGCAGAAACTGCAAATCAGTCTCAATTGTGTGCAGCTCGTCGATCATGGTTTGCAGCACACGCCGCCAACCGTTGCCCACAACCAGCAGTGGCTTGCCGTGGAGCGCACCGAGCAGGGCCAGATTCCACACCACGCCCAGCTCAGCCAGCGTGCCCGCTCCGCCAGGCAAGATCACGTAGGCGGCTCCAAGCTCGACCATTTTGTCGATGCGTTCGAGCAGCGCGACGGTCTTGACTTCCTGGTCGAGATATGCGTTGGGCAATCGATTGAAGTTCCGCGCGATCACGTCCACGGTCACGCCGATGACCTGACCGCCGATCTCTTTGGCACCTTGCGAGACCGCTTCCATGACGCCGTTGTAGCCGCCCGTCACCACGGTCAAGCCACGTGCCGCCAGCGCGCGGCCGAGCTCGCGCGCCGCCGCGTACTCGTCTGATTCAGGCTCAACCCGCGAGCCACCGAAGACGGTAATCGCCGTCACGCGCTACAGCTTAGTGAATCAGCTCCGCGCGAACGACCAGCCGCTGGCTGTAGTCCCATACGGTTGGCAGCCACGCGCCACTGCAGGTAATCAACGTCAACGTGGCATTCGGGGTCGGGTCGAGCACCTCGAGGTCAGTCCGCGCCACGTCCGTCACATCAGCTACCCGGTAGACATAACGCGCATCAGGCGAATAAACCTCTACCGGGTCGCCCGGTGAGACGGCGTGAAGTTGCTCGAAGACGTTGCCCAGAGTCAGGCTGGTGACGTGCCCGAGCAGGATGGCGTTGCCACGGTCGCCCGCTCCCGCGGAGCCTTCGGCGTGGCCCGCCACGAACTTTGGCACGTCCCAGGTGCTTACTCCGTTGTGATCCACCAGCGGTGCAGGACGCACCGGTGTATCGAGGCCAATGCTTGCGATCACCAACCGTGTAATTGCGCCGTCTCGTTCGGGTTGGACCTCCGCGACTGGCGCTGCGGCGTCATGGTTGGTGATCGCCACGATCGGTTGCAGAAGCGCGGCAGGCACGTGCGGCAACGTCTGGGTAGTGGCGAAGCCGATCAGCCCCACTGCCAGTAAGGTTGCGCTGAGCACCTGCCGCATCTGCAGCTACCGCTTGCGGCGACGCAATGCCAGGCCTGCGCCAGCCAGGCCGAGGAAGCCCAGGCCGATGAGGCCAACTGGCTCGCCCGTGGCCGGCAACGCGCCGGCGAGCGCGGTCACCGCGCCAGCCACCTCAGGTGCGAGCGCCTGGACGCCAGCCAGCTCCTCGGGTGGTGAGGCGGCCTCGGCTGGCGACGCAGCCTCTTCGGCGGGCGCACCAGCGAGCTCGGTACCCGCCGCTGCCGCGGTTGCAGGTGCGGCAGCCTGCTCCGCAGTCGCGGCGGCCTGTTCGGGTGCACCCGCTACCTGAACGCCCGCAACTGCCACGCCTGGCGCAGCCGCGCTGGCGTTCTGCGGCCCTGGTGCGACAACCGCGTTAGACCCCGGCGTTCCTGGTGCATTTGTGCCGATAGACGTCGTCCCTGACTGAGGCGTACCCGGTGCATTGGTCTCGATCGGCGAGGTTCCTGACGGAGTCGTCCCCGCAGTCGGCGCACCCGCACCACCCGGCGCACCAGGTGCCGTGGCGGAGCCAGCCCCGCACGCGCCCGCGCCGGAGCTGGCGACCGGCCCGCCGATTCCAGCCGACAGCCCCGTCGGCGCCACCGCGCACGGGTTCGAGGCGCCGCCGCCACTGACGTTGGCGGTCGAGTTCGGCTGCGTCGCGACGTTCGTGCCGAACGGCAGCGAGCCTTGTGGCAGGAGGGACTGCTCGATACCGGTGTTGGGCGCGATCGTGTCGACCAGACTCGTCGGCCCACCACCGGGTGCCTCGGCTGCCGAGCCTGCGCATGCGCCGCTGGCGCTGCTGCTCGAGCCACCCCCAATACCTGCGCCAGCCCCGGCTGGAGCTACGGCGCAGGGGCTCAGACTGCCCGCTGCGCGATCCGCCGAGTCGGCCACCACGCTCGTCGTGGCATCGGCGGCAGCATCGGTCGGTGCGGTCGCGATGGGGTCGGTAGTGGCAGCGACCCCGCCATTTGGTGCAGAGGCATCCGACGCCGCATCAGCAGGCAGCGTCTGGGGCCCAGCGCCACCCGTGACCGCCGCGCTGGCCGGCACGCCACCGCCGCCTGTTGCTGGGCGCCATGCGCGCGCGGAGACGCCTAACTGCGTCGGGACCGTAACAGCGGGAACCACCGCGGGCGCCATATCTGCTACTGGTGCTTCGGCATCAGGCGACGCCGCGGAATCGGCCACGCCGTTCGGCGACGAAGCGATGCCGCAGCTGCCGCTGGCGCTCGCCGCCGCCGAACTGTTGATGCCGCCCGCCGCGCCAGTCGGAGCGACCGCGCACGGATCGGTCGCTGCCGCTGCGTCTGCGCCGACGCTTTCGGGCGAGACATCGGCGCTGCCATCGGCGGATGTTGGACTTGTCACATCGGGCGTGGTGGCGTCGGCGGCGCCAACACCTGGATCACCAGCCACCACTGGTGCGACGTCCGCCTCGGCCGCGCTTGCCTCAGGCGCCGACACCTCCGGGACAGCCTGCGCAGCCGTGCTGACGGCCACGTGCGGATCGGTCGGATTGCTCACATCCGCCGAAACCACATTCACGTTCGCGGTCGTGGGCGCCGTCACGACCGGTTGCGCCTGAACAGCTCCCGCGACCGCCGCGGGAGCCGGCGGCGTCTTTGGCGGTGCCGAGGACGCGGTTGCTCCCGTCTTGCTTGCGGAGGCGCTGGTTGAGCCTGCACCCGAAGTCGAGACCGACGCCTTCACGGGCGCGGACACGCTTGGACTCGTGGCAGCCACGCTGTTGCCCGCGACGTTGACGTTTGCGCTGGTTGGCGCGCTGACGCTTGGCGCATTGACGGCCGGGGCATTGACGGCCGGGGCATTGACGGCCGGGGCATTGACGCTTGGCGCGTTCACTTGCGGTGGCGCCACCTGCGCGGCGGCCGCCTGTCCGCCGAGCGCGACCAGCAGGACCGCGCACACCAACGACGCAGCCCCACGTTGAAGTACCGATTTGTTGACGACCATGAAGGGCGTACCTCCGACGAGGCTCGTCCGTGACCGCAGTTGCTGCGCCGAACTGACTCACACCCGACCGACGTTTCGCACGCCGAAGGCACATCTTCGGTTACGTCGACCGCGTCGGTCCGTCCCTGCGCTGTAAAACGGTTTTGAGTCGGCCTGCTTACGCGGCGGTCATATGCGGGACGGAGAGCTGGTAGCCCATCCCGCGGATGTTCAGGATGCGCGGCGGCCAGTCGTCCTGGTTCTGCTTCTGCGAACCTGAAAGCTTGCTGGCGATACGCCGCACGTAGGCGTCGATGGTGCGTGAGCGGCTCATGCTCTCGTTGCCCCACACTCCGCGGGCGAGCTCCTGCCGCGAGATGATCTCGCCCGGCCGACGCGCCATGAACACGAGTAGCTGAAACTCCGTTGGCGTGAGGTTCAGCGGTTTGTCATCAATCGTCACGCGCCAGCGCGCCAGGTCAACGCGCAAGCGGCCGAGCTCCGGGCCGGCGCCGTGGCCGAGACTCGGCGCGGACTCGGCAGCCGGCGCCGCGGTCACGGCCTGTCGAGCGTGCCTCATCAGGATCGCTTCGACGCGCGCTTGAAGTTCGGCGCCGTCGAACGGCTTCGTGACGAAGTCTTCTGCACCTAACTTGAAGCTCAGCACTTTTTCGGCAGTGCTGCCCACGCTGCAGATCATGAACGGCACATCGTCCGCTTCGTTCTCGAGGTTGGCACATAACACGAGGCCGTCGACGTCGGGCAACGTGAGGTCCAGCATGATCAGGTCGGGCCGTGCGCCCTTCAAGACGGCGCGCGCATCTGCGCCCGTTTCCGCGTGCCAGATCGCGGCGCCCATATCTGCAAGGGCGCTTGTCACCTCAGCCGCGTCGGCCGCGTCGTCCTCGACAAGCAAGATAGTTGGAGCCATGCCGTACACCAAAGGGTCGGACCGTTAACTCCACCGTTACACAACGGTTGCGCGCTGCCAATCCTCGTTCGGGGTGAGTCTGGCTCCCCCAAATGGGTTAGACGAGCGCTGGCTCGCGATATTCGCCGTAGACGCCGCGCAGCAAATTGCACATTTCGCCCAGCGTGGCGTAGGCGCGCACCGCATCGACGATGTAGGGCATAAGGTTCTCCCGCCCATCTCGCGCGGCGCGCTCCAATCGCTCCAATGCCGAAGAAACGCCCGTTTGATCCCGCTCACGCCGCACTCGGCGCAGGCGTTCGAGGTGCCGCTCTTCACTCTCGCGCGTGATCGCATGGATCGGAATCTCGATCGGCTCGTCGTTGCCCGTAAGAAAATCGTTGACGCCAACAACAATTCGCTGCTGGGCATCGATCTCCTGTTGATAGCGGTACGCCGAATCGGCGATCTCGCGCTGCGGGAAGCCGCGCTCGATGGCCGCGAGCATGCCGCCCATCTCGTCGATGCGGCGGAAATATTCGAGGCAGCCGCGTTCCATCCGATCCGTGAGCGCTTCGATCGCGTACGAACCCCCCAGCGGATCGACGGTGTTTGTCACACCGCTTTCGTACGCGATGATTTGCTGCGTGCGAAGCGCAATCCGAACGGCTTTTTCCGAGGGAAGCGCCATGGCCTCGTCCATCGAGTTGGTGTGCAGCGACTGCGTCCCACCTAAGACCGCCGCCAATGCTTGGATCGTGGTGCGCACGATGTTGTTCTCGGGCTGCTCGACGAACAGACTTACGCCCGCGGTCTGGCAATGAAAGCGACACCACAGCGAGCGCTCCTGCTTGGCCCCAAATCGATCGCGCATCACGCTGGCCCACACGCGTCGGGCGGCACGTAACTTCGCGACCTCCTCGAGGAAGTCGTTGTGCACGTCGAAGAAGAAGCTCAGGCGCGGTGCAAACGAGTCGACGTCGAGACCAGCGTCAACCGCCGCCTGGACATAGGCGACCCCGTCCGCGAGCGTAAACGCCAGCTCTTGAAGGGCAGTCGACCCCGCTTCACGGATGTGATAACCGCTGATCGAGATCGTGTTCCAGCGCGGTACGTGCTTGGCGCCGAACTCGAAGGTGTCCACCACCAGCTTCGTGCTCGGGCGCGGCGGGAAGATGAACTCCTTCTGGGCGACGTACTCCTTCAGGATGTCGTTCTGGGTTGTGCCGCTCAAGCGATCCCACGCCACGCCGCGCTTTTCGGCGTTGACCAGGTACATCGCCCAGATCATCGGCGCCGGGCTGTTGATGGTCATCGACGTAGTGACTGCGTCCAGCGGAATCCCGTCGAACAGGACCTCCATATCCGCCAGCGACGAGACCGCTACACCGCATGTGCCGAATTCACCTTCGGCTTTGGGATCATCCGTGTCATAGCCGTACAGCGTCGGCATGTCGTAGGCGACGGACAGTCCCGCGTTGCCGTTCGCCAGCAGATACTTGAAGCGCGCGTTGGTCTCCTCGGCATTGCCGAAGCCGGCGAACATGCGCATGGTCCACAACCTGCCGCGATGCCCGGTCTGGTGGACTCCACGCGTGTACGGCCAACTGCCTGGAAATCCGAGTCGGTCCATGTAGGTGCTCTCGGGCGCATCGCGCGGCGTGTAAAGCCGCTCGACCGGCTCCGACGAGGTGGTAATGAACCGATCTTGCCTCTCTGGTTGGTGCTGGGCAGACGTCGTGTAGCGCTCGAACGCGTCCTGGAACAGCGGTAGTTGTTCGAGCGTGTCAACCATGAGGTGTGCTCAGTAGTCTAGGCCTTTGCGCGCTTGATGCCCCTCATCAAATGGGTGCTTGATCTTCTTCATCTCGGTCGCAAGATCGGCAACTGCAATCACCTGGTCAATGAACTTCTTTTCGTCATCGTGACCGGTGATCAACAGGTTCAACTCGCGAGGTTTCTCGCGCATGACTCTCAAAAGTTGTTCCAGGTCCCATTGGCCCTGGGACACTGCGCCGATGGCTTCATCGAGGATGATCAGGTCGTAGACGCCTGAGGCTGCTCGCTCTTTGTAGAGTTGCAGACCTTGCTGCGCGGCTTCGCGGTGTTCCTCGATGGTGTAGGGGTCACCGAATAGATTCACAAACCCGATGCCCGTGGAAATCACCTCGAAGTCTGGGGCCAGACGCTTTGCGCCATGGATCTCGCCCATGGGCTCACCTTTGGGCCACTCGCCCATCTTGGTGTACTGCAGCATCAGCACCTTCCAGCCACGCCCCACTGCCCGCAAGGCCACGCCAAAGGCCGCCGAGGTCTTGCCTTTGCCGTCCCCATAGAAGACGAGCGTCTGCCCCGCGATGCGCCGCTCGCTCATGGGCCCGCCGCAGGCGCGGGGATTTCAAAGGGGCGGAGCCCCTTTGCCCCCCGGAGGGAACATTCCCCATGGCCGGAGCGGTAGCGAACGGCCGTCACTCGCGGAGGAGGTGTCGCGAGATGACGAGGCGCTGGATCTCGCTGGTGCCTTCGTAAATCTCGGTGATTTTGGCGTCGCGGAAGAGCTTTTCTACGGGATAGTCGCGCACGAACCCGTAGCCGCCAAACATTTGCACCGCGGCGTGAGCACAAAACATCGCCGTCTCCGACGCAAAGAGCTTCGCCATGCTGGCCTGCTGCGAAAACGGCGTGCCCGCGTCCTTCATGCGCGCCGCGCGATAGATGAGCAGCCGGGCGGCTTCGATGCGAGTGGCCATGTCCGCCATGCGCCACTGCAGCCCCTGGAAGTCTGCAATGGCGTGCCCAAACGCCTCGCGGTCTTTCGAATAACGCATGGATTCATCCACCGCGCGTTGCGCAATGCCCAGCGCCTGCGCCCCAATGCCGATGCGGCCACCATCCAGGGTGGCCATGGCAATCCTGAACCCTTCATCCACGTTTCCAAGGACCAGGTCATGAGGAACACGACAGTCCTCAAAGAAGACTTGTGTGGTGGATGAAGCGCGAATACCGAGCTTCTTCTCTTTGGCGCCAAATCGTAGTCCTGGAGTTTCGGCAGGTACGAGGAACGCAGTAATCCCACGTGCGCGAGCGACTGACGTGTCGGTGACCGCGTACACCAGGTACACGCCCGACTCGCCGCCGTTGGTGATCCACGACTTCGTGCCATTCAGCACATAGTGATCACCCTCGCGGACGGCCATGGTACTCATGTTGGAGGCGTCCGACCCCGAGGTCGGTTCACTCAAGCAATAGGCGCCAACGTACTCACCACCAGCCAGCGCAGGCAGGAAGCGCCGCTTCTGCTCCGACGTGCCGAAGCGCAGGATCGGCTCGCACACCAGCGAGTTGTTGACCGAGATCACCACCGAATGCGAGGCATCGGCCCAGGAGATCTCCTCCATCGCCAGCACGTACTCCAGCGTGCTGACGCCGGCGCCACCGTATTCGTCGGGCACGAGCAGCCCCAGCAGACCAAGCTCGGCCATCTTCGAGATGGTGGCTCGCGGAAACTCTTCCTTTTCGTCCAGGTCGTGGGCCACGGGCACGATTTCGCGTTCGGCGAATTCGTGCACCGTGCGCTTGAACAACTCCTGCTCTTCGCTCAGGCCGTACGGACCGCGATACGCGACGTCCGTCGGCTGAGCCGTGGCGGTCATACGAGCTCGAAGGCCATCGCCACCGCGCCACCACCACCGTGGCACAGGCCGGCGATGCCGCGCGACTTGCCGCGCTCCTTGAGCGCGTGCAGCAGGGTTACCACCAGCCGTGCGCCGGTCGCGCCAAGCGGATGCCCAAGCGCAATGGCCCCGCCGTTCACATTGACGCGATCCCAATCCCAGTTCAGAGCCTTGCCATTGGCCACAACCTGCGCGGCGAAGGCCTCGTTGATCTCCAGCAGGTCCCAGTCTTCGAGCCTGGTGCCGGTCCGCTTGAAGAGCTTTGCGAGAGCCATCTCTGGGGCTTCAAACAACCACAGCGGGTCTGTTGCTGCACTCGCATACCCGAGGACTCTTGCCAAGGGTGTGCTGCCATTGAGGTGTTGGCGACTCGTGACCACCACGGCGGCGGCCCCGTCCGTGAACCCGGGCGCGTTTCCCGCGGTAACCGTGCCACTCGGAGTGAATGCCGGCGCCAGCTTTGCCAGCGCCTCCGCGGACGTATCTGCGCGCGGACCTTCGTCGGTGTCAACTGCGACGGTGCCTTTCCGCGCAGGCACCTCCACAGGCGTGATTTCGGCGCGGAAGCGGCCTTCGTTGATCGCGGCAACGGCCCGCTGATGGCTGCGCAACGAGTATTCGTCCTGCTCCTGTCGGCTGATGCCGCGCTTTTCAGCAATCGCTTCAGCGCTCATGCCCATGTGCTGATCATCCCAGGGCGACCACAGCCCGTCGTACACCACGGAGTCCTGAACCGTGGCCGGTCCCATGCGATAACCGAAGCGTGCTTTCGGCAGCAGGTGCGGCCCCTGGCTCATGCTCTCCATGCCGCCCGCCACCACGACGGTCGAATCACCCGCCCGGATGGAATGCGCTGCCTGATTGATCGCCTCCAGGCCCGAGGCGCACACTTTGTTCAGCGTAGTGGCGTTTGCCGAAGTTGGAATGCCCGCGGCGATCGACGCCTGCCGTGCTGGTGCCTGTCCGACGCCCGCCTGCACCACCTGGCCCATGATGACCTCATCCACATGCGCCGCGTCCATGTGCGACCGTTGGAGCGCCGCGCGAATGGCCACCGCGCCCAGCTCCGTTGCCGGCACCGACGCCAGCGAACCCATCATCTTGCCGATCGGCGTGCGGGCCGCTCCAAGGATGTAAATCTCGTTGTCGCTCATACGCTCAGTCCCATCTGTCGCGCGATCACCAGCTTGAGGATCTCGCTCGTCCCTTCACCAATCGTCAGAATCTTGGCGTCCCGATAAAACCGCGGAATCGCGGACTCTTCCATGTAGCCGTAGCCACCGTGGACCTGCATGGCCACATTGGCGGCATGCACCGCGAGCTCGCTCGCCATGAGTTTTGCCGCCGCGGCTGCCTCGGTCACTGGCTTGCCTGCATCCTTCAGCGCGGCAGCGCGAAAGACCATGCCCCGCGCCGCGTCGATGCGCGCCTTCAGCTCAGCGAGCTCGAACGACACCGCCTGGTACTTCGCGATGGGCTGGCCAAACGCGCAGCGTTGGTTTGCCCAGGCTACCGAATGGTCCAGGCACCCCTGCGCGAGCCCAACGCCCATCGCCGCCACACCGATGCGGCCCACGTCGAGGGTGGCCAGGAAGATGCGCGCACCCGCGCCGCGCTCCCTGAGCATCGCTTCGGCAGGGACGCGACAGTCGGCGTAGACCAGCTCCCTGGTATCAGACGCGTGCCAGCCCATCTTGGCGTACGGTTTCTGCGGCTCGAAGCCAGGTGCGTCCACGGGCACGATCAACGTGCTGACCTCTGGTCGACCGGGACTCCGTTCGCCGGTTATGGCCGTGGTCGTCACGAACGAGCTCAGCTCGGTACCGGCGTTGGTGATGTATGCCTTCGTCCCGTTGATCACCCAGCCGGCGCCATCTTCTCGGGCTGTCGTCGAAAGGCCCTGGACATCGGAGCCCATTCCTGGCTCGGTGCTGGCGAAGGCGCCAATCGTTTCCCCGCGCGCGAGTGGCACCAGCCACTTTTGCTTCTGCGCCTCACTGCCAAATTGCAGGATCGGTACGCCACCGAGCGAAACGCTCGCCGCGACCGTGATCGCCACCGACGAATCGACCCGTGCAAGCTCCTCCAACGCAACGGCAAAGCTGAGCGCACCCGCGCCGAGACCGCCGTATTGCTCGGGGAACGCCAGTCCCATGACGCCCAGCTCACCGAGCTTTCTCACCGTCTGGGCTGGAAACGTTCCAGTGCGATCCCACTCCGCCGCGTGCGGCGCAATCTCGGCCTCCGCGAACTCCCGCAGCGTCTGCCGCAAAGCGCGCTGATCCTCGGACAGCTCGAAGGCGAAATCCATAAGAGTCACGGGTCGCGAGTTTCGAGCAACACTCCCTCGAATCGCGATCGGTGTCAAAGTTTACTTCGCGCCCGCACCTCAGAGTCCGAGTTCCAGACCAGAAGTCGTGACTCGCAACCCGTGACTCGCGACGCGAGTTAGCGCAGCGAAGAAGGAAGTATCGCCAGCTGCATGCGGTATTTGGCTACCGTGCGCCGGGCGATGTGGATGCCGCGATCTTTGAGGCGCTCCACGATTTCGGAGTCGGTCAGCGGCTTGCCTTCCTTTTCGATCACTTCCTTCATGATGTCTTTGACACTGAGCGAAGGCGTGAAGAAGTGCGCATACGGAATGACTTCGCCGTTGGGCAACATCACGTACTTGGAAGCGGTCGCGCGACTCACCGTCGATTCGTGAACGCCGAGCTGTTGGGCGACCGCTGCACGTGAGAGCGGCCGAAGGTGTCGGACGCCCTTTTCGAGGAACTCGCGCTGCTGGTCTACCAGGCAGCGGGTGATGTTGAACAGCGTCTGCCGCCGCTGGTTGATGTTGGCAATGAACAGCTTGGCGCGCCCAACGTATTGTTGGACGTGACGCCGCTCCTCGGGGTTCATCGCCGCGCTGGAGCGATGCAGGTCCGCGGAGAGCCGGGTGTACATCGGGTTCACGCGAAGCACAAACCGACGCGACTCCACCACCTCCACCTCGAAGTCGTCCGGACCCGAGGAGATCACCACGTCAGGGATGATGTACATCGCGCGGGTGTCGCGGTCACTGGCGTTCGTTGGCGAAAAACCGTGCGCTGGGTGGGGGTTCAGCTTGGTTTTCACGAACTCCCACACGTCGGCAACTTCTTGCTGCGAGATCTTCAACTCGTGCGCGATGCGGCCAAACTTGTGCTCGCCCAGCTCGGTCAGGAACTGGCTCACGATTTCGCGAGCATGCGGGTGTGACATTCCCCGCTCTTCGAGATGGTCGATCTGGATCATCAGGCATTCGCTGAGTCGACGTGCGCCAATGCCGACCGGCTCCTGCGCCTGCAGCACGCGCAGCACCGCGCGGATCTTGTCCACCGGCACCGTCATCTCGTACGCGACGTCCTCGATCTTGACAGCGAGATAGCCCTTTTCGTCGAGGCTGCCAACCAGATACTCGGCAATCGGCATGTCCTCTTCGGGCAGAGCCGCGCCCATGTCCATGAGCAGCTTCTCGGCTAGCGTTTGCTCCGAGGCAACGCGCGTGAGCGGATCGAAGTCTTCATCATCGGAACCGCGATTGCGCGCCTCACCACCATCGTCATAGCCGTAGCCGCGGGACTCGGGTCCATAGGACGATGGGCTGCTGCCTTTCTGACGCTGGATGCAGCGCGGGCAGATGGAGCCCTGCAGCTCGGTGCCACAAATGCGGCAGGTAGGAATCTCGACGAGCTCGAGAGCAGGATTGTCGTTCAGCTCGGTGGCGATTTGTTGCTGGAGCTCCTGCGAGGACAACTCGAGGATGTAATTTGCCGCCACCAACCGCGGCGAGACCTTGAGCGTCTGATTCGCCGAATATTCTTGCCCGAGATCGAGCTCCAACTCCATCGTCATAATGTGATCGCTAGTCCTCTCCCGTTACAAACGAGTTTTCTTCCACGCAGTATTTCTGCGCTCGGGACCGTCGCACTAACGCAGCCAATGTGCCACAAGACTGTGGTCGAACACGTTAGTCGAACCCGTCGGTGGAACCCATTGGTCGAACTGGTCCGTGGAACTCTCCTGGAACTGGTCCGTGGAACTCGCCTGTGGAACTGAAGTGCCATTGTCGTGAACTGCCATTGTCTCTAACCGTGTCGGACTTCCGAACCGTTCCGACTTCTGACCCGTAACGTCGGGCGTGTGATGTGCGCGAGTTTCAGCGCTCGACCGGCGGGGTCCAGGGGCCCGTAGCCCCTGGGGAGAAAGTCTGCGGACTTTCGACTTCCAAATCTAACTCGTTAGAGTTTCTTTATGTTTTTTTCGATTCTTCTGAACGCCTGATCAACAATATCTTCGATTTCCGACAACGCCGACAACAATGCTGGCTTCAACTCCGGCACGATTTTGTCCATGACAAAATCTCGTCCGGCCTCCACACCATCTGCGCCAGCCCAATCACGCGCTAAGCGTGCTACGCGACTGGTCGGCTCTTCTTCTTCACGCGATCGGCGCAGGACATATGCGATAACACCTGCAGCGATCGCCGTCGCCAGAACTGTGCCGACCGCACGTCCGCTGCGGTCTTCCCATGGTCGCTGGTTTGCAAATGCGCCGGACCGGCCTTCGTCAACCATCGTCCTCTCCCTTATCAAAATTTCAAGAAAACGCTTATCCGAGAAAGGTTTAGACGCGACCGTCCAGACCGTGTTCCGCCAGCTTTTTCTCGAGGGTTGCAATATCCGTGCCAAGCAGTTTGGCGGCGGCGTGCCGGTTACCGTCGGAGCGCAGTAACGCGCGCTGGATATAGCGCAATTCCGTAGCGGCCAGGACGTCATCCAGGGTCTTGCCGTCGGTCAGTTGCTGGTTCAAATCGATGATCGCAATTTCGCGATCCACGTCCATGGCGAGGTGGTCGGCAGTGATCACTCCGCCCTGCGCCAGCACCACCGCGCGTTCGACCGTGTGCTCCAATTCGCGCACGTTGCCAGGCCAGTCATACGTGAGCAGCCGCTGCAGCGCTTCTTCACTGATTCGGGCTGGTGCGCTGGCATCGCTGAAACGATGCTTTTGCAGAAAATGCTCGACGAGGAGCGGAATATCGTCCTTGCGTTCGCGAAGCGGCGGCACGTGAATCGTGATGACTGCCAGTCGGTGATACAGGTCTTCGCGGAACCGACCGGTCTCGACCTCCGCGCGCAAGTCCTTGTTGGTCGCGGCGACAACGCGGACGTCCACCTTGATCGACTGCGACGAACCCACACGCTCGAATTCGCGCTCCTGCAAAACACGCAGCAGCTTGGCCTGTAAGGTCAACGCCATATCGCCGATTTCGTCGAGGAAGATGGTGCCTTTGTGGGCCATTTCGAAGCGCCCGATACGCTGGCGATCCGCCCCTGTAAATGAGCCCTTTTCGTGTCCGAAAAGCTCGCTTTCCATGAGCGTGGCCGGGAGCGCCGTGAGGTTAACTTTTACCAGCGGACCCTTCGAATAGCTGGAGTACTCGTGCAGCATCTCGGCAACCGACTCTTTGCCTGCGCCGGTTTCGCCGATGATCAGGACGTTGGCGTCCGACGCTGCCACCTTGCCGATCATCTTGTAGACGTCCTGCATCTGCGGCGTGTTGCCGACGATGCGCTCGGATAAGGTCTTGTTTTCCTGCTTGCTGCGGACCAACTCCTGGGCAAGCTGCTGCCGTTCGAAGTAGCGCCGAATGGTGAACAGCACTCGGTCGACGTCGAACGGCTTGGTGATGTAGTCGTAGGCACCCAGGTGCATGGCCTCGATCGTGGTGCTCGAGGTGCCGTAGGCCGTCATCAGGATGACGTTGCCCACACCGATGTCCTGGGCTGAGAGCCGCTTGAGGATCTGAATGCCGTCCTGGTCCGGCATGCGCAAGTCGATCAGCAGCAAGTCTGGCTCGTCCACCGGGACGATGCGCAGCACTTCACTGCCGCTCTTGGCTTCTAGAGTGTCGTAGCCCTCGCCCTGCAGTAGCTCGACCAACGTGCCACGAATCGCGGCATCGTCATCGGCGATCAGAATGCGTTTTGTGGCGATTGGGCGGTCACTCTCTGTCTCACGTGGCTGGCGTTCGGCGCGTGCAACCATAACCGTGGGTCTTGCTCACTCCTCCAGACCTGCACACCGTCGATGCTTCCGTGCCACCCATCACGGGGCCTCGGAACGGCACCACCAGTATGCCACAGGCTCCCCATCCCAAGGGGACTTCCTGTTTAACGAAGACGCACCGCCTTTTGTTCGCGGTGCGGGAGTTAAGCTCGGCGTTGTGAACGCGCAGGCACGCCTGTTTGGCGATGCGCAGCCGCCCGCGCCCGCAAGTGTGCCGCTTGCTGCGCGGATGCGCCCGCGCAGCCTGGACGAGATCCTCGGCCAGGAGCACCTGCTGGCGCCCGGGCGAGCCCTGCGGCGTGCGCTCGAAACCGACCGGGTCCCGAGCATGGTTCTGTGGGGACCACCCGGCTCGGGCAAAACAACACTGGCCGAGGTGATCGCCCGGCTGAGCCATTCGCGTTTCGTTGCCCTGTCGGCGGTAACCGCGGGCGTGGCCGATCTCCGGAAGGTGATTGAGGAGGCCCGCGGAGTGCCCGATGAGCGCACGATCCTTTTCATCGACGAGGTGCATCGCTGGAACAAAGCGCAACAGGACGCAGTGCTGCCTCACGCTGAAAACGGCACTGTCGTCCTCATTGGTGCCACCACCGAGAATCCGTCGTTCGAGGTGAACTCGGCGCTCCTCTCACGAGTGCGCGTTTTTACGCTGCGAGCGCTTTCCGACTCCGATATCGAAACCATCGTCAAGCGAGCCCTCACAGACGCAGAGCGTGGCCTGGGCGAACGACACCTCAGCCTTGAAGAGTCCGCGATGCGCCACCTTGTGGAGCGCTCCAACGGCGACGCGCGTGTGGCTCTGAACGCCCTGGAGCTGGCCGCCGACGCTGCTGAAGCCGCCAAGGCCAGCACGATCGAGCTGAGCGTGATCGAAGACGCTGTCCAGCAACGCGCACTGCTCTACGACAAGGGCGGCGACGCCCATTACGACACGATCTCCGCCTTCATCAAGTCGATCCGCGGCTCGGACCCCGATGCGGCCGTGTACTGGCTAGCCAGAATGCTCGAATCCGGCGAGGACCTCATGTTTATCGCCCGGCGACTGGTGATTCTGGCCGGCGAGGACGTCGGTCTGGCCGATCCGCACGCGCTATCGGTCGCGGTGGCAGCGCAGCAGGCCGCCCACTTCGTCGGCATGCCCGAAGCCATGTTTCCGCTCACCGAGGCCACGCTGTATCTCGCGACCGCCCCTAAATCCAATTCCGTGGGACGGGCCTATTCGGCGGCCATGGATGCGGTTCGTGATACGCGCAATGACCCGGTTCCGCTGCACCTGCGCAACGCGGTGACCGGCCTGATGCGCGGCATGGGGTACGGTCGCCACTACCGCTACAGTCACGATTTCTCAGAGGATGACCCTCGCCGCTGGACCCAGGCCTACCTGCCGGAAAATCTCGCCGGTCGCCAGTTCTATTCGCCCGGCGATCAGGGTCTCGAAGCCGCTGAGATCAAGTCGCGCGTGGAGCGAATCCGCGCATTGAAGTTGAAGGAGAACGATGCTCACGATTGAGCCCGCGGAAATGCAGCATCTCGTCGAGACGCTGGGCGCCATTGGCGAGCAGCCAGGTGGCGGCATTATCCGCCACGTGTACGACGCGGCCTGGTCCGCCGCTCGACGGCAACTCATGGCCTGGATGCAAGAGGCCGGTCTCGTCGTCCGTGAAGACGCCGTAGGGAACCTCTTCGGCCGGATCGAAGGTGACAGTCCGCGCACGATTCTCACGGGTTCCCACGTCGACACCGTGATCCTCGGCGGCCGCTACGACGGCGCGCTTGGCGTCCTCAGCGCGCTCGCCGCCCTGCGGGCGCTGAAGCGGTCTGGCGCGCGACCCAGGAAGTCCCTGGAGATGGTTGCTCTCTGCGAGGAGGAGGACAGTCGCTTCCATGGCAACTTCTGGGGCACACGCGCCATGCTGGGACTCGTCCGTCAGGAAGAGTTGGACGACCTCACCGACCTGGATGGCGTCACGATCGGTGAGGCCATGCGGCAAGCGGGCTTTGCGCCCGAAAACTATCCAAGTGCTATTCGGGACGATCTCGACGCCTTCATCGAATTGCACATCGAACAGGGCCGCATCCTCTACGACGAGCACCAGCCACTCGGCGTCGTCGATGCCATCACCGGCTTTTATCGATTCCGCGTCACAGTAGAAGGCCGGACCGACCATGCCGGCACCACCCCGATGGACCTGCGACGCGACGCGCTCCAGGCCGCCGTCGAGTTTTCGTCCGAGATGACGCGGATCGTGTCGGAGGCAGGTCGGCCTGCGGTGGTCACCAACGGCTGGTGGGATGTCCAGCCCGGCGCGTGGAACATCGTGCCAGGGCATGTCGAGTTCTCGGTGGACTTTCGCCACACCAACGAGGCCACCAAACAGCGCCTCGCGGCCGAGATCCGCGCGCGTGGCGAAGCCATTGCCAAGGAGCGTGGCGTGGGCATCGCCTACGACCTCGCCGGTGACATCCTGCCCATGGACATGGACGCGCACGTAAAGGCGGAGCTTCAGGCGGCGGCCGAGGCATGCAGGGTGCCGTGGAAGCCGATGGTGAGCGGCGCCGGCCATGACTCACAGATAATGGCCACAAAAGTCCCGACCGGCATGTTGTTCGTGCCCAGTGCAGATGGGCGATCCCATAGCGCCGCCGAATTCACGACCCCAGAAGACGCCGCCCGAGGCGCTACCGTTCTGGTCGCCGCCCTTCAACGCCTGGCGTACTAAGATTGCGGAGATGGACTCCGAGGGGACGGAGCTCTCCACGGTCGCACGCGAGACCTTCGAGTACAGCATCGTTACGTGGGCGGGCCGCAAGTACGAAGAGTGGGTGCGCTCGTGGGCGCAGCCCCACCCGCGCGACCCGCGCGGCCTGGTGCAGTTGCCTGAATCGATTTACGAGGCGTTTCAGCAACGCGCGCCTGGCGAACGTCTCAACCGCAAGCAGGCAGAGGCTCTTGGCTATCCGCGTGTGCCTGGCGAGCAGGAGCTGGCGCGTGTACGCAAGGAACTGCACGATGCCCTCGGCCGCTGCGACTGGGACCGCGCCCATGACCTGGACGCCGAGCTCCGCGAGCTCCAGACGCGCGTAGCTGCCATGCGAGTTACCGCCCTGCGCACCCATTCCGCGGTTGGCTGAGTCCACGCTCCCGCTGGCGGGAGTCAACGTCGTTGCGTGGGAGCACGCGGTCGCGGCGCCACTGGCGACGCGCCACCTGACGGATCTCGGCGCCGACGTGATCAAGGTCGAGCGACCTGGTGGTGGCGACTTTGCGCGTGAGTACGATTCGGCCGTTCGCGGCCTGAGCGCCTATTTTGTCTGGCTCAATCGAGGCAAACGCAGCATCGTCCTGGACCTGAAGGCCCCGCGCGAGCGCTCGGCCTTTGATGCTCTTCTCGACCGAGCGGACGTCTTCGTGCACAACCAGGGCCCCGGCGCGGCCGAGCGCATGGGCTGCACCTATGCCGAGCTCACGCGGCGGAACCCACGGTTGGTGATGTGCGCGATTTCCGGATACGGCCCTGATGGGCCGCACAAGGACCGAAAGGCATATGACCTCCTGCTCCAGGGCGAAGCTGGTGTCATCGCGCTGACAGGTACACCCGAGGAACCTGCGAAAGTCGGCATCTCAGTCGCCGACATCGCGAGCGGCATGTACGCATTTAGCAGCATCCTCGCCGCGCTCTATCGCCGCTCGATCTCTGGTAAGGGCGCCGAGATTCAGATCTCGATGCTGGAAGCCCTGGTCGAATGGGTCATGCCGGCGGCGTATGTGGCTGAGTACACGTTGAAAGCCCCACAGCGTACGGGTGCGCGCAGCAACTTCATCGTGCCGTACGGTCCGTACCGCGTCGGGAGCGGCGGCAGTGTGAACCTGGCGGTCCAGAATGATGGCCAGTGGCGTCGACTCTGCGCCACGGTGTTGCAGCGCCCCGACCTCGCGGACGATTCCCGTTATCGCACCAACGAACTTCAGCTGAGGAACCGCGAAACGTTGGAACCGCTCATCGAGTCGCTGCTATCCCAGGAAACGCGTGAGTCTGTCGAGGCCCGACTTGTGCAGGCGGATGTGCCGTTCGGGACAGTCAACAGCGTCGAGGACGTCTTGCAGCATCCGCAGTTGGACGCCCGTGAACGGTGGTTTGACATCCAGAGTCCAGTGGGTGAACTGCACGCGCTGCATCATCCGATGAACATCGCTGGCCTGGAGCGCCCAGCGATGCGCGTGCCTGCCCTTGGCGAGCACACCGCCGAAGTGCTCATCGAATTGGGGTTCTAACGAGCCGAGCCATGTACAACGCGTCGACGAGTTCGCCGGCGCGATGCGCGAACTCGCGGGCCTGGCCTTCTACCTCGAAGCCGAATTTCTCATACAGGTGAATGGCAGGCGCATTGTCAGCCCACACCTCCAACTCGATGCGCCGCAGACCAAGCCAATTGTCCGCGAGGTCGACCATCGCTGCCATCAGGGCGGTGCCGACCCCGCGCCCGTGGTACTCGTCGTGGACAGCCATGCCGAACTTGCCAACGTCACGTCGACGCGCTCCAGGCAACACGCTGAGCCCGAGGTGCCCAACAACTCGACCATCCACGATCGCAACCAGGTGGTGTTCGCCCGACCCCGATCCCTCGATGTAGTGCTCGCGCGTCCACGCCAGCGGCCGCCACGGCAGCTGCAGCGTGCCCGCCACCACGCCCGGGCAGCGCAGGATGGCGTGAACTGCCTCGGCGTCCTCGGGCTCCGCGGCTCGAATGGAGATCTCAGACATGCAGCGGCTGGCGCGCCAGCAGCCAGTCGTGAGCGACCGGTCCGTGACCCTGACCCAGTGGCTGTGACCGCCGAATTGCCTCGGTCACATATCGCTTGGCTTCGCCAACCGACTCATGCACGCTGAGGCCACGTGCAAGCCCAGCCGCGATCGCGGATGAAAGTGTGCAGCCTGTCCCGTGCGTATTCTTCGTGTCGAAGCGCTCCGACTCGAACACTACGAACTCATGGCCATCGAACAGAATGTCCGTGGCATCTCCGGCGCGATGTCCGCCCTTCATCACGACCGACCGCGGCCCCATCGCGACGATCTCTCGCGCGGCTTGACGGAACTCTTCGTCTGTTTCGAGGGTGTGTCCAACCAGGACTTCGGCCTCAGGCACGTTCGGTGTAAGCACCATTGCCAGTGGCAACAGTTCCCGCACGAGAGCCTCAACGGCGTCAGGGCGAAGCAGGCGGTCGCCGCTCTTGGCCACCATCACCGGGTCCACCACCAGCCGTTCGATGCGCCAGTGCCGCATGCGATCCGCGACCGTGCTGATGATTGCGGCGCTGGAGAGCATGCCTGTTTTAGCTGCATCGACTCCGATGTCCGAGACCACGGCGTCAACCTGTGCGGCGATGAGGTCCGTTGGGATCTCGTGGACAGCTGTGACCGCGACGGTGTTCTGAGCGGTGACGGCAGTCAGCGTGCTGGCGCCATAAACGCCCAGGGCCTGGAAGGTCTTCAGATCTGCCTGAATACCCGCGCCACCGCCCGAATCGGAGCCGGCGATGGTCATTGCCACTGGCCGTTGCTGCTGCTGCACGCCCGCGAGTCTACTATCGTCTGCGGGCTTCGGACGTACCCTTTGGAATCCCGGATGGAGCCTGGCTGTTTCAGATTGTCACGCATTGAAACTTCTGGCGGAAAGGAGGTGATGGCGCAGTGGTAGAAACAAGTGCGACAACGCCCAGGCTTACCAGCCTCAGTCACGGCGCTGGTTGAGCCTGCAAGCTCAGCAAGACTGAGTTGGCGCAGGTGCTGCGCCATTTACCCCCGGTCATCGATGCGCACGCGCTGGTCGGCGCCGCGCTGGCCGACGACGCCGCGGTGTACCAGGTGAGCCCCGAGCTTGCGCTGGTCGCAACCGTGGACTACATCACCCCGGTTGTCGATGACCCCTTCGTCTGGGGCGGGATCGCCGCGGCCAATGCGCTCAGCGACGTCTACGCCATGGGCGCGACGCCGATCTTCGCGCTGAACCTGGTGAACTTCCCGCGCGACACCCTGCCGCTGGAGCTGCTGGAGCGCGTAATTCAGGGCGGCGCTGCCAAGGTCGCCGAGGCGGGAGTACCGATCCTCGGTGGTCACAGCGTGGATGACCCCGAGCCGAAGTTCGGTCTCGTTGCTCTCGGCACCGTCCATCCAGACCGTGTGATGCGCAACGTGGGCGCCCGTCCTGGTGATGCGCTGATCCTCACCAAACCTCTTGGCATCGGCATCCTGACGACCGCGATCAAGCGCGGCATGGCCTCCGAGGACGTGATCGCCCGCGCCGTAGAGGTGATGTCCACGTTGAATCGCGCCGCGGGTGAGGCGATGCGCCGCGCCGGCGCGGCGGTTCACGCGGCCACGGACGTCACCGGCTTTGGCCTGCTCGGCCATCTGTCCGAGATGCTCGGCAACGGCGACGTGGGCGCGCAGGTTCTCTTGGAAGCTGTTCCAGTCTTGGACGAAGCGTGGTCCTTCGCGGAGGATGGCGTCGTCCCCGGCGGCACGCGCCGCAACCTGACGGCAGTGGAGCTGTTCATTGACTGGTCCGAGCGCATCACGCCCGAGCAGCAGCTGGTCCTGGCGGACGCGCAGACCTCCGGCGGCCTGCTTATCGCCGTCGACTCCGCTGCCACGGACGCCCTCCTAAGCGACCTCCACGCCAACGGCGTCCAACACGCTGTCGCCATCGGCACCTTCACTGACCGGGTAGGTCGAATCCAAGTCCACTGACGCGCTCCGTGATCGGGTCCACCGTCCCTGACACCTGAAGAGGTTCAGGATTCCTCCTGACTGTTAACCTCCGAAGGTTCGCTGCACAAACGTTCACCGTACGGCTCTAGGCGCAGTGTAGCCATACAATCGGTGCCGTGGTCCCCACCGACCTCGTGGTTTCCCTCGACCGTGCGCAAGGCCGCCGCTACCCGCTTGGCAAGCAACTGGTGGACGAGCTCAGGCGGCGCGTGCAAGCCGGCGCGCTTGGCCCGGGCGAACGCCTCCCGCCGGTGCGAGGCATGGCTACCAGCTTGAAGGTGACGCCAGAAACAGTCGCCAACGCGTATAAGCGGCTCGTCGACGAGGGTTACTTGCGAGGCGAGGTAGGCAGAGGCACCTTCGTCGCCGCGCCACCGCTGCGCGCCGAAGAAGATCCGCTGGCGCCTTTCGAGGCCGGCGGCAGCCTGCCGCCATTTACCAACCCGCGCAACCACGAGCTGTTGCGGCTGGCAAACCGGCCGGGCGTTGTCTCATTCGCGGCCAGCGTCGCTGCTCCTGACCTCGCCCCGGTCGAGGCCCTGCGCGCAGCGCTCTCCGACACCTTGCGAGACGACGGAGCCTCAGCTTTACAGGTCGGCGCCACTCAGGGCTATCCACCGCTGCGTGCGGCGATCGCAGGATTGCTGGAGGAGCGCGGTCTCCACGTCGACGAATCGGCCGTGTGCATCACCAGCGGCTGTCAGCAAGGCATCGACCTGGCCGCCAAAGTGTTCGTGAGTCCGGGCGACGCGGTCCTCGTGGAACAGCCCAGCTTTCTCGGCGCCCTCGAGGCCTTCCGCGCGCGCGGTGCCCGCATCGTGGGCGCGCCGATCGAGTCCGACGGCCTGCGCGTTGAAGCGCTGCCAGCCCTGATCCAACGCCACCGCCCCAAGTTGCTGTACTGCATGCCGACGTATCAGAACCCGACCGGCCGCAGCCTGAGCGCGGAAAAACGACGCATGCTCTTACGCATCGCAGCGACCTATGACCTGCCCATCGTCGAGGATGACTCGGCCGGGTTTTTCCCGCTGGACGTGGACTCGCCCGCACAACCTTCGTTGAAGTCGGAAGATCACGCAGGCTACGTCATCCATCTCGGGACCTTTTCAAAACTCATTGGTGCAGGCCTGCGGCTGGGTTGGCTTGTTGCCGACGCGGCCGTCTACGACAAACTTGTCGCGGCCAAGTACGCCAGTGACCTGTCCTCGGACGCGCTGGTGCAGCGGGCCGCCTTTCGGCTGCTCGAGAGTGGCGCACTCCAGACACATGTCGCTCTCGCACGAGAGAGCTATCGGCTCCGCCGTGATGCGCTCCTCAATGCGCTGAGGCAGCCAGGTGCGCTGCCGCAAGGTGCGCATTTCAATGCACCGTCGGGCGGCTTCAATCTGTGGTTGGACCTCCCGCGTCACGGACCGACCTCTACTGAGCTGTTTCTCGAGGCGGTCAGGCGCGGCGTCGCGTTCGTTCCCGGACCGTTCTTCTTCAGCGCGGGTGGCGGTGGTCCCGCGTCGCCGGCTGCCCTTCGCGGTCTGCGCCTGAGCTACTCGGCGCTGGTTCCTGAGGCGCTCGAACGCGGCGTCCGCCTGCTCGCCGAGGCCCTGCGCGCACTGGCCAGCTCTGCGCGTTCGGCCGAAGCCGTCGTCTATTGAATCTTCGGCGTCTGCCCCGGCGCAACAGTTCCGCTTACCACGGTGTTGCCGTCGCCGTCCTTTACCGTGAGCGTGATCGTGGCGTTGGGAAAATACTGCGACGCGGCCACCAGCGCAGCGCTCACCGCAATCTGGCGGGTCGCCGCATCCATCTGGCCGAGCGAGCCCTGCGCGTCCGTGGCGTCGACCTCCAGTGCGCTGGCGGTTAGTGGCGTCGCCCCGTCCGGCGTCGTTTTCAACTGGACGTTCGCTCCCTGAAGTGCCGACTGCAGCACGGTGACCACTGGCTGAGAGTTCGCCAGCGCACTCGAGACTAACGTCGCACCAGCGAACGCGGTCGCCTGGGTACCTGGCACCACCGTTTGGGCCGCCACAACGGCCGTCTGCACGGCCTCGATGCTCGAGCGCGCCTGACAGGCTGTGCCGAGCACTAGCCCCACCAGGAGCGCGAGGGTAACGCGTTGACGGCCTATCACACCCCCGAAGATAATCGGCCGGCGGGGCGGACCCAGTACAGCATCATGCAGCTCGTTGCCAATCAGCAGCTGGTCAAGAACCGGGTACGCCTGGGTCTCGTCTTTCACTTTGGTGCGATGGCAGTCCTGGTGGGTGGCGCCATCCTGTCAACGCAGATCGATCCGACGCGTGACATCGCCTGGCAAACGTGGGCCGCGTTTGTGGCGGGCCTGGGACTCTACACGCTCGGCCAGACACAGTTGCGCCGCTGGGGTCCGGGGCGCCGCCAGGAAGAGCAGCTCGGCCAGGCGATCCGTGGTTTGGACGATCGCTACAAGCTGTACGCGTTTCTGGCTTCGTCACTACCCGACTACATTCTGGTCAGTCCAGCAGGCGTCCATGTCCTCGTTGCGCGTACGGACGGCGGCCAGATCAGCTGCCTCAAAGATCGATGGAAGGCGTCCGGTTCGCGGCTGATGAGCCTGTTCGGACCTGGACTGGGAAATCCGTCCGGTGACGCGGCGAAACAGCTGCAGAAGCTTCGCGCTCTTCTTTCGGAACGCGGCTTCGAGGACGTGCCCGCGGGCAGCGTCATCGTGTTCACGAATCCCAAGGCGCAGTTGCGCATCGAAGGCTGCAGCTCGACGGTGACCCGCATCAAGGAGTTGAAGGATGTCTTGCGACGGATGGCTGGCAAGGGCACCAACGTCGCGCTGACCACGTCGCGGATTCGGGAGATCCAGCACGTCTTCGACGAACGTATGCAGGCGGCTCACAGCTGGCGCTGAACCGCACCGAGCCGGGTATCGCGAACGTGTTGGGGTACCGCTGGCTTATCGCGCTCGTGGCTGTAGGGCTCAGCGCGGCGGTCATGGCCACGCGCCTGTCACCCCAGGAGACTGTCGCGCTGGTGACGCTCCAACCGCTTGCGGCGAATTCGCAGGCGGAAGCGGTTATCACGTCCGTCGGCGGCCGGATTCTCGAACAGCTCAAACCTCTCGACGTGTACCGCGTGCAGGTCTCGCCGGAGGGACTAGCCCAACTCCGCGCGCGCGCGGACCTCATCAAAGGCGCAGAACCAGACGGTGAGCTGCGCACCCAGGTGGTGCCCAACGATCCGTTGTACCGCCAGTTCCAGTGGAACCTGCGTCGGATTGGGATGGAGCAGGCCTGGGATCTTCGCCCGGACGCCGCCGACGTGATCGTGGCCGTGCTCGACACGGGTGTCGACTTGAGCCATCCCGACCTCAAGGCCAACCTGTTGACGGACCAGGGCTACGACTTTCTCGACGACGTGCCGAGTCCGCAGGATGACGAGTCCCACGGCACGGCCGTGGCGGGCATCATTGGCGCCCTCGGCAACAACCGCGAAGGCGTCACAGGGATTGCCTGGCACGTCAAGATCCTGCCGATCAAAGCGCTGAACTCGCAGGGTCGCGGCCCCGACAGCGCGATGGTCAAAGCCATCCTCTATGCCGCCGACAACGGTGCGCGCATCATCAACATCAGCTCGACTGGAACGCGCTACTCAGCCGCGCTCGAAACGGCCGTGCAATACGCTCAGGACAAAGGCGCGCTGATCGTTGCCGCCGGCGGAAACACGGGCAATGGCGACAACTCTGTTGATTATCCCGCCGCGTTCGATGGCGTGATCGCAGTCGCCGCAATCGACGACAAGGATCAACTCGCCACGTTCTCCCAGCGCCAGCCGTACATTTCGATCGCTGCCCCGGGTGTCGACGTGCCCAGCACCGCCTGGGCCGGCGCCGGACGGGGACCGTACGCCTCGCAGTCCGGGACGTCGATCGCGGCTCCCCACGTGTCAGGCGCCGCCGCGATCCTGTGGGCCCTCCGCCCCGACCTCAATGCGGGCGACATTGCCAATGCCCTCGAAACCAACGCCGATAAAGTGGCCAGCACGGACCCCGGCTATGGGGCAGGAATCCTGAATGTCTCACGCGCGGTAGCGTCACTGCGTTTGGGCATCACACCGCCAACAACCGATACGGTGGCGCTCGCTGCGCCAAAGCCGCCCACCAACGACGTTCCGCCACCCGCACCGCTACCCACGGAGCAGCGTCGGTGGTACTTCGCAGAAGGCAGTACCCGTACGCCGTTCGACGTGACTTTTGCGCTCCAGAATCCGAATGCGCAGCCCACGGTCGCGCATTTCCTGTTCCTGGCCGCTGACGGAAGCAAGCCGACGCCGTTCGACCTGCCGCTGCCAGCTAGCTCGCGAGTCACGCTGAAAGCCGCGGACGTCGTGCCCAATGCCGAATTCGCCACAATTGTCACCACCGACTTGCCCGCCTACGTCGAGCGGTCGATGTACTTCGGCCATGCCGGCCACTCCGCGCCTGGCGCTCGCCAGCCGTCGAAGACCTGGTACCTGGCCGAGGGCTCGACGGTCCAACCCTTTGATACCTGGGTGTTGCTGATGAATCCAAATCCGGTCCCAACGCTGGCTCAGATGCGCTTTTTGCGCGAGGACGGCAGCGTTGTTGACCACACCGAGCTGGTGCCGCCGATGGCGCGCAAGTCGGTGTACGTCAATTCGTTGTTCACCACGTCTGGCTTCGCCACACAGGTGACAGCCGACCAGCCGATCGTCGTGGAACGCGCCATGTATTTCGACGGCGACCAGGCTGGCCACGACACACTGGCGACGCCGACGCCGGGTCAAACGTGGTACCTGGCCGCCGGTGCGAGTGTTGGCGGCTTCGATACCTGGCTTCTCGTCGAGAACCCGGGCGCGGCGCCCGCGAACGTCAAGATCTCGTTCATCACTGCAAGTGGACGGGTGGTGAGCCAGCCTCTGTTCGTCCTGCCTCACGCGCGCACCAGCCTGTACACCGATCCGCTGCTGCCCAACGCCACCTACGGCATTCGCGTCGACTCGGATCAGCCGATCGTGGCCGAACGCGCGGTGTACTTCGATAATGGCCGCGCCGGGTTCGACTCCGCGGCGGTTTCTGCGCCAGCCACCGAGTGGTTTCTGCCCGAAGGCAGCACGACGGGTTCATTCGAGGAGCAGCTCAACGTGCTCAACCCACAGAACCAGCCCGTCAACGTCCAGGTGGAGTTCCGCCCCGAAGGCAGTGCCGATCCGCCACCGCCCGAGCGCCTTAGTGTCGGCGCGACCTCACGACTCACCCTCGACGTCAACCCGCAAGTTCCCAGCAGCAACGTCGCGTTGCACGTCACTGCCGATCGACCCATCGTGGTCGAGCGCGTGTCGTATTTCGCGCGGCCCGGCGGCCTGGGCGCGACCAGTTCGACCGGCCTGACGCGGTGATCCACGCTCGACCCCTGCTGGGCGAGCCGCGTCGCGCCGACCGGCCGTTCCTTGCCATCAACATGATCGCCACCGTCGATGGTCGCGCCGCCGTCAACGGCTCCGCGGTTGGCATCGGCTCGCCGACCGATCACCACCTGATGATGGAGCTGCGCGCTGAGGCCGACGTGGTCCTACACGGCGCCGGAACCGTGCGTGCAGATCCGCTCTCGGCTCGTGTGCCGCGCGACTTGCTGCAGCGGCGCGTGACCGCCGGTCTCCCGGCCCAACCGACAGGCGCCATCGTCACGCGGAGCGGCAACTTGCCGGTCCCGCACCCGTACTACGACACGGCGACGCTGGTGTACGTCTGCTCCGACAACCGGGTGACCGTCCAGCTGCCCACCGTTGAAGTGGTCCGCATTCAATCGGTCGAGGATGTCGTGGCCGATCTCGCGCACCGGGGCGTCCGGCGGGTCCTCTGCGAAGGCGGCCCAACACTCAATTCAGCGTTGTTTGCCGCACAACTCGTGGATGACGTCTATCTCACGCTTGCCCCGAAGCTTGCGGCTGGGCCGAGTCCCCTCACGCTGATCAACGGTCCCGCGTTCCAACCCATGCTGCGCTTGCAGCTGCGCTCGTGCGTGGAGCAAGAGGGCGAATTGTTCCTGCGGTACCGGGTGGACTATGGCCTATGATCGAGAAGAACCAAATATGGCCACGACAACGGCGTCGCGGCGCCAACAGTCCGCGTTCAAATCGGGCACGCCCGCGCGCGTGCATCGCAACCCCTTCGACGACGTCCTCGAGCAGATAGACCGCGCCGCGGCGGTCCTGCACCCGGACGCGGATGCCCTGGAGCCGCTGCGGCACGCCAAGCGCCAGGTCATCGTGTACGTGCCCGTCATGTTGGATGACGGACACCTGCGGGTATTCGAGGGCTATCGCGTCGTTTACGACAACTCGCGCGGCCCCGGTAAAGGTGGCATTCGCTACCACCCCGGCGTCAATCTCGACGATTGCAAAGCGCTCGCGGCGTGGATGGCCTGGAAATGTGCGATTGTCGACGTCCCCTTCGGCGGCGCCAAAGGCGGCGTCGCGTGCGACCCCCTCAAGCTGTCGGACGGCGAGCTGGAGCGCATCACACGTCGCTACATTTCCGAAATTTTCGACCTGATCGGGCCGACGGTGGACATTCCTGCGCCAGACGTGGGAACGAGTCCCAAGGTCATGGCCTGGGTCATGGACACGTTCTCGATGAAGAAGGGCTATGTGGAGCCCGGCGTGGTCACTGGCAAGCCGATTGCCCTGGGCGGCTCAGGCGGTCGCCTCGAAGCCACTGGCCGGGGTTTGCTGTTCGTCACGCGGGAAACCCTCAAACGCCTGCACCGCGACATTGTCGACAGCACGATCGCCATACAGGGCTTTGGCAACGTCGGCTCAAATGCGGCGCGGCTGCTACACGGTGCGGGCGCTCGGGTCGTAGCGGTCTCGGACGTCAGCGGAGCCATCTACGATCCGCGTGGGCTGGACATACCACGCGTCAGCGCGTACTACCGCGAGACCGGGCAGTTGCGCGGCTTCCCAGGGACCCAGCTCCTGGATAACGCCGCGCTCCTCCGTCTCGACGTGGACGTCCTGCTGCCTGCGGCAATGGAGGCTCAACTGACTGGCGAGAACGCGTCCGAGGTCAGAGCGCGCGTCATTGTCGAAGGCGCGAACGGCCCCACAACCCCTGATGCGGACGAGATCCTCGCGCGGCGCGGCGTGCTCGTCATCCCGGACATTCTGGCCAACGCCGGTGGCGTGGTCGTCTCGTACTTCGAGTGGGTGCAGGATCGCTACGGCTACTTCTGGAAAGAGCCCGAAGTCAACGAGCGCCTCGAAGAAAAGATGGTCCTCGCCTTCGACGCGGTCTGGAGTACCCGGGATCGATTCGAGGTCGATGCTCGCACCGCCGCCTACATCCTGGCGGTGGACCGCATCATGGAGGCCCGTAAACTGCGCGGTCTTTACGCCTAGGCGTGAGCCTTCAGCCATCAGCTGTTAGCCCAAACTGGCACGTTCCTTGCTAAAGCCCGGCACATCGCGCCGAACTGTGCCTCGGGAGGGCAAGGATTGTGGTGAAGGTTCCACGGCTGATTCAGGTCTTCAACGTCCAGTGCGTGATGTGCGGCCGTGCCTCGGGTCAACTCATGAACGGCACATTCGTGCCCAATCCGCGCGTAAAGCGCCCGGTACCTGGCAAAAACGGTTCGCGCTGTGGCGAGTGCGGTGGCAATCTGTACCTCGAGCCTGACGAGTCCGTGACCCCCTTCATGGCTACCCAGATCGCCGCGCAACGTACGGCCGCACAGCAGCAAGCCAAAGCCAGCGCCGACGCGCTCCGCGCTGCGTAATCTCTCGAGAGTTTCTGAAACTCTCAGGGGTCGAAGGGCAGTTTGCCGCCCGAGCTGGATAAAACTGCCCGCCACCACGGCAACAGTTCATCCGCGAGCAGCGCTTCGCCGACGTCTTCTGAGTTTTGGCTCGCCAGCAGTCGAGCTTCGAACTCCTCGGGCGAGCACGCCTCGTCACACCACCCCTGTAACCGGCTCATCTTGAGCCGCAGCGGATGCCGCACGCTGTGACCACCTGCGCGCGACCACTGGCGTTCGTACTCGTGCATGACCGCCCGGCAGAATGCCCGCGGTTGCAGAGGCATAATGGCTAGTCTAAGAAATCGTGCCAGCGGCTCTGGTCTTTGCCGCGGCGTCAATCGAGCCCACGCCGCGCCTGCGCGCGCGATTGGCTGAGCTCGGTCCGTTATTTACGGTCGCCGCGGACGCCGGCGCCGCAACCGCTCTGTCCTTTGGCATCACACCAGACGTGGTCCTGGGCGACTTCGACTCACTGGACCCCGCAGTCCTGCGTGGCCTGAACGTCCCAATCGAAAGCCACCCGCGCGACAAAGACGCCACCGACGGCCAACTCGCCATCGAGCGTGCGCTCCAGGCAGCGCCAGATGCCCTCTACCTCGTCGGCTTCCTGGGGGGTCCGCGCCTGGATCACGGTCTCGCCAACATCCTGCTGCTCACACGTATCGAGGTGGCAACTGTTCTGTTGGACGACCGCAACGAATGCCGCCTCCTTCGACCGCGCTCCGAACACGCGTGGCAACCCGAACCGTCCGAGGTGATCTCCCTGATTCCGTTGACCGAAGTCGTGCAGGGCGTCAGTACCCGTGGCTTGCGTTGGCCACTCCACGGCGAGACCCTACAGCGCGGCGAGACGCGAGGCGTGAGCAATGAGCCCGCGGGCGGCCAGGCGAGTGTGAGCATCGAGGACGGACTCCTGTTGCTTACACGGCACTTTGTATAGTCGGGGACGTATGGCCTCCCAGAACCTGCGCACGCCAGGCCCAACGCCACTGCCGCCCGCGGTGCGCGAGGCGCTCGCGCGCGACATGGTCAATCATCGTGGACCGGAATTCGCCGCGGTCCTGAACGATTGCGTCGAAGGGCTGAAGTGGGCGTATCAGGTGTCTGAGCACGACATGGTGATCCTGACCGCCTCAGGCACCGGCGGGCTCGAGTCGCTGGTTGCCAACACGCTGAGCCCTGGTGACAAGCTGCTGGTCGCAAGCATCGGCAACTTCGGCGAACGCATGGGCCAAATTGCGCGCACCTTCGAGGTTGACGTAACCCAACTCGACTTCCAACCGGGTAACCCTGTGGATCCTCAACGTTTGGAGGACGCATTGCGTGAGGACCCTGACATCGGGACTGTGTTCATCACGCACAACGAGACTTCCACAGGCGTCCTGAACCCGCTGCGCGACCTGGCTGCCGCCGTACGAGCAACCCGCCCAGAGGCGCTTCTCCTTGTGGACGGGATCAGTTCAGTAAGCTCGGTCGAGATCCGCCCCGAGGACTGGGACCTGGATGTCGTAGTTGCCGGATCGCAAAAGGGCTGGATGGTCCCACCTGGCCTCGCGTTCGTGTCGATCTCACCCCGTGCCTGGGAGCGCCAATCGCAGGCGAAGCTGCCACGCTTCTACTTCGACTGGCGCGCAGCCCAGAAGTCCGCGCAAAACGGCGAGACACCCTGGACGCCCGCGGTCAGTCTGTTCTACGCGCTGCAGGTTGGTCTCCAACTGATGCGGGAAGAGGGTCTGCAACAGATCTTCGCGCGCCACCAGCGCCTGGCCAAGTTCACGCGCGAAGGTCTGTCCGAGCTCGATCTGCGCCTGTTGGCCGATCCGCGGTTTGCCTCCCCAACGGTGACCACTGCGTATCTGCCTGACGGTATCAGTGGCAAAGGCCTGCTGCGCACGCTGGACGAACGGTACGGGGTGGTGCTGGCCGGCGGTCAGGGCAATCTCAGCGGCAAGATCTTCCGCATCGGACACATGGGCTGGGTGACCGAGGACGATTTGTCCGCGGTGCTGAGCGCCCTCAAGCTGGAGCTGAATAGCGTCCGAGCGACTGCTACCGCCGGGCGATGAGCCTGGTCCTGGTCGCGGACCCGATCGCCGAAGACGGTCTGGCTCTCCTGCGACCCCACGCCGATGTGCAGGTTCTGGCGGGCGACCGCGCTGGTTTTGAGCGGTTGCTGCCTGACGCCGAAGCGCTGCTGGTGCGCAGCGAAACACGCGTTACGGCAGAAGTCCTCGAGCGTGCTGCGCACCTGAGAGTGATCGGGCGCGCCGGCGCGGGTGTCGACACGATCGACGTTGACACGGCTACCCGCCGGGGAGTGGTGGTGGTGAATGCTCCTGGTGGCAATGCGGTTGCCGCCGCCGAGCACTCGCTCGGCCTGATCTTCGCGCTGGCGCGCCGGGTCGCGGTCGCCGATGCCTCGATGAAGCGTGGCGAATGGCGCCGTTCGGCATATGTCGGCACAGAGCTAACAGGCAAGACTCTGGGCCTGGTTGGCCTCGGCCGTGTGGGTGCCGAAGTCGCGCGCCGCGCGCTCGGGCTGGACATGCGAGTTCTGGTCTACGACCCGTACGTCCCAGACGAACACGCACGCCGACTCGGCCTGGAACCCACTGAGCTCGAGCCGCTGTTGCGCGCAGCGGATTTCGTTTCGCTTCATGTGCCACTCACCGAGAACACTCGCAATCTGCTGGATGCCGCCAGGCTTGCGTGCATGCGGCCGACGGCGTTTCTCATCAACTGCGCCCGTGGCGGCCTGGTCGACGAAGCAGCCCTGCTCGCCGCCCTCGACTCTGGACAGCTGGCAGGTGCAGGCATTGACGTCTACCCGACCGAACCAGTTGCGTCTGAGGATCCACTGCCGCGGCATCCCAAGGTGGTCGCCACGCCACACCTGGGTGCTTCAACCGTGGAGGCGCAAGCGCAGGTCGCCATCCAGGTCGCAACCGAGGTCCTGGCGGTCCTCGAGGGCCGGCCCACGCAGTTCGCGGTGAATGCCCCAAGCCTCCGCCCGGAAGATTCCGACTTCGTCGAACCGTATATAGGGCTGGTGCAGATGCTGGGTAAGCTGGCCACCCAACTTGCGGATGGGCACATACGCTCCGCTGAAATCAGCTATCGCGGTGAGATCGCCGATCGTAACGTCACCGTGCTGACTGCGGCGGCGGTGCAGGGACTTCTCGAACCGATCTCGGACGTTCCGATCAACCTGGTGAACGCTCGACTGTTCGCGCAGCAAAGGGGTCTCGACGTTACCGAGACAAAATCGACAATGGCCGCGCACTATACGAGCCTGGTTCGGATTACCGTGAACACGAGCAGCGGAGCGACGAGTGTCGCGGGTGTGATATCGGATGGCCGTGCCAACGTGGTACAGATCGATGAGTATGAGCTGCATCTGCCGCCAACACCGGGGTATCTACTGGTCACCCAGCACGTGGACCAACCGGGCATCATTGGCCTGGTGGGCACCCTTCTCGGTGAGGCGGACATCAATATTTCCTCGATGCAGGTGGGCCGTCGCACTGCCCGGGGCGAGGCACTGATGCTTTTGTCGGTCGACGAGCCCGTGCCGCCCACTGTCGTGGATCGCATCCGCCACGCAGCCAACATCGAAACCATCAAAGTCATCAAACTTTGAAGTTCGTTTTGGGCGTTTTGCGACTTTTCAAAGTCAACGGCCGGGCCGTGCGCACTGACCCAGGGCCGCTGTTGGCCGGCTACCCGCCGACAGTTCGCCGCGTCATCTTTTGGTTCGACAGCCTGACCGATCTGCAGCGCGTGCAGTACGCGTGCGTCGCGATCCTGTTCCTGCTTGCCTGCGGCGGCTACCTCCTGGGGCTCGGCAGCACCATCGTCCTGGCTCGCGTGGAAGCCGAGCAATCGGAACTTGCCGCGCAGCCGCTAGAAACACTCGAACCCAGTCCAACCGACGTGCCTGTGGTTCCAACGTTTGCGCCCACATTTACGCCCGTGCCGTCGGCCACACCAGTCCCTCCAACTCCGATCCCAAGTGCGACACCCTTCACCGCACCGGTGATTGCGGAGCCACCCGCGGCGCCGCGCCTTCTGCCGGCTGAACCCGCCGCGCCTGTGGTGGTGGCGCCGCGAGCGACACCGACGTCCAAACCGCGCAACCTCGAGACTTCCAAACCCGAGCCGCCCGCTGCCAGCGTGGCGACCTCCACCCCAGGCCTCGTACGCACCGGCCCAACCGTCGTGCCGACGGCCGTACGCCAGCCGCCGACGCCAACCCCGCGTACCCTGACGACGTTGCCAACGCTGGCCGCGACAGTGCCCCAAGGTCGAGGGGCGCCGACCAGCGCACCAACCCGTGCCGCAACCGTGCCTGCAGCCCCGACCCCGGCTAGGACGCCATCGAGGGGCTAGGGCGATATACTCCCGGCCGTGTCGCCGGCTGCGCCTGGGAACGCGGCTCAGACCGCGCCGTCACCCTCGTCCCTTACCCGCAACTACCTGAGTGTTGCGGACCTCTCGCCCGAGGAGATCCTGCATCTTCTCGACCGCGCACTCGAGCTGAAGCGCTTCCGCACGACGGAGCATCCTCTGGCAGGGCGCACCGCCGGCCTCGTCTTCCAGAAACCCTCGTTGCGCACGCGCGTTTCCTTCGAGGTGGCGATGCTGCAGCTCGGTGGTCACGCCGTGTACCTGTCGCCCGCCGAAGTGGGCCTCGGCCAACGTGAAGCTGCCGTAGACGTGGCGAGGGTGCTCAGTCGCTATGTCGACGTGCTCGTCGCGCGCGTGTTCCTGCATTCCGATGTGGTTGCCCTGGCCGAGTACGCCTCGGTTCCAGTCATCAACGCGCTGAGCGATCGCGAGCATCCCTGTCAGATCCTGGCCGATTTGCTCACGTTGTACGAGCGGCGCGGCACTCTTCGCGGTCTGCACCTCGCGTACGTGGGTGATGGCAACAACGTCGCACATTCACTTGCGCTTGCTGCACCGGGCCTGGGCATCCATTTGCGCGTCGCGTGTCCCGACGGCTACGAACCGGATGGCGCGATCATGGATCAGGCTCAGGCAGGCGCACCTACTGGGGCCATTGAGCTGTTTCGCGATCCGCGCGAAGCAGTGCGCGGCGCCGACGCGGTCTACACCGATACCTGGTACAGCATGGGCCAGGAAAGCGAGGCGGAGGCACGCGCGCCCGCGTTCCGTCGCTTCCAGCTCAACTCCGAGCTGCTGGCCGAAGCCAAGCCCGGGGCGATGGCGATGCACTGTCTGCCAGCCCATCGCAATCAGGAGATCACCGACGAAGTCATGGATGGCGGCGCTTCGGTTGTCTACGACCAGGCCGAGAACCGTCTCCACGTCCAGAAGGCGTTGTTGCTCAAGCTGTTCGGTCGGGACTGAGGTATGGACTTCGCAGCACCGATCGAGCGGGCGCTCTCGCTGCTGCAAATCATCTGGCTGTCGTTCTCCGGACGTTTCGGCTTCAGCGCGGTCCTCGACATCGCGATCGTCACGCTGCTCCTGTACTGGCTCTTGAGCCTGATCGCGGGCACTTCGGCGGCCACCCTGGTGCGGGGCATCCTGATTCTGCTCACGCTCGGATTCGTGCTCAGCAACGTGTTCAACCTGACGATGCTGCAGTTCTTGCTGCGCAACTCGATTCCCGCGTTGATCTTTGCGATTCCGGTGCTCTTTCAGCCCGAGATCCGTCGCGCGCTTGAACAACTTGGCCGTGCAGGATCGCTCATCCCACGCACCACGACGGTTTCGTCGAACACGCGTCTGGCGGAGATCATTGCGCGTGGTGCGCAGCAGCTCGCCGAACGACGATTCGGGGCGCTCCTGATTATGGAACGCTCAACCCCATTGGGTGAGTACGCATCCAAAGGCGTGGCCATGGACGCCCTCATCTCGCCTGAGCTTCTGTTGAATATTTTCTGGCCGAACTCGCCACTGCATGATGGCGCCGTCATCATCCATGGCGACCGCGTCGTCGCGGCCGGGGTGGTGCTGCCGCTGTCGCAGTCGCCCACCGTCGAGCACATGGGCACGCGCCACCGCGCGGGCATCGGCATCACGGAGATCTCGGACGCCATCGCCGTCGTGGTTTCGGAGGAAACAGGCTCGATCTCACTCGCGAATGCAGGCCGCATGGTGCGCAACCTTGGCCAGGCTCGTTTACAGAAGGTGCTCTCGATCCTGGACCGCTCCGCTGGTTACGGCGCGAATGGTCGCCCCACCGGGCTGCCAGGCTTGCCCGGACTCGGGCGCGCCCGCGAAAAGCGGACTGATGCCCCCGAGAAGCGCGATGATTCCGAGCCAGACGCGGCCTAGATCTAGCTAGTCCACCATGCGGTTTCCGTTCACGATCGACTTCAGCCGAGCGCTGTTTGCCCTGGGCCTGGCAGTCCTCCTGTATTTCGTGGCTCTCAGCGAGACGCCTTTCGATCAACGCCAGACCGGGTTTTCGGTGCCCGTCCAGGTGGTGAATGTCCCACCCGGCCTGGTCGTGACCACTCCAACCCAGTCGGTTCGCCCCTGGGTGACCGCCCCGCTCAACGTATTCAACCGCCTCGGACCCGCCAACTTTACGGCCCAGGTCGATGCCACCGGCGCAACGGCCGGCGATACCCTGTTGCCAATTGCCACCACCACGACCGATCCCGAGGTGCGGAGTGTGCAGCCCGACGAGGCCAGCCTGCTGCTGCATTTCGAAGAGGTGCGCGAACAGGTCGTACCAGTCCGCGTGAATCTGCAGGGCCAGGTGGCGCAGGGCTACGCGCTGGGCGACGCATCCGTCGATCCACCGCGCATCACCGTAACCGGCGCGGCCAGCCTGGTTGGACGCGCCAGTGAGGCTGTCGTCGACGTGAACATTGACCATGTCACGGTCTCAGTCAATGGTGCGTTCACGCTGCGCCTGTTGGACGATCGTGGCAACGACCTCAAGGATCTCAATTTACGTGCAGCGCCGCAGTCCGTAACCGTGCAGGTGCCGATCACGCAGCAGACCTTGTACAAGGAGGTCGGCATCCGGCCGAATATCCAGGGCCAACCGGCGCCGGGCTATGCCTTGGATCCGGTCGAGCTGAACCCGTCTACCACGACCCTGGTCGGTGACTCGGCGAGCCTGGAGGCCGTCAACCTGGTTGATACGGCACCGGTCGACATCAGTGGCATCTCCAGCACGGTGGTGCGTACGGTGGCTCTGGCGCCACCCCAGCGCACGCTCTTGCTACAAGACGGCCAGACCGTCTCCGTGACCCTGCGCGTTACGCCGCTCCAGATGAATCAGTCGGTCCGCGTGCCACCGTCGGTCATCAACCTGTCGGGAAGCGTGCAGCTCGGCCGGCCGCTGGACCTCGTCGCGGTCACCATCTCCGGGCCTGCACCAGCGCTGCAAAATCTCACGTTGAATCCTGGCGACTTCAAGGTCGTGGTTGATGCGTCTGGCAAAGGACCTGGGACGTATTCGCTCGACGTCAAAGTCCAGCAACTGCCCACTGGGCTCGTCCTCCAGGACGTGAATCCTAAACAGGTGCAGGTCCAGTTGGCGCAGGCGCCGCCGACTCCAACGCCCGTGCCGCCTCCGCCGACCCCAACACCCACGGCCCCCGCATGAGTCCTGGACCTCGGGTATGAACTCGAATCGGTGGGGCTGTTGCTAGGTGCCGATTGTTGCTCTCGTCGGTAGGCCTAACGTGGGCAAGTCGACGCTGTTCAATCGGCTCATCGGCGAGCACCGCGCCGTCGTCCACGACGTACCTGGCACCACGCGAGATCGGCTGTACGGTACCGCCGAGTGGCGCAATCGCGAATTCACCGTCATCGACACCGGCGGTATTGGCTTGGACACCGGCGACGGTGATTTGCTCGCCGATGTGCGCCTGCAAGCCGAGGAGGCCATGCATGAGGCGGACGTCATCGTCTGGGTCGTGGACGCCGCCAGTGGGTTGACGGCCGCCGATCACGACGTCGCCAACGAGCTGCGCAGCTCGCGCAAGCCCATCATCTTCACTGCCAATAAAGCGGACAACCAGCGGCGCCAGCTAGATGCCCTCGCAGAGTACGTACCGATGGGGTTTGGCGAGCCTGTGCTGATCTCGGCACTGCACGGCGAAGGCACCGGCGATCTTCTCGACGCAATCGTCGACTGGTTCCCCAAGACTGCCGTTGAACCCGAGACCGAACCAGCCGTTTCGCTCGCTATCGTTGGTCGTCCGAACGTGGGCAAATCCAGCCTGGTGAACAAACTGGTTGGCGCGCGCCGCACGATTGTTCGGGATGAGCCCGGCACCACCCGCGACGCGATCGACACGCCCATTACGCGTGACGGCCAGACAATCCTGCTGATCGACACGGCCGGCGTGCGCCGCCGTGGGCGCATCCAACCTGGCGTCGAGAAGTTCAGCGTCCTCCGAACCGTTCGTGCGATCGAACGCTCCGACGTTGCAATCCTCCTCATCGACGCAACCGAAGGGGTGCTGGCGCAGGATGCTCACGTGGCCGGATACGTGGAGGAGGCGGCAAAGGGCCTGGTCGTCGCCGTCAACAAGTGGGACCTGGCCGAAAAGCATCCGAAGGCGCAGCAGGAGTACACGGTGGCCCTGCGCCGAGAGTTGAAGTTCGCTGACTGGGCGCCCGTTCTGTACATCTCAGCAAAAACCGGGCAGCGGGTTGATCGCGTGCTGGATACCGCGCTGGCCATCCAGGCCGAACGGACCAAACGTATCCCGACGGCTCTTCTGAACGATGTGGTCCGCAAAGCAGTCGAGGCGCATCCGCTGACTGAGCGGGGGCGCGCCTTGAAGATTTACTACACCGCTCAAACGGGTACGTCGCCGCCACGTTTTACGCTGTTTTGCAACGCGCCGAAACTGGTGCACTTCAGCTACGTGCGCTACCTGGACAACACGCTTCGTGCGCATTTCCAGTTCGAAGGGACGCCGCTCCGATTAGAGTTCCGCGGTCGGCGCGAGGAGCGGCGCCGCTAGATACCAGCGTCCGTCAGTTCTATCCACCTCGACGGCCACCCTTGGGGTGGCCTGGTAGAAGTCGTCCGGGTAATCGCGGTTGATGTCCATGTCCACGGTCACCTCGACCGGTCGTGCCAGCAACCATGGCGCCCGCACGGCAACGCCCGTCACCGCGTACTCGTTGCCCAGTTGGCCTTGAACCCAGGCGGTCCAACGATCGCGCTGGTCTGGCGCAATTTCCGCCATTGCCGCATCCAGGTCGCCGCCGGAGACAGCGGTCGCGTATCGCTGAACGGCTGCTTCGACCGCGGCCTCAGGTCGGTCCCATGCCTCGACGGCGACGATCGCCACTGCGACGAGCCCTAGCAATACCCCGTTCAGCCAGACGAGTCGCACCCTGCTCACGATCGCATACGCACCGGCCGATACTCAAGCGCACGAGCTGATGAAAGTAATGGTCGTCGAGGACGGACGTACCTCGCGGATGATGCTGAAGTCCGCCGTCGAGCGGCTCGGCCACGAGTGCATGACGGCGGCCGACGGCACCGAAGCATGGGAGCTTTTTCGCTCGCAAGGTGCCGACGTGATCATCAGCGACTGGCTGATGCCCGGTATCGAAGGCCCCGAGCTGTGCCGACTCGTTCGCGACCATCCCGGCCCTTACACGTATTTCGTGTTGCTGACCGCGTTCGGCGATCGTTCGCACGCGCTCGAAGGTATGCAAGCCGGCGCCGATGACTACCTCTCCAAGACTCTGGACGTGGCCGACCTCAACCTGCGGCTGATCGCGGCCGAACGCGTTTCGGGCCTGCACAAACGGCTGGCCGAACAGGATGCGCGGCTGCGCGCACTGGCCGAGGTCGACCAGCTCACGCAGCTGGCGAACCGCCACAAGTCGACCGAGATGCTGACGCACTTGCTCTCGCTGGCCCGCCGCCAGCACGTCCCCTTTTCGCTGATGGTCATCGACGTCGATCACTTCAAGCAGGTCAACGATCGCTACGGGCACGCCACCGGCGACGAGGTGTTGCGGCGGCTCGGTTCGATTCTGCGCCGATCGTTCCGCGACGAAGACGTGGTCGCACGCTGGGGGGGTGAAGAGTTCCTGGTGGGTATGTACGGCATGGGTAGCGGCGACGGGGTAACACGCCTGTATCGCATCCTGGATGCCGTGCGCCACGAGGAGTTCCAGGCCCTGGACGGTGAGCCGTTCGCGGTCACATTCAGCGCCGGTGTGGCCGAATTCCCGGTCCACGGGCTGGACCTGCAGAGCCTGTACCACTCGAGTGACGAGGCACTGTACGCCGCCAAAGACGCCGGCCGCGCCCGGGTCTTCGCCGCCCCAAGTGAGTCAACTTCTGTTTCTCTTTGAAGAGAAGAGTTAGTCCAAGTTCTGCTTCTCTTCCAAGAGAGGATTTGCTTCAAGCTCTGCTTCTCTTTCAAGAGAGGATTTGCTTCAAGTTCTGCTTCTCTTTCAAGAGAAGATTTCGTTTCTGCGTAGAGCGCTCGGTTGCATCGCGCCCGAATGCTCCAGGCAGTGGAAGGTAACCAGGAGGAGTCCTGGACCTCTGTGTGCAGCGGTTAGGCGTGAAACGACTAGCGGCGTAGCTCGCTGGCTACCTGAACCAGGTCACTGTCGCGCAGCGAACCTTTGCGCACCAGCGCCCGCGCACCCGCGTTCGTCGCCCGCCGCGCCAGCTCTTGCCCTGCATCCGCACTGGTGAGCACAACCGCGATGTCCGCATGCCGCAGCGCAGCGCACACCTCGATGCCGCCAAGCGTTTCGCTCTGAACCCCAGCCACCACCAGGTCGACGTGCTCCGCGAGTGCCCGCGAAACCGCCGTGTGACCATCCGTGACGAGCTCGACGACATAGCCCGCGTCCGCGAGCAACATGCTTTCCAGCTCGCGCACCGTGGCCGAGTCGTCCACGACAAGTGCCCGGGCTGGCCCGCGCACCACTTCCGTCCTGGGCCCAGAACGCAGCTCCGCGGCAAACGTGAGCAACCCTTCGTCGGGTTCGGCCCCCACCGACGCCGCCGACGCGTCCGCGATCAGCGCTCGTAGCCGATCGATTGCCTGGAACAGCAGGTCCGCGGCCGCGGCATCCATCGGCCGCTGCTGGTCGCGGATCGACGAGAGCAAGTCCTCGAGAGCATGTGCCAACGCCTCGACCTCCGTCAGCCGCATCATGGCGGCGCCGCCCTTGATCGTGTGCGCGGCCAGGAACATTTCGCGGACCGGTTGCAGATCGCTGGTATCGCGCTCGAGGCGCAGTAGCTGGCTGGCGATCAGATCGAGCTTTTCACCAGCCTCCAGCTGAAATTCGCCCAGAAACTCGATCAGATCCACGTGCTGGTCACCCCATGCCTGTCTTTAAAAGAACCTGCTCGAGCAGGACGGTGGCAATCTTGGACGGTGGCAGGATGTGCGCGGCCGCGCCGAGTCGAATCGCCTCAGCCGGCATGCCGAACACGATCGAGCTGCTCTCGTCCTGGGCGATCGTCAGGCCGCCGGCGGCTTTCAGCTCGGCCAACCCGAGCGCGCCATCGTCGCCCATGCCGGTGAGCAGCACACCAACAGCGCGCGGTCCATAGGCCGCCGCGACCGATCTGAACAGCATCGTTGCGGACGGACAATGCAGTGATACCGGCGGGCCTTGTTCGAGCCCGAGTCGCCGACCCTTAACCACCAGGTGTCGTCCGGTCGGCGCCACGTACACGCCCGGTCGATCCATGGCCTGTCCTTCCTCAGCTACTCGCACAGGCATGTGCGCCGCACTCGCCAGCCACTCCACGAGGGTGTTGGCCGTCCCCGCGGTCGTGTGCTGCACGACCACGATTGGCAGGCCGAAGTTGCCGGGGAGGTAGCTCAGAATCTCGCGAATGGTTTGCGGTCCACCGGTGGATGCACCAATGGCCACGATCTCAGGTGAAGTCGGTCCATGCACCCCGTTTATCGAGGCAACAGGTGCATCGGCGGCGGTGTCTGGATCGCGGCGACGGCGGACGACGCGCACCGCGGCCATGCTCTTGATCAGTCGAACCAGCTGCTCCACCGCGCGCGGCTCGGCCGATGACAACGCGCGTTTGCCTTGAACGGCCAGGACGCCAACGGCGAGCGCTTCGTCCGCCAGACGCCGTGCATCGTCGCCGCTGGCCGCGCTGATCATGACGATCGGTGTCGGCGTGTCGCGCATGATCTGGCGTGCAGCGTCGAGCCCGCTCATCAGCGGCATGCGATCGTCCAGCGTGACCACATCTGGCCGCAGCCGTGCCACTGCACGAATAGCTTCGGCGCCGGTCGACGCCCATCCGATCACGTCAATCGATGGATCGGCACCCAAGACGCGGCAAAGAATCTGGCGCTGTGACGAGGAATCGTCGACGACGAGCACGCGCAGTCGGCTCGATTCGCTCACACCAGTCTCCCGATCGCTTGCAGCAGATCGTTCTGGTCGAAGCGGCCTTTAACGATATAGCCGTCGGCGCCGACCGCGGCCCCACGCTCAACGTGCTCGGGCGAGTCGAGCGAGGTGACGAGCACGACAGGCAGGTGTCGCCAGCGTTCGTCCTGGCGCAACGCGGCAGTCAGCTCGAGACCCGTCATTCGCGGCATCTCGACATCCGAGACGATTGCGTCGACCGGAGTCTCGCCGAGCAGCTCCAACGCGTGCGCGCCATCCGTTGCCACCACCACCGAATAGCCGGCGGATTCGAGAATGGTGCGCTCCAGGGTGCGGGTCATCACCGAGTCGTCGACCACGAGCACGCGTTTCTTGGGCGCCTCTGCTTCAGGTTCGCGCACGACCGGCCCTGCCACTCGCGGTGCGGCCTCGGTGCTGCCCATCGACGACCTCGAGACGTCGGCCGCGTTCAAGATGACGACCACGGCGCCAGTGCCCAACACCGCCGCGCCTGAAACGTGGCGCACGCGCTTGAGCGGCGCGCCAAGGCCCTTCACGACGAGCTCGGTCTCGTCGACGAGCTGGTCCGTGAGCAGAGCGACGGGGCGGTCGTCGCCGCGCAAAATGAAAAAGGGCCGCCAATCGTTCGCCCAGAGGCTGTCTGTCCGTGGTCGCCGCAGCACCGCCGCGAGCTCCACGACTGGCACCACCTCGCCGTCGATGTGGACTGCCAGCCGTCCTTCCACCTTTCGCAACTCGCTGGCCCGGATGCGACCGGTGCGTTCGACGCTCGAAGACGGGACGGCGTACGTCTGCCCACCGTCTTCCACGAGCAACACTCGCGTGGTTGCCAGCGTGAGCGGCACGCTGATGGTGAACTTCGTTCCCTTCCCAAAGGTCGTCTGCACGGCGATGGCGCCACCCAATCTCGAGACGTGTTCGCGCACCACATCCATGCCTACCCCGCGTCCCGAAATCTCCGAAACGGCCGAACGTGTCGAGAACCCTGGGTGGAAAATCAGGTCGATCAGTGCAGGCGAGTCCATGCTCTCAGCCTTTTCAGGCGTCACGAGGTTCCGCCGCACCGCCGTCGCGCGGATCGCTTCGATGTCGAGCCCGCGCCCGTCGTCCTCGATCGTGATCTGCACCCGGTCGCCCCTCTGGGTAGCGGCCAACTTGAGAGAGCCTTGCGCGAGCTTGCCAGCTTGCAGCCGCTCTGCCGGTGTTTCCAGACCGTGGTCCAGGCTGTTGCGCACCATGTGCATCAGCGGGTCGCGCAGCTCGTCGAGAATGCGGCGGTCCAGTTCGGTGTCCGCCCCGATCAACTCGAGCCGTGCCTCTTTGCCGATCTGCCGCGAAAGGTCGCGGACAAGTCTCTCGAAGGGCGCCAGCATCGTTCCAGCGGGCAGCAACCGAACGGCCATGACCTGCTGTCCGATGGCGTCGGACACCGTGCCGAGCTGCGAAGCGTTCTGCGCCAGATTGGCGACGAGCTCGCGGGTTCGCTGCACCAGCGACTGCACATCGCGGTCCGCCTGCTCGGCAGCTCGCAGCAGCGCCTCCGACTCGCGCCCGCGATGGCCGAGTCGGCGCATGCGTGCCCGCGCCGGCCGTGATTTGTGCCAGTCGCGCTGCCATCGCTCCAGTTGGCGCTGCAGGGCGCGTAGCTCGGCGAGCCGCTCGCTGATGCGCAGTCGAGTAACCGACAGCTCGCCACTCTCGGTGAGAAGCGCATCGAGCTTCGGCAGCGAGACCCGCACGCTGCCCTGTTCCGCCACGGGCGTGGGTGCAAGTTGCTGCGCGGGCTTGACCTCTCCTCGGTCCGTGCTGGCGCTGGTTGGCTGCGCCACGGTCGACCTGGTCCAACCCATTGTGGTCTGATCCTTCGGAACGTCACTGGCCCGAGCGCTCGGATTCTCCTGAGCGGACCACGCCTTGGGCGGTTGCGCCTCTCCGTCTGGCGCGTGCGAGACGGCGGCCAACCCCGCGATCACGCGTTCGGTGTCGACAGGCGTGCCGGCGTGCAGCCCAGGCAGCACCTCGAGTGCCACGCGCATGGCCTCGAACCATGCCGTCGTTGGCCGCTCCGCGCCCGAGGTCGCCAGTGTTGCCCCCTCAGCGGCGTGCACAACCTGCTCGATCGCGCTGGCGTCCACCGCCCGTGCCGCGCCCTTCAGCCCATGTAGGCTGCGCGCCAACGCTCCTGCCTGAGCGGCATCCCAGTGCAGGGACAGCTCACCGAAGAGCGCATTCAGTTGATCGATGCGTTCGAACAGCTCAATGCCGAACAGCGCATCGAGTCGTTCGAGCCGCGCCTCGAGGTCGGGCACGCTATTGCCTGCGCCTTTCCTCGACTACGCGACGCGCTCGCTGCCAAGCAGCGAGAAATCCAGCACGTTGTCGTCCTCTTCGACAGGCACCTCGACCGCGCCGCCGATGCGGTAGCTGCCGATGATGAACGCCAGACGTCTGGCGAGGTGAGTCAAATCCTCAGCTGCGCCCTGCGTGCTGTGCGTGGCATTCAGGTTCTGCGACGTCGCCCGACTGATGTCGCTCATCGCCGCGACGATCTGCTCCATGCCGATGGAGTGCTGCCGCACCGCGGCGGTGATCTGCTGTGCCGAGGTCGAGGCGTCCTGAATAACGGTCGCCAGTTCGGTAATTGTCTCTCCAGCCCGATCGATGAGACGCGCGCCCGCGTCAACACCCTTGGTCCCTTGCTCGGTCGCCATCACCGCGGCGTTGGTGGCTCGTTGAACATCGGACAGAATGGCGCGCACCTGCGCGGTCGCTGCCTTGGACTGTTCGGCGAGGACCCGAATCTCCTGCGCCACCACGGCAAAGCCGCGGCCGTGCTCGCCCGCGCGGGTCGCCTCAATGGCCGCGTTCAGCGCGAGCATGTTGGATTGATCCGCGAGGTCGCCGACGGTGGCGATGATCTCGCCGATCTGCTGGCTCTGTTCCGAGAGCGCCAGAATCTGGTCGGCGATTGACTCCACTTTCTCGCGGATGTTGGCCATACCCTCGGTCGCGTCCTGGACGGCGGTGACGCCATCTGCCGCGATTCGATCGGCTTCTCGTGCCGTGGCGGCTACCGACTCCGCCAGCTGGGTTGCTTGCTGCGCCGAGGCCTTGACCTCTTCGACCGTCGCGCTGGTCTCGGCGATGGCGGCCGACTGTGCGGTGGCGCCTGCCGACTGTTGGGCAACCGCGGCCAGAATGGCCTCACCCGCGCCCGAAAGACTCTCGGCCCCCTCGGTAACTTCGGTGCGCAACGTGCGAAGTTGGAAGATCATGGTCGCGAAGGCATCGGCCATATCGCCGAGCTCATCCTGTGAGTTCACGTCGATGGTCTGGTCGAGATCCCCCGAGGCGAGACCGCGCGCGGCATTCGCCACCTGGCGCACTGCCGAGGCGATCGGTCGCGTGAGGAGCACCGAGAGAATGCCTGCCACAATCAGGCCAGCGATAGCCGCAATGACGGCGATCCGCAGGAACTCGCGCGCAGCCGATTCGAACGTCTGGGAGGGCAGGGCTGCGAGGTAGACCCAGTCGGTCTGGTCGAGCGGAACGGCGATGACGTGGTAGTCGGTGTTGTCCGTGCGCCAGTCCAGGGTCATGCGCGCGTTGCTGCCGATGGCTGGCGCAAGATCGTTCAGGCCCAGCGCATCTGGCGCTGACTTGTCGGCCCAGCGCTGGTCGTTCATCAGGCTCTTGGCCACGTCTGGCGACAGTGTCACGATTGGCCTGAGAAGCCAATGTGGATCCTGGCCGCTTGCAATAACCAGTCCCTGGTCGTCGATGAGCAGGCCGGTCGCGCCTGTACCAACGCGCCCGCGCGCTTGATCCACGATCTTCTGCAGCGCCTCAACACTCGAGCGGCCTTGCATCACGCCGATTACATGCCCGTCGCTGCCATAGACGGGCGCAGCGCGAAAGAGCGAAGTCTGTCCGTCGGTAAGGGCGATCGCGACGCCGCTAATGAAGCTCTGGCCGCGCATGCCGGCTTGAAAATAGTCGCGAACTTTCAGGTTCTTGCCGACGTTCGGCGCAAGCGTGCTCAGTTGGATCGTGCCGTCGGCGCCGATCAGCGAGATGCTCAACACGTCGTCGCCCGAGGACGCACGGATCACATCCATTGCATCCTGCGCCGCCTGAACGTCGACCGGATCAGGGCTGGCACCACCTTCGAGCACCCGCCGCACGGATGGCAGCGCCGCGAGCGACTGCACGTCCGAGAGTCGTTTCGCATTCCAGGCATCGACCTGGTTCGCAACGAGCAAACCGTCCGATCCAAGGGCGGCTTCCGCCTGCTGCTTCAGACCGGCCGAAGCCTGCGTATAGCCGAGCGCAGTCACTCCGATCGCGACCGCAGCGGCAACGCCAACGCACAGCCCCACGATCTTGGTGGCCACCGGCCAGGTGCGGACGTTCAGCTTGCGCAACCCGCCACGTTTGCGACGCGGTTCGCTATTCAGGGTAGGTTGTCGAACCACGCTGGCTACTCCCATATGTATCTGCGGCGTTGATCAAAAGATCGGCCGCGGTCGGCGTGTTCTAAAGCCGCCATCCGCCTGCCCCAACATCCGGCAGAGGCCGGCGCCCGTTTGTGTCGGCTTCGTTGCGGGTAAAGGAAGCCCCTCCCCCGACCGATACTCGCGCTGCATGGCGACCGTCCTTGCCTTCCGTCCTCGTGCGACCCGCGCGCCTGTTGGCGGTCGGCCTTACGCAGGTCGGCACCTCCGGCAGCGCGGCCATGGCGCCCTTCCACGCAACCAAAGAACCCTGCTGCGTGACTTCAACCAGGCGGCCGCCTGGGCGGGCCTGACCACCTTTCTCTGGTACGCCGTGGGCATGGTGCCGGTGCAAATAGCCGTCATCGCGTCGTTCGGTCTAGATCGGGCCCACGTGTCCTCGTGGATGTTCATCATCTGGGCAACTGGCGCGGTGTCGTCGTTCGTGCTGTCGCTGGCCTATCGGCAGCCGCTGGCAACGACCTCCAGCCTGTCGGCCCTGATCTTCCTGGGCACGCTTTCGACTCGCTTTACCTTTGAAGACATCGCCGGCGCCAACCTGATGGCCGGCGTCATCGTGGTCGTGCTTGCCTTCGTGGGCTTCGGCCGCCGCCTCCTGGTATGGCTGCCAATGCCGCTGGCTATGGCCATGCTTGGCGGCAGCATCCTGTCCGACGTGATGAACGTCGTCAGTACCAGTGTTTCCGACATCACCGTGGCCGGTATCACCGTGCTCGGCTACATCCTGGGTCGTGCGATGCGCAATCCGCGGGTGCCACCGATTGGCCTCGCGCTGCTTGCGGGTGGCCTCGCCGTCGTCGCCATGCACGCTTCCACACCCGCTCCGGTGGACTGGACCCTACCGTCGCTTGCGGTACCCGCGATGCACTTCTCGTTGAACAGCATCCTGGCTATCAGCCTGCCTCTGATCGTGCTGTCAATTGGACTTGGCAACGTGCAGGGCCTCGGTTACCTGGCCGAACAGGGTTATCGTGTGCCGGCCGACAAGGTCACGCTGGTGCTCGGCATCAACTCGGTCGTAAATGCCATCTTTGGCGGTCACACCGCTCAGGCTTCGCGCAACGGCATTCCGATCATGGCAAGCCCGCAGGCGGGCCCGATGCACGGCCGTTACTGGGCATCGCTGCTTGTCGCTCTTGCCATGGTGGCTATTGCCCTCGCGGCTTCCCCCGTGACTTCGCTGATTGGCATCCTGCCGCACGGCTATGTCATCACGCTGGCCGGCCTCGCGATCCTGCCCTCGTTCCAGGACGCAATGGAACGCGCGTTCGGGGGAACCCTGCGCTTCGCCTCGCTCGCGGCATTCCTGATATCCGCGACGCCGTTTTCGATCCTGGGGATTACGTCGGCGTTCTGGGCCCTGGTCTTCGGGATCGCGATTGCTTTCGTCACCGATCGCGGGCAGCTCATGACGCACTGGCGTGGCGAACGCGCCGGCCCGCTGCGGCGCGAGACACGCCACCCGGTCATCATTCAGCCGTCCTCGGCGGCTCGGGTCGCCGGCCACCTGCGCATTCCGATCAGGGCGACCATTCGCAACATCAGCGCCAGCGGCTTGCTGGTGCATTCACAGCAGCAGCTGCTGCCGGGCGCGCAGCTCGAGTTCGCGTTCCGCACCGCAGGTGGTGCTGAGCTGACGATGCGCGCCGACGTGCGCCACGTCCAACACCTGCACCTGGGCATCGATGAGGTGTGGGAAGCCGGCTGCGAGTTCCGCGAAGCGCAGCACGAAAGCCGCGAACACCTCGTCCGCTTCGTACTAGGCCAGCACGAGCTCCCCCTGGCGAGCTAGTCCAGCGCGCCACCGCCCGCGCCCACACGTTTAGCGCGCTGTTGCCCCGCATGCGACCGTGTGTGGCCCGTGTTTTCAAGCCGCTGCATTAGTGGCCCAACGGTTCCTGCGTTGCGATTGTGCTCAATGCCACCTGTGCGCCGGCGTCTGTGCTCATCGGCGCGAGCGCACCAGAACGTCGCGCGGTGCGGCGGGCGCTGCCGCGTAGAGACCTTCGTGCCTACTCGTCGGAGACGGTGAAGCGCCCCGAACCCAGGAGGGCTTCCACGTCGAGCACCACGGTGTCCCGCGGCCCAATGCCGCGCACGAACTCGCGGCCGCTCGGCGCGACGCGCAACGCATCCAGCTTCAGGCGCTCAACTCCGAGGACCTCATCAACCACCAGTCCCGCGCGCATCCCCGCCAAACCCAGTAGCAGAACAGGCACAGGCTTGTCAGCAGCCAGCAGTGGCACACCGCGGAGTCCGATCATGGTCGCCAGGTCCAGCAGCGTGACAATCTCACCCCGCACGCTGACGATGCCCACCACAAATGCCGGCGTGCATGGCACAGGCGTGACGCCAGTTGCCCATTGCACCGCTCGCAGGTGCCTTGTCTCGACCGCGTACCGTTCGTCGCCCATCTGGCACGCCAGCACCTCGACTTCGTCGCCCGTGTTCTCGGTGACCGGCAGCTGCGCCAGTTGTTCGGCCCGCCGCCGCAGCACCTCGTCGAGCTCGACGTCGCTCACGCCGCCAGTTGGTCCACAAAGCCTGCCACGGTTTGCCGCAGCGTTCCAACCGCGAGCGAATCGCTGCCCGGCACCAGGTCATCCGCGCCGAAGGCATCGAGCAGCCTGCGCGTATGGGCAAATGCGGCAAGAGCCCGTTGCTGGTCGCCCAGGGCCGCATATGCGCGAGCCAGCGCGAACTGCGCGAGCGCGTTATCGGGCTGCCGGAACGTCGCCCGCCTGAGCCACTCCAGTGCCGACCCGGGCGACCCCGCTTCCAGCGCGAGAAGCCCTGCGTCGAGTTCGTTCCCAGATGGTGTTGGTCGCACAAGCCGTGGCATCGTGCGGCGCGGCGTGATCGTCGGCACGCTCCGCGGCCGCTCGGGCGTGGCCACCGTGAGCCGTCGCCACAAGATGGTCTCGGCCACTTCGACGCGTTCCAGGTTCCGCGTATCGGTCGGCAACGGGTCCGACGGCCCGAGCATCAGCCAGCCGCCAGGCGCTAAAGCTGAGATCAACGTTCGGTACAGGCGCTGCGTCGCCACGTCATCGAAGTAGATCGTGACGTTGCGACAGACCACCAGGTCGGCGTCCGTCACCGGTGCCATCAGGTCGTCGGCGCCGAGGTTCATCCAGGAAAAGCGTGCCATATGCCGCACATCCTCGGTGAGTCGCCAACCACCGGTGCCCGGCTCGAAGTAGCGATCGCGCACGGTGTCAGGCGTCGACCGAAATGACCACGCGGGATAACGCCCCTCGCGCGCCACGCGGAGCGATTCGCGATTCACGTCGGTCCCGACCAGCGAGATATCCCAGTCCGCGCCGAGATTGCGCTGCAGCAAAAGAATCGCCAGCGTGTAGACCTCTTCACCAGTCGAGCAACCAGCCGACCAAACGCGCAGCCGTCGCTCGATGCCGCGTCGGGCAATGGCTTCGGGGAGGATGGCGTCGCGGAGGGCAGCGATCTGGGCCGGATCCCGAAAAAAATAGGTCTCCCCGACGGTCAGGAATTGAACGAGTTCGAACAGCCACCGCGGCGTACTTTCGTCAGTGACCGAGGCCAGCAGCTGCGTGACGTCAGGGTATTCGGTGGTTGGCAGAACCAGCTTCACGGCCGCATCGATCCGCGAAGCCCCGTAGTCCGAATCTCGAATACCGAAACGTCGCTGCACTAACTCCAGTACGCGATGACGTTGCGGGGCGGACAGTGGCGCCGAGATCGCCTCGGACCGGTGCCTGGTCACGCGCTGGCGGTGCGCGGCTCGAGCGCACCAGGCGCAAGCAATGGCACGATGGCATCTCCGAGTCGAACGACCCTTGGCGCTACAGCGTTCGGCGGCGCACTTGGCACGTCGCTGATCGTCGCCGGATCGAGCCCCACCACTTCGTCGACTTCGTCCACCCAGAGCAAAAAAGGGTCCTTGCCGCGCAGCAAGATAAGCCGATGGTCGGAGGCCAGTCCGGGTCTGGGCAGGCCCAGGCGCGCGTGTGGATCGACCACGGGCAAGACGCTCCCATGCAGGTTGAGCATGCCCAGGAGGTGTTCGCCCGCGTCGGGCATCGGCAAAACGGCCGCGATGGGGAGAACGCGTTCAACCGCGGCTAGCGGCAACCCGTAGCGCCGATCGCCCACGCGCACCAGTAGTGCCGCACTGTCAGCCTGGATGCGCGCTTCGGAAGGCCTGCCCATTCGTCTCATTTCACTATCGGCCGGGCCAGTTACCGTGCTTAGCGGCGACAATCTCGCTGACAGTGAGTGCACCCTAACGTCCTGATTACGTCGGCGACCAGCTTGCTGGCGCTGGCGTTCACCGCGGTCATGGCGCGTCGCTTTGCGTTGCGCCTTCAACCCCAGTACATGGTGTGGTGCCTTGGCCTTCTGTGGTACGCGCTTGCGACCGGGTCAGAAGCGCTGGGCGCTGCGGCCGGCTGGTCGCCCAGCTTGTACAAGCTGTGGTACGCCAGTGGCGCGATCGGTGTGGCTGCCTACCTCGGCGCCGGCACGCTGTATCTTCACCGCGATCCACCCTTCGGCTCGTTGGCGGTCGTTTGCGTCCTGGGCGCGGGTGTGCCGGCGCTCGCGACGAACCACTTGTTGATCGGCTTCCTGGGACTGGGCTGCGCCATCGTGCTGGGCGCGGTGCTGACCTTCAAGCCGTACCGTCTTGCCGAATCCGCGACCGTCCTCCTGCTGGTCGCCAGCACCGCTGCCATCTATGTGATCTGGATCGCACCAGTGGACGTTTCTCTCCTGCCGAGCTCGCCAGACCAGATTGTGAGCGGCCAGGCGTTCGATGCCGACATCCGCGCGCTCACCCCACCCTTCAACATCGCCGGCGCCCTGGTGCTGATCCTGGGCGCCCTCCTGAGCGCACTGCAGTTCGCCCGCACCCGCCAGCTCAACAACCGCGTGAGCGCAAACGTGCTGATCGCGGTAGGCGCGTTCGTCCCGAGCGTGGCAAGTGGGCTGACGCGCTTCGGGATCACGTCCGTGTTCTTTCTCGGCGAGCTGATCGGCCTCGCCTGTATCGTGGCGGGCTTTCTGCTCAGCAGCTCAGGCCCGAGTATCGTAAGTTCCCGTGACCCCGACTGAAATGAAGGCGCGCGTCCAGCAGACCGTCGATGCCGCCGCCGATGACCTCGAGGCGCTCGCCCGGCAGATCTTTGCCCAGCCGGAGCTCGGCTTCAAAGAGCACCACACCGCGGGCCTCGTCCACGAGTGGTTCGATCGGCTGGGGCTGGCCCACCGTGACGGCATCGCGGTGACGGGCACTCGCGCCGATCTCCAGTGCGGCGCGGCCGGCCCAACGGTCGCTGTCCTCGGCGAGCTTGACTCGCTGCTCTGCTGGGAGCACCCCGAGCGCGACCCGCGCACCGGAGCGGTGCACGCCTGCGGGCACAACGCCCAGATCGCCATGATGCTCGGCGCGGGCCTGGCTCTCAAGGAAGTGGCTCCTCAACTCTCGGGCCGCATCGCCCTGATGGCCGTCCCCGCCGAAGAGTATGTCGAGCTCGAAGAACGGCTGAAGTTCCGCGAACAGGGCCAACTGGAGTTCCTGGGTGGCAAGGCCGAGATGGTGCGCCTCGGTGCCTTCGACGACGTGGATGTGGCGATGATGGTGCATGCGTCCACGCGCCCTGAGGACGGCGACATCGCTGTCGGCGGCACCAACAACGGCGTCGTGGCCAAGTTCGTTCGCTTTCTGGGTCGCACCAGCCACGCAGGCGGTGCACCCGATCAAGGCATCAATGCTCTCTCAGCGGCACGCGTCGCCCTCGCCGGCATCGACGCCTTGCGCGAAACGTTCAAAGACGACGACCACATCCGCGTCCATCCGATCGTCACCCGCGGCGGTGACGTGGTGAACGCGATTCCGGCCGACGTCCGCGTCGAGCTGTTTTGTCGCGGCGCCAGTGTTGAAGCCATCGAAGTTGCCCACCGCAAAGTTGATCGTGCACTCAAGGCTGGTGCCCTAGCCATCGGTGGTGCCGTTGAAATCACTACACTGCCTGGCTACCTGCCACTTTCTCACGATCCGAGTCTCATCAACCTTTTCCGCGCGAACGCGCAGGCAGTCGTCGGACCCGCGAATGTACGCGACAAGGGCCATGGTGGTGGCTCCACGGACATGGGCGACATCAGTCACCTGGTGCCCACGGTCCACCCCTACGCGGGTGGCGCAAGCGGCGCCGGCCACGGCGCCGACTATCGCATCGACGACTACCGCAAAGCAGTGCTCAACCCGGCCAAGGTCATGGCGATGACCGCAATCGATCTTCTGGCCGACGACGCCCGCGAAGCCAAACGCATCAAAGCCGAGTTCAAGCCGCAAATGACCAAAGATGCCTACCTGTCGTACCTGCGCCGCCTGAGCACCACAACCCTGTTCCGCGCCGAAGACCTCGACTAACACATCTCTACCGATCGACCCCCACCGGAGTGAATCCCCACTGGAGTGAATCCCCACGGAGTGGATCTCCACGGAGTGACCACCCACGGAGTGAACCCCACCGGAGTGGATCCACCACCGGAGTGAACCCTCACGGAGTGAATCCCCCACCGGAGTGAATCCCCCACCGGAGTGAATCCCCCACCTG